>CALMVN010000127.1 GCA_937873225.1 uncultured Acetobacteraceae bacterium
AGGAGGACACGTCCGAGTCCTTCTCGCAGCGGATCGCCCACGCCCTCGGTGCCGCGCAGCAGGCGGTCGCCGGGCAGGCCGGGGCCCTTCGCGACGGGGCGGGCAGCGCCGCAGGCTCGCTCGGCAGCTTCGCGTCCGGCGTCGGCCAGAGCGTCGGCGACGCGGCGCAGCGCGCGGGCGGGGCGATGGTCCAGGGAGGGCAGGCCGCCGGGCAGGCGGGCGGCAGCCTGGTGTCGGCGCTGACCGAAAGCCCGGTGCTGCTGGGTGCGCTCGGGCTCGCGGCCGGTGCGCTGCTCGGCGCGCTGGTCCCGCAGTCGGAGCGCGAGGAGGCCGCCCTGGGCCAGCTCGCGGGCCAGGCCCGCGAAGGCGCCCGCAGCCTGGCGCAGACGGCGGTCGACAGCGGCGCGCACGTCGCCCAGGCGGTGCTCGACAAGGGTCGCGACAGCGCAAGGGCGCACGGGCTGACCGGCGGCGCGAGCCCGGGGCAGCTCGTCGACGACGCCCTGAGCGGCAACCTGTCAGGCAACGCGAAGCAGGTGGCGGAGGAGCTGCTGGAGGCCGGCGAAGGCGCGATACGCAAGGAACTCGGCCAGCAGGCCGAGGCGAAGCCACCCGCTCCCTGAGCGGCCGGCGCGCCCGATCGCTGCCCGCGCCGGCGGGGCGGCGATCGGGCGGCGCTGCGCGTTCTCCGCCGCGCCGGTGCGAGGCTCCGGCCGGCGGCCGATGCCGCCGCAATCTCCGCGCCGTCGACGATCACCCGCTGACGCCGAGACGTGGAAACGCGTATAGATTGCGGATGATCGTGCCGTCCGCATGAGCCACGTCCTCGTCCGCCGAGCCAACCTGCTCCTGTTCGGGATGCTCGTGGCCCTGCTGGTGCTGGTGTGCGGGGTGACCTGGTATCAGTTCGACCAGGCACGCAGCGCCCGTGGCTGGTCGCAGCACACCGACGACGTCATCATCACGGTCAAGGACCTCGACCTCGCGGTGCGCAACGCGGAGACCGGTCAGCGCGGCTTCCTGCTGACCGGCCGCGACGACTACCTCCTGCCCTACGACGCCGCCATCGAGCGGGTGACGTTCCTGACCGGCGAGCTGCAGCGGCTGACCGCGGACAACCCCGCGGAGCAGGCACGCCTGCAGGCGCTGTCGCCGGTGCTGCAGCACAAGCTGGAGGAGCTCGCCCAGACGGTGCAGCTGCGCCGCTCGGTCGGCCTGGATGCGGCGATGGCGATCGTGCTGACCGATGTCGGCCGCGTTTCCATGAAGCGGATCGAGGCGGTCCTGTCGGCGATGACGCAGGAGGAGACCAGGCTCCTGGCACAGCGCCTGGCCGCCGCCGACCGTCGCGGCACCTGGGTCCGCTGGCTCATGCTGGGCGGCATGGCGACGGCGCTGCTGGCCCTGTCCTGGGCGGCGCAGATGCTCAACCGCGCCTGGGCGCAGACCCACAGGATCGAGGCTGAGCAGCGGACCGCGGCCCTCCGGCTGCGCGTCTCGCTGGACAGCCTGAGCCAGGGCGTCGCCGTGTTCGACGCGGGCCACGGGCTGTCGAACTGGAACGACTGCTTCCGGGCGCTGCTCGACCTGCCCCCGGCGATGGTGCGCGTGGGCACGCCGTACGTCGCGTTCGGCGAGCACATGTCCGGGAACGGCAGCCCCTTCCTGGAAAGCGAGGAACAGATACGCCGGGGGCGCCTGTCGCCGCGGGAAGCGGTGGTCTACGAGCGCACCCGAGGCGACGGGCACCAGCTGGAGCTGCGACGGGCGCCGATGCCCGACGGCGGGTTCGTGCTGACCGTTACCGACATGACCAAGCGGGCACAGGCGGAAGCGGTGCTGCGCGAGGCGCAGAAGATGCAGGCGATCGGCCAGCTCACCGGCGGCATCGCGCACGACTTCAACAACCTGCTGACCATCATCCTGGGCAACCTGGAGATGATGCGCACCAGGCTGGACGACGACCCGGCCCTGCAGGCGCGGATCGACCGCGCCGCAGGGGCCGCGCAGCGCGGCGCCACCCTGACGGCGCAGCTGCTCGCCTTTGCGCGCAAGCAGCCGCTGGCGCCGTCGCCGATCGACCTCACGGAGATCGTGCCGGAGCTGATGCCGCTGATGCAGCGCACCCTCGGCGCGCACATCGACGTCCGCTACGTCGAGACCGCCGGGCTGTGGCAGGCGATGGCGGACCACGCGCAGCTGGAGAGCGCCGTGCTCAACCTGGCGCTGAACGCCCGGGACGCCATGCCCGACGGCGGGCGGCTGACCATCGAGATGGCCAACAAGGTGCTGGACGAGGACTACGCCCGCGCCCATCACGAGGTGGTTCCGGGCGACTACGCCATGCTCGCGGTGTCAGACACCGGCCACGGCATGAGCCCGGAGGTGGTGGCGCGGGTGTTCGAGCCGTTCTTCACCACCAAGCCGGACGGCAAGGGCACCGGCCTCGGGCTCGCCATGGTGTTCGGCTTCGTCAAGCAGTCCGGCGGCCACGTGAAGATCTATTCCGAGCCCGGGCACGGCACCACCGTGCGGCTCTACTTGCCGCGCGCGGTCGGCGCCGCACCCTCCGCGTCCCGCGTCAACGCCCCGGTCGACCTGCCGCGCGGCAACGTGTCGGTGCTGGTGGTCGAGGACGAGCCGGCGGTGCGGGAGATCGCGGTCGCGATCCTGTCCGAGAGCGGCTACCGGGTGCTGCAGGCGGCGGACGGCGAATCGGGCCTGCGCGTGTTCGGCGCCCACGCCGCCGAGATCGCCCTGCTCCTGACCGACGTGGTGCTGCCCGGCCCGATACGCGGCCGCGAGCTGGCGGAGCGGATCAACGCCGTGCGCCCGGAGGTCAAGGTGCTCTACATGTCGGGCTACACCGAGAACTCGATCGTGCACCACGGCCGGCTGGACGACGGGGTGCAGCTGATCGGCAAGCCGTTCAAGCGCGGCGAGCTGATCGCCAAGGTGGCGGCGACGCTGGGACCGACCGCGGTGGCGGCGCCGGGCAACCTCGTCTCGCTGAACGCCCGGCGCGGCGAATAATACCAGCGGCGTCGGGATTTGACCGGTAGGCGAGCAAGCCGCAGGGCGCCGCCCATCGATCCGCTTCGCAGCTCGATCCGCTGGGCCGTAAGCCCCAGACCCCATCAACCTTGATATTCGGGTTTCCAAAGGGCGACTGCCCTTTGGCGGGTCCAGGGCAGAGCCCTGGCCTGTGCAGATCGAACCTCCCACCGTTGGCACGAGTCCCGCCGGTCTCAGGCCGGACGCGGCGGCCGTACCAGCGAGGCCAGCTGGAGCGCCAGCAGCTCGGCCTGCTGGCGGATGTCCGGCACCGCGGTCATCTCCCAGAACATCCCCCTGGTGACCGGGCCGACCGCGAACAGCCGACGCGAGATCGCCCCGTCCCGCGCCAGCAGCGCGCAATGCGCGGTCACGTCCAGCCCGAGGCTGAGCGGATCCGGGCGCACCAGCCCGTTGTCCAGCAGGGAGCGCACCAGCGGGTCGCGGATGCGGCTGTAGTCGGCGTCGGGCCCGGCGCAGTTGACCACGCGGGCCACCGTCACGCTGTCGAGCCCGTCTGCGAACCGCGGCCGGAACACCACCGTCACCGGTCCGTCCGGCCGGTCCTGTCGGTAGCCGCGTATCCGTCCGGCGCGTATGCGCAGCTGGCCGCTCGCGCGCGCCGCGGCGATCCGGTCCGCCACCGCTCCCGAGATGCGGTGGCGGTGGGTGTCCCACCACGGCCGCAGGTGGCGCAGGAAGCGCTGCCGGTCGCGCAGGCTCATCGCCTGCCACAGCTCGGTGGTGATGGGGCGGATCTCGTCGATCACCGCGTGCCAGCTGCCGCCGCAGGCGACCTGACGCGCCGCGTTCTGGCGCAGGGTGCGGGCCAGGGCGTTCAGCCGGGTCGGAAAGGCGTCGGTTTCCGGC
>CALMVN010000128.1 GCA_937873225.1 uncultured Acetobacteraceae bacterium
CCCCTCCCTCGCCCGCGCCCTCGCCGCGCGCGGCTACGAGGAGCCGACGCCGGTCCAGCTCGCGGTGCTGCAGCCGGACACCGCCGGGCGGGACCTGCTGGTGTCGGCGCAGACCGGGTCCGGCAAGACCGTCGCCTCCGGCCGCGCCGCCGCCCCCCCCCGGCTCGGCGACGCCGAGCGCTTCGGCCGCGCCACCGCGCCCCTGGCGCTGGTGATCGCGCCGACCCGCGAGCTCGCGGTGCAGGTGCACAAGGAGCTGTCCTGGCTCTACGCCGAGGCCGGTGCCCGGATCGTCGCCTGCATCGGCGGCATGGACGTGCGCCGCGAGGCACGCGCCCTGGAAGGCGGCTGCCACGTCGTGGTCGGCACCCCCGGCCGGCTGTGCGACCACCTGTCCCGCGGCCGCCTCGACACCTCGGCCATCCGCGTCGTGGTGCTGGACGAGGCCGACGAGATGCTCGACCTCGGCTTCAAGGACGAGCTCGACCAGATCCTGGACACCCTGCCGGCCGAGCGCCGCACCCTGCTGTTCTCCGCCACCATCGCCCGCGAGATCGCCTCGCTGGCCCGCAAGTACCAGCGCGACGCCCTGCGCATCGACACCCAGTCCGGCACCCGCCAGCACGCCGACATCGAGTATCGCGCCGTGCTGGCCGCCCCGCACGAGGCCGAGCACGCGGTGGTCAACGTTTTGCGCTGGTTCGAAAGCCCGACCGCGATGGTGTTCTGCTCCACCCGCGAGATGGTACGCCACATGCACGGCTCCCTGCTGGAGCGCGGCTTCTCCTCCGTCGCGCTGTCCGGCGAGCTCAGCCAGGCCGAGCGCACCCGGGCGCTGGACGCACTCCGCTCCGGCGGCGCCCGCGTCTGCGTCGCCACCGACGTGGCCGCGCGCGGCATCGACCTGCCCGACCTCGGCCTGGTGATCCACGCCGCCCTGCCCACAGACAGCGCCACCCTGCTGCACCGCTCCGGCCGTACCGGACGCGCCGGGCGCAAGGGCACCTGCGTGCTCGTCGTGCCGCAGATCCGCCGTCGCAAGGCGGAACAGCTGCTGTCCGGCGCCCGGGTGCAGGCGCACTGGAGCGGCGCCCCCACCGCCGACGAGATACGCGCCCGCGACGGCGAGCGCCTGCTGGCCGACCCGATCCTCACCGAGGAGCCGACCCCGGAGGACCAGGCGCTGGCGCAGTCGCTGCTCGCCGGACGCACCCCCGACGACATCGCCGCCGCCCTGGTGCGGCTGTACCGCGCGCGCCTGCCCGACCCGGAGGAGATCCGCACGGTGCAGCCAGGCCCGGAACGGCGCAGCAGCTACGAGGAGCGCGCCGACCGCATCCCGCGCGCGCCGCGACCCGCCGACGACCGCGCGAGCGGCCCGGGGGTGTGGTTCGGCATGCCGATCGGCCGGCAGCACAAGGCCGACCCGAAATGGCTGGTGCCGCTGATCTGCCGCCTGGGCGCCGTGACCAAGCGCGACATCGGCCTGATCCGGATCGGCGACAGCGAGACCCGCTTCGAGATCAGCCCGGCGATGGCGTCGCGCTTCGCGGAGGCCGTGTCGGCAGCGGACGACGACGAGGTCCGGATCGTGCGGGCCGAGGCGCCGTCGCCCGGGCAGGGCCCGCGCATCCACGCACATCCCGCGTCGCCCTCCAACGGGCCGCCCATGCGACGCGCCGCACCTCCCGCGTCCGACCGCAAGCGCGTCGCGCCCAGGCTGCATTCCTCGCGCAAGCGCGCGTCCTGAACACCGCCGGCCGAACGGTTGGCGGTTCGGCGGTTCATGCCGTCGGTTCCCGAGCGCTGAACCGCTCGACCGTCTGGCAGATGACCCAGTCCGGCTTCTCCGTCGCGACGTAGTCCGCGTCCATGCGGGGGTCCCAGACGAAGTGGAACTCGGCGAACAGCCGGGCGAACCACCAGCTCAGGGCGCCCGCGTCGCCGCCCCGCTCGAAATACGAGTTGCCGAAGGCGACGACCTTCATCGGCACCACGGCCGCCGTGTTCCTCCACACGTAGCGGCTGCCGAAATGGCCGCCGCCCGGCGGGTCGTGCGCCGCGATCAGCTCCACGCCGCTCGACAACGCGTCGCAGAACCCGTCCGCCGGCAGCCGTATGGTTTCGAACAGCGGCACGCCGAAGAACCGCTCCGCCAGGTCGCCGGTGACCGACACCTCCTTCCATTCCGTCGGCGGCCGGGAAAGGGAGAAGCCCATCGCGTCCAGCGTGGCCTGCAGGATCCGGACGATGCCCTGGCAAGACAGGTGGGAGTCGGTTCGCCGGACGCATTCAAAGCGCGGCTCGGGGTCGAGCGCGTTCAGGACGGATAGCCCGGACAGGTAGGACTGCGCCAGTCGCGGCGCACGCGACACGCCATCCTCGATCCGGCCCAGGAGCGGCGAGCCGGCCGGGATGCTCCACGGGAACAGGTCGCGGACCACGCCGAGCTTTTCCGGAACCACGAGCTGGAGAAAGCGGGCGCCGACGGCGTCGCACGCGGCGCGGCGCTCCGAGAACCGGTCCAGCCACCTGGTCGCGGTGTCCACCAGACCCGGGTGCTCCGGATCGGCCAGGTACTGGTCGAGCACCGAGTTGCTGCCGCCGACTAGGAACAGGTAGCCCTGCTGTCCGACCACGGCGGTCCCGTCCAGCGACAGGTGGCCGAGCGGCACCTCGATCGGGGATGACCGGCGCGCGGCGGAGGCAGGCGGCTCGGCGGGCTGCAGCGCGCCGAGCCGCCTGGACAGCTCGTCCCGCTTGCGTCGGTTGGCGACGTGCCGCTCGCCCTGGCGCACCGCCCGGTCGACCGCCTCGTCCTTCAAGGCGCGCGCGAGCCGGTCGAGGTCGGTTTCCTCCAGCACGGACAGCCTGGTCTGGACGAACTCCTCGATCGCCTGCTCCCGGACATGCTGCAGCGGACCGATGACCGCCGGGACCTCCAGGCCGGGAACCGTCGCGAGCAGCTTCACCCGGCCGGAGATCAGGTCGAACAGGTCCAGGCTTCCGGCGTCGTCGATCCAGTAGCCGAACATCCCGCCGAAATCGTCCCGATGCCGGTCCGGCCTCCCCCGCGTGATCACCACGTCGCCGGCCACCAGGACCAGATCGGCGACGGTGTCGGGATCCTCGCAACGGACCCAGCCGCCGATGTGGCCGGAAGCCGAAGCGAACTCGATGCAGCCGTCGATCCGCACGATCCTGTCCCGCCGGTTCTGAAGGAGGCGATGATGACCCGAAGCCGTTAATTCGGTGCTAACAACACGCCCGGCAACGGCCAGGTCCGGCCGAAACCATTGCTTGCTGGCGACAGGCCTCGACGTGTATCGGCTCCTGCCTTGCGGAACGGAAGCGGATCACGCAACGATGCCGGAACCATCTTGTTGCCACGACGGGTCGTTCCCGGTTGCGACACGTCCAGTTCCCTCCTGCGCACAGGAAAAGCAAGCGCCTCGTCCTCGTCCCGCAATATATAACGATTTAGTAACGAACTGCGCACGCTCCATCCGTCGGAACTGCGTGCGCATGCCGTCCCGCGCCGGGACCGGTTCCGGACGAACGCCAGGCGCGCCGAAGCACCCGTTCCGGACGACCTGCCGCATGACGCTGCACCGCGTCCTGCTCGCCGCCCTCGCCGTTGCAGCGCCCGGCGGTCCGGCACTGGCCGCGCCGCCGCCCGCGCCGGTCCTGCCGACGCCGCAACCGCCGCCGAACGGCCTCGTCCCGCCGCTCCAGCTCGCCCAGGCGATCGCCAAGGCCAAGGCCGGCCGGACGGTCGAGGTCTGCATCGCCGGCGACAGCACGTCGAGCACCGCCACGGTCGGCACCCCGAACGGCGTGCACCTCACCGACGGCCTGTGGTACGCGCTGATGCGCGCGTTCGCCGACCAGAATCCCGGCGTGCGCTTCGCGTTCCAGAACTTCGCCATCCCCGGCACCACCATGGGGCAGTTCACCAACGCGAGCGCCCACGACCGCGCCGTCGCCGCCGGCGCCACCTGGTATGCCGACGGCGCGCGCCCGTGGTACCATTACCTCGGCCTGCATACGCCCTGCGACGTCGCCGTCCTGAACTGGGGGGTCAACGACGCCTGGAACGTCGGCCCGGACCTGGTGAAGGCCGTGATCGCCGCCACGCAGGCGAACGGCACCCCCGGCGTGGTCTGGATGACGGGCGGCGTCGCCAACCCGGCGGTCGACCGCAACCCAGCCGACCAAGCGGGCTTCATCGCGGTGCCCTCGCTTCTGCGCGCCATGGCGGCGCTGGGCCCGGCCGGCTTCACCGCCGTGCCCGCCGGCTACCCGGGCTTCCTCGGCCTGATCGACATCGGCCGGTTCTTCCAGATGGCCGTTCTCGGCCGGGACTACGGCGACCAGACGGCGGTGGACGTTTCCGCCGCCCTCCCGTCCCGGACCGCGACCATCACCCCTTCCGCCGGCTACGCGCTGCCCGGAACCGACGGCGACCTCGACCTGCTGGCGAGCTTTCCCGGCGCGCTCGCCGTGCCGAAGGGGATCTTCTTCACGATCGGCTCGTTCGACGGCGGCCGCTACAACGACCCGGTCGTCTACGTGACGCCGGACGGACACGGCGGCGCCTTCGTCAACTATTCAGCCGGCAGCACCGTCGGGTTCGGCCCGATCCGCGTTCCCGCCACCGGCTCCGACCTTGCGGTCGAGATCGCGGTCAAGCAGGACCTCCTGACGGTGGTGGTGAACGGCAGCGCGGTGCAAAGGACCGTCATCAAGCCGACCGCCCCGTTCACCCCGCGCATCACCGTCGACGACGGCAACCCGGGCCAGGCCGTCGTCGTCGCCCGGTTCGTCAAGGGGGTGGCGCGGCGCTACGCCCCGATCCTGGACGCGCAGCAGGCCTACGGCCCGGGCGCCACCGGCGGGAACGGCATCAACCACCCGGCCTCGGACGGCTGGAACGCCGTCTGGGGCGCCGTGATCGCCCGGTCCGATTTCGGCCTGCTGCGCTACGCGTCCTCCCGCTACGCGCTCGGCGGCCTCCAAGCGTCCGGGCGCAGCCGCGCCACCGCCTATCCGATCTATGCCGACATCGACACCTTCTCCACGGTGGCGGCCGGCGCCGGCGCGGCACTGCCCGATTATCGCGCAGGCGAGCCGGTCACGGTGTTCAACGACGGCGCCAACCCCCTGTCGGTCTGGCCGAACAGCGACGCCGACCGGATCGGCACCCTGCCGCCCGGCTCGCCGGTGACCCTCGGCCCCGGGGCGATGGCGGAGTTCGAGCGCGACACGGCGCTGCACTGGTTCCAGGTGAGGTGAACACCGTTCACGGCTCCGGCAGCACCGGGCGCACCGGCGCGCCGGGGTTCTGCGCGCGGTGTCGCAGCAGGTGGTCGGCCAGCACGCAGGCCAGCATCGCCTCCCCCACCGGCACCGCCCGTATGCCGACGCACGGGTCGTGCCGGCCGCGGGTGGCCACGACCGTGTCGGCGCCGCCCCGCGTCACCGACGGCAGGCCGGTCAGGATCGAGCTGGTCGGCTTCACCGTGAAGCGCGCCACCACCGGCTGCCCGGTCGAGATCCCGCCCAGGATGCCGCCGGCGTGGTTGCTGCCGAACCCCACCTCGCCGTCCCGCATCAGCATCGGGTCGGCGTTCTCCTCGCCTGTGAGGGCGGCGGCGCCCACGCCCTCGCCGATCTCCACCGCCTTGACCGCGTTGATGCTCATCAGCGCGGCCGCGATGTCCGCGTCCAGCTTGCCGTAGAGCGGCGCCCCCAGCCCCGGCGGCAGCCCGTCCGCCACCAGCTCGATCGCGGCCCCCACCGACGAGCCGCGCTTGCGTATCCCGCCCAGGTACTCGTCCCACAGCTCGGCCGCCACCGGGTCGGGACAGAAGAACGGGTTCCGCCCCACCGCGTCCCAATCCCAGCGGCTGCGGTCCACCAGATGCGGCCCGACCTGGACCAGCGCGCCCCGCACCCGCAGCCCGGGCCCCAGCGCC
>CALMVN010000129.1:0-12303 GCA_937873225.1 uncultured Acetobacteraceae bacterium
CGGCGCCGGGACCCGCAAGGACGCCCTTCCCGCCCTGCGGGCCGGGCAGCATGCGTCGAGCACGCTGCCCAGGCCCCACCGGCCCACCCAGGCGCGGCTGAGCCTGGAGGTGACGGGGCTGGAGGTGCCGCGCCGGCTGACGGTGTCGGTCAACGGCTGGATCGTCGGCAGGAGCCGGATCGGGCCGGAACACAGGCAGGGGGTGCGGCTCGACTACTGGATCCCGGCCGAGGCGCTGGAGGCGGGCCGGGTGACGGTGGGGCTGGACACCGCGCCGGCCTCGCTGGAACCCGCCGCGTCGATGCTGCTCACCCACGCAGCGCTCGACCTGGGTCCCCCCCTGCCGGAGGTGGCAGACGCCGACGATCCGGCCGGGCTGATGGCAGCGTTCGAAAGCCTGGGCGAGGATTGCGAGTTCGGCTTCGTCCAGCGGCGCTTCGGCGTCGAGCCGCTGGGGCTGTTCCGCTTCGCCGGCGCCGGGCACATGCGCAACCTGCTTCGCCTGGTCGAGACCGACCTTGCCGGGCTGGGCGAGCCGGGCTCGCTGTCCACGAAGCTGGTCAACGCCGTGCTGTATCGCACGCCGGACCCGCCGCTGGTGATCCCGGAGTTCTTCATGACGGATCAGCGCCTGGGCTTCTCCTTCCACACCTTTCGCGGCCCGGAGCAGGAAACCGAGGCCGAGGCGATCGCCGCCAACGAGCGGAAGCTGCGCTACCTGAAGCGCAAGTTCATCGAGGACCTGGAGGACGGGGAAAAGATCTGGCTGCTGAAGGACGGCAGCCGCGGCGGCGACAACGAGGCGTTCGCGTTCCTCGACGCCCTCCAGCGCAAGGGGCGCAACCGGCTGTTCTGGGTGACGCGGGTGGTCGAGGGGCGGCCGTCGGGGTCGGTGGAATGGATCGCGCCCAACCTGCTGCGCGGCTATTCCGGCGGCTCGCACCACGACGCGCAGGTGTTCGACGCCGCCCTGTGGCTGCGGCTGTGCCGCAACGCGCGCCGGGCGTTCGCGGAAAGGGACGCCCTGGGCGCGGGGTGACGGCGCCGGGCCGCGGCTTCCCGGAGCAAGCCGGGCCGGTCAGCCCAACCGGGTCAGCCCAACCGGGTCAGCCCAGCCGGTCAGCCCCGCCGGTCAGCTCAGCCGGGCCTTCACCAATGCGTTGGCGCGGCCGAGATCGAGTGCCGCGCCATGCCGTGCCTTCAGCGCCGCCATCACCCGTCCCATGTCCTTCATCGATCCCGCCCCGGTTTCCGCCACCGCGTCGGCGACCGCCATCGTCAGTGCCGCGTCGTCCATCGGCGCCGGCAGGAACTCCTCGATCACCACGATCTCGGCATCCTCCCTGGCCGCCAGCTCGCCGCGGCCGCCCTGCAGGTAGAGCGCGGACGACTCGGCGCGCGACTTCACCATGTTGCGCAGCATGGACACGATCTCGTCCTCGCCGATCCCCTCCACCCCCTTCGGCCGGGCGGCGATGTCGAGGTCCTTGAGCCGGGCCAGCACCATGCGTAGCGTCGAGACGCGCACGGCGTCGCCGCTCTTCATCGCCGTCTTCAGGCCATCGGTGAAGCGGGCACGCAACGTCATGGCATGGACCTCCTGATTTCCCGCCAGCGCCCCGGAGAAAGCTTCCGGGCGGTCGGTGGCCTGGGAAATTTCTTCCCAGCTCCCTTCTGGCTTGCTACTGCATCCCGTAGCGGGATGGAGGGCTTGTGTCATGGCGCTATCGGTCGAGGCGATCGTCGAACGGCTGGGCGGCACGGCGCAGGCGGCCTCGCTGACCGGCGTCGGCACGGAGGCGATACGCAAGTGGCGGCAGGCCGGTGCGGTGCCGCCCAAGCACTGGAGCGCGATCCTCCGCGCGACCGGCCTCGGCGTCCACGACCTGTCCGGCTCCTCGGCCGCCGCGGCGCCCGCGTCCGAGCCGGCGGCCGGTCCGGAGTCGCCGCCCCAGGGCGCCACCGCCGTCCTGGTGCTGGCGGACGGCAGCGTGCTGTGGGGGGGCGGCTTCGGCGCCCATGCCGAAGGCGCCCGGTCGGTGGGCGAGATCTGCTTCTCCACCGGACTGACCGGCTACCAGGAAACCCTGACGGATCCCTCCTTCGCCGGGCAGATCATCACCTTCACGTTCCCCCATATCGGCAACGTCGGCACCACGCCCGAGGACGACGAGGCGGTCAACGTCGCCGCGTGTGGCCTGGTGGTGCGGGAAAGCCTCACGGAGCCGTCGAACTGGCGTTCCACCCAGACCCTGGACGCCTGGCTCAGGGCGCGCGGCATCCCCGGCATCTGCGGCGTCGACACCCGCGCCCTCACCCGGCGCATCCGGGACAACGGGCCGCAGACCGCGGTGCTGTGCTTTCCGGCCGGCGGCGGGTTCGACCTGGCGGCGCTGCGCCAGGCGGCCGCGGAGTGGCCCGGCCTGGAAGGCATGGACCTGGCCCGCCTGGTGTCGTGCACCCAGAGCTACGCGTGGACCGAGGGGACCTGGACCGGCACCGCCGCGGCGCCGCGACGGCCGGACGCGTCGGCGAGGCACGTGGTCGCGGTGGATTACGGCGCCAAGCGCAACATCCTGCGCGGCCTGGTGCAGGCGGGCTGCCGGGTGACGGTGGTGCCGGCCGACACCACCGCCGAGGACATCCTGCGGCACGCGCCGGACGGGGTGTTCCTGTCCAACGGGCCAGGCGACCCGGCGGCGACGGCGGAGTACGCGGTGCCGGCGATCCGCGGCGTGCTCGAGGCCGGCACCCCGGTGTTCGGCATCTGCCTCGGGCACCAGCTGCTGGCGCTGGCGCTGGGCGGGAAGACCTACAAGCTCGACCGCGGGCATCGCGGGGCCAACCAGCCGGTCAAGGACCTCCTCACCGGCCGGGTCGAGATCACCAGCCAGAACCACGGCTTCGCGGTGGACGACGGGAGCCTGCCCCCGGACGTGCGGGTGACCCATGTCAGCCTGTTCGACGGGTCCAACGAGGGCATTGCCAGCACGCGGCTGCCCGCCTTCTCGGTGCAGTACCATCCGGAGGCGAGCCCCGGCCCATCCGACAGCTTCCACCTGTTCGAGCGCTTCGTGGACATGATGCGGGACGGCTCGAGGACGGTCACGCCGGTGTAGGGATGTCGCTTTGTCATCGCCGACCGTTCGACATGAACCTTCGGGCAACCCGCTTGTGCCGGATGCGGGCGCCTCCGTGTCGGAATGCGCCGGCCGGTGTCTTCTTCCCGGTTCATTGGCGAGACGCTTCATCGACGACGCGCACCACTCCGTCGACGTGGCGCTGGCGATGGGCACAAGCGTGCAGTCGGTGGCGCCGCTGCGTGACGGGCTGATACGCAAGGGCATGATCTACAGCCCGGCGCACGGCGAGACCGATTTCACCGTGCCGCTGTTCGACCAGTTCCTGCATCGCGTGATGCGGGCTTCGTCCTCCTCCTGAAGGTCGCCTGAGCCATGCCAAAGCGGACAGACATCCAGTCCATCCTGATCATCGGCGCCGGCCCGATCGTCATCGGCCAGGCCTGCGAGTTCGACTATTCGGGCGCGCAGGCCTGCAAGACCCTGCGCGACGAGGGCTACCGGGTGATCCTGGTGAACTCGAACCCGGCCACCATCATGACCGATCCGGGGCTGGCGCACGCGACCTATGTCGAGCCGATCACGCCCGAGTTCGTGGAGCGGATCATCCTGCGCGAGAAGCCGGACGCGATCCTGCCCACCATGGGCGGGCAGACGGCGCTGAACACGGCCATGGCGCTGCACGCGTCGGGCTTCCTGCAGGCGCATGGGGTCGAGCTGATCGGCGCCAAGGCGGAGGTGATCGACCGCGCGGAGGACCGGCTGAAGTTCCGCGACGCCATGACGGAGATCGGCATCGAGAGCCCGCGCAGCGTGATCGCGCACACGCTGGCGGAAGCGCGCGACGCGCTGGCGCAGGTGGGGCTGCCGGCGGTGATCCGTCCTTCCTTCACCCTGGGCGGAACCGGCGGCGGCATCGCGTACAACCGCGCCGAGTTCGAGCAGATCGTGTCGGGCGGGCTGGAAGCCTCGCCCACCACCGAGGTGCTGGTCGAGGAAAGCGTGCTCGGCTGGAAGGAGTACGAGATGGAGGTGGTGCGCGACAGTGCCGACAACTGCATCATCGTCTGCTCGATCGAGAACATCGATCCGATGGGGATCCACACGGGAGATTCCGTGACGGTGGCGCCGGCCCTGACGCTGACCGACAAGGAATACCAGCGCATGCGCGACGCCTCGATCGCGTGCCTGCGCAGGATCGGCGTGGATACCGGCGGCTCCAACGTGCAGTTCGGAATCAACCCCGCCGACGGCCGCATGGTGGTGATCGAGATGAACCCGCGGGTGTCGCGCTCCTCCGCGCTGGCCTCCAAGGCAACGGGCTTTCCGATCGCCAAGGTCGCGGCGCGGCTGGCGGTCGGCTACACGCTGGACGAGCTCGCCAACGACATCACCGGCACCACGCCCGCCGCGTTCGAGCCGACGCTGGACTACGTGGTGATCAAGATCCCGCGCTTCACCTTCGAGAAGTTCCCCGGGTCCCCTGCCCTGCTGTCCACCAGCATGAAGTCGGTCGGCGAGGCGATGTCGATCGGCCGCTCGTTCAACGAGGCGCTGCAGAAGGGGCTGCGCTCGATGGAGACGGGCCTCACCGGGCTCGATCCGGTCGAGGTGCCGGGCGACGGCGGCGCGGATGCGTTCCGCGCGGCGCTGAGCCAGCCCAAGCCCGACCGGTTGCTGATGGCGGCGCAGGCGCTGCGCGCGGGGCTGTCGGTGACGGAGATCCACGAGACCACCCGGTTCGACCCGTGGTTCCTGCGCGAGCTGGAGAAGGTGGTGGCGGCGGAACGAGGGATCGAGAGCGCCGGGCTGCCGCGGGACGCGCAGGGCTTGCGCCGGCTCAAGGCGATGGGGTTCTCCGACGCGCGCCTCGGCGTGCTGTCCGGCACCGACGCGAGCGCCGTGCACGCGCTGCGTATGCAGGCGGGGGTGCGTCCGGTGTACAAGCGCATCGACACCTGTGCTGCCGAGTTCGCCTCCGCCACGCCGTACATGTACTCGACCTACGAGGGCGGCTACGGCCAGCCGGAATGCGAAAGCGACCCGACGGCGCGTGAGAAGATCGTCATCCTCGGCGGCGGCCCGAACCGGATCGGCCAGGGGATCGAGTTCGACTATTGCTGCGTGCACGCCGCCTACGCGCTGCGCGAGGCCGGCTACGAGACGGTCATGGTCAACTGCAACCCGGAAACCGTGTCCACCGACTACGACACCTCGGACCGGCTGTACTTCGAGCCGCTGACCGACGAGGACGTGGTGGCGCTGATCCGCCGCGAGCAGGAGGCGGGCACCGTGCTCGGCTGCATCGTGCAGTACGGTGGGCAGACCCCGCTCAAGCTGAGCCAGTCGCTGGGCGCGGCCGGCATCCCGATCCTGGGCACGCCGGCCGACGCGATCGACCGGGCCGAGGACCGCGAGCGGTTCCAGGCGATGCTGCGCACGCTGGGCCTGCGACAGCCGGAGAACGGCATCGCCCGGTCGGCCGCGGAGGCCGAGATCGTGGCCGAGCGCATCGGCTATCCGGTGGTGATCCGCCCGTCCTACGTGCTGGGCGGGCGGGCGATGGAGATCGTGCACGACCGGGGGAGCCTCCAGCGTTACATGCGCGTGGCGCTGCAACTGGCGGGGCCGGAGGTGGCGTCCGGGCCGGTGCTGATCGACCGCTACCTGAACGACGCGATCGAGGTGGACGTCGACTGCATCTGCGACGGCAGCGACGTGTACGTCGCCGGCGTCATGGAGCACATCGAGGAGGCGGGAATCCATTCCGGCGACAGCGCCTGCTCGCTGCCGCCGTACTCGCTGTCGCCCGCCACCATCGCCGAGCTGAAGGACCAGACGATGGCGATGGCGCGCGAGCTCGGCATCGTCGGGCTGATGAACGTGCAATACGCCATCAAGGGCGAATCGATCTACGTGCTGGAGGTGAACCCGCGCGCGTCGCGTACGGTGCCGTTCGTGGCCAAGGCGACCGGGGTGCCGGTGGCCAAGATCGGCGCCCGGGTGATGGCGGGTGCGAAGCTGGGGGAGTTCCGCCTCGACGACCGCGCCATCGCACCCCATGTCGCGGTCAAGGAGGCGGTGTTCCCGTTCGCGCGCTTCTCCGGCGTGGACGTGATCCTGGGGCCGGAGATGCGCTCCACCGGCGAGGTGATCGGCCTGGATGGGAGCTTCGAGCGCGCCTTCGCCAAGGCACAGCTCGGCGCCGGGGTGAAGCTGCCGCTGGCCGGCCAGGTGTTCCTGTCGGTGCGCAACGGCGACAAGGCGGCAATCGCGGCGCTGGGCCGCCGCCTGGTCGGCATGGGGTTCTCGCTGCTGGCGACCCGCGGTACCGCGGCTACCCTGCGCGAGGCCGGGATCGAGGCCGGGGTGGTCAACAAGGTGCTGGAAGGCCGGCCGCACTGCGTCGACGCGATCCGCTCCGGCGACGTGCAGATGGTGATCAACACCGCCGCCGGGGCGCAGTCGGTGGCGGACAGCTTCGACATCCGGCGCAGCGCCCTGACGGCCGGCGTACCGCACTTCACCACCATTGCCGGCGCCCGTGCCGCCGTCTACGCCATAGCCGCCTTGCGGGCCGGCCCGCTTGAAGTCGCCCCGCTGCAGTCCTACTTTCACGGATCGTTCTGAGCGGACCCACCACGCAGCGCCCGGGTTCGCCGCCCGGTTCCGCTTCATCCGTTTCGTGACACGATCATAATCGAGGACGCCTTCGTTGCAGAAATTCCCGATGACCGGCCGCGGCCTGCAGCGGCTGGAGGAAGAACTCCGCAAGCTCAAGAGCGAGGAGCGGCCGGCCGTGATCCGCGCCATCGCGGAAGCGCGCAGCCACGGCGACCTGTCGGAGAACGCGGAATACGACGCCGCACGCGACCGCCAGTCCTTCGTCGAGGGCCGGATCAGCGAGCTCGAGGAGATCGTCTCGATGGTCGAGGTGATCGAGCCGCACACCCTGTCCGGCGACCACGTCAAGTTCGGCGCCCAGGTCAAGCTGGTCGACGAGGAGACCGACCGGGAGGTCTCCTACCAGATCGTCGGCGTGTACGAGGCCGACATCAAGTCCGGCCTGCTGTCGGTGTCGGCTCCGCTGGCGAAGTCGCTGATCGGCAAGAAGAAGGGCGACACCGTTTCGGTGCCGGCACCCGGCGGCGACCGCACCTACGAGATCCTGTCGATCTCCTACGGCTGACGCCGTCATGATCGGGCTCGCGGAGGTGCGCGCGGCGCATGCGCGGATCGCGCCCCACGTGATCCGCACGCCCACCGTCGCCAGCCATGCCCTGTCCCGCGCCACTGGCGCCGCGGTCACGCTGAAACTGGACAACCTCCAGGCGGTGGGCTCGTTCAAGGAGCGGGGTGCGGCCAACAAGCTCGCCCTGCTGGACCGGGACGAGCGCCGTCGCGGCGTGATCACCGTGTCGGCGGGCAACCACGCGCAGGGCGTCGCGCGCCACGCCAGCCTGCTCGGCATCGACGCCGTGATCGTCATGCCGCGGTTCACGCCCGCCGCCAAGGTCACGCGCACCGCCGCCTGGGGGGCGCGCGTGGTGCTGCACGGCTTGAGCTTCGCCGAGGCCACCGCGCACGCCAACGCGCTGTGCGAGAGCGAGGGTCGCGTGTTCGTCCATCCCTACGACGACCTGGCCGTCATGGCCGGACAGGGCACCCTGGCGCTGGAGCTGCTGGAGGATGCCGGACGGCTCGACGCGCTGGTGATCCCGATCGGCGGCGGCGGCCTGATCTCCGGCAGCGCCGCCGTCGCGGCCGAGCTGCAGCCGGAGCTGGAGGTGATCGGCGTCCAGGTCGAGAACTACGCCTCCCTGTCCGCCTTCCCCGCCGATGAGATCATGCCGCCGGGTGGGGCCACCATCGCCGAGGGCATGGCCGTGCTGCAGGTCGGCCGGCTCCCGCTGGAGCTGCTGCGCCGCCACGTCCGGCGCGTCGTCACCGTCACCGAACGGGCGGTGGAGGACGCCATCACCCTGCTGGCCGAAGGCGCCAAGCAGGTGTCCGAAGGAGCCGGCGCCGCCTCGCTCGCCGCGGTCCTGTCCAACCCCGGCCTGTTCGCCGGACGACGCGTGGCGATCCCGATCTGCGGCGGCAACATCGACAGCCGGATCCTGGCCAACACCCTGCTCCGCTCCCTGCTCAGGGACGGGCGGCTGCTCCGCCTGGTGATGGAGATCCCCGACCGGCCCGGCGTGCTGGCAGACATCGCCAGCACGATCGGCGACCGCGGCGGCAACATCATCGAGGTGTCGCACCAGCGCCTGTTCGCGGCACCCAGCGTCCAGGCGGCGGAGCTGGAGGTGATGCTGGAAGCGCGCGATCCGCAACACGCCGAGCAGATCGCGGACGCCCTGCGCGAGCGCTACATCGTGCGTCGCGCCTGACGGGTCGGGCGCTCAAGGCGCCAGGCTCACGTTCTCGTCCTCGACCGAGAAGCCCACCTTCAGCGTCACCTGGTAGTGCGCGACCTTGTTGTTCTCGATGTGGCCGCGTGTCTCCACCACCTGGAACCAGCGCATGTGGCGCACCGTCTTCGCCGCCTTGTCGATCGCCGAGTTGATCGCGTCCTCCAGCCCGGTTTCCGACGACCCGACCAGCTCGACCACCCGATACACGTGATCCGCCATGATCCGTCCCTTCCCGTGGTTGCACACCCCGACCGGACGCGCAGGGCGCTACCGGGTTCCGAACAGCCGGTCGCCGGCATCGCCCAGGCCGGGCCGTATGTAGCCGTGGCCGTCCAGCCCGCGGTCGATCGCGGCGGTGACGACCCTCACCTCCGGATGGGCGGCGGCAAGGGCGGCCAGCCCTTCCGGCACCGACAGGAGGCAGACAAAGGTGATCCGGGTGGCGCCGGCGCCCTTGAGCCGGTCCACGGCGGCGATCGCGGAGTGGCCGGTCGCCAGCATCGGGTCGACGACGATGCAGCACCGGTCCGGCAGGTCCGCCGGCAGCTTGAGGTAGTACTCGACCGCCTCGAGCGTTCCGGGGTCGCGATACAGCCCGACATGGCCGACGCGCGCGTCCGGCAGGAGGTCGAGCATGCCGTCGAGGATGCCGTTCCCGGCGCGCAGGATCGACACGAAGCAGGGCTTCCGGCCGGCCAGCCGCCGGCCGGTCATGGACTCCAGCGGGGTGCGGATCTCCGTCGCCTCCAGCGGGAGATGGCGGGTCGCCTCGTAGGCGAGCAGCAGGCTGATCTCGCGGGTGAGCCGGCGGAACTCGGCGGTGGACGTGTCCGCGTCACGCAGCCGGCCCAGCTTGTGCTGCACCAGCGGATGGTCGACCACCACCACCGACGGGAACGACGTCACCGCCTTCGGGCCGCCGTCAGCCGCCGGCGGGCTGGAAGGCGAGCGAGACGCCGTTCATGCAGTAGCGGTCGCCGGTCGGCAGCGGCCCGTCCGGGAACACGTGGCCGAGATGGCTCTTGCACTTCGCGCAGTGCACCTCGACCCGGCGCATGCCGTGGCTGGTGTCGGTGCTGGTCTCGGTGGCGTCTGGAAGCGGGGCGAAGAAGCTGGGCCAGCCGCTGCCGCTCTCGTACTTGGTGTCGGACGAGAACAGCGGGGTGTCGCAGACGGCGCAATGGAACAGGCCGTCGCGCTTCTCGTAGTTCAGCGGGCTGGTGCCGGCGCGCTCGGTGCCGTGCTCGCGCAGCACGTGGTACTGCTGCGGGGTCAGGCGCTGACGCAGCGCCTCCTCGTCCAGGCTCTGGTCGCTCATGCTCATGCGCTCCTTCGACGTGTCGGTGAGCAGATTTGGTGGCGCCGCGACGCGGCGCAACCCGGACCGCCCGGACGCGCTTTGTCTGCCAGACGCGTCCAGGCGGGGAACGATCATGTCCGACACCAAGCAGGTTCCGGAAGCAGGCGACGAGCCGGAAACCACCGAGGAGAAGGTCGACGAGGCGGTGGAGGACACCTTTCCCGCCAGCGACCCGCCCTCCATCGGCGGCAGCACCGGTCCGGACGACGAGGGGGCTGCCGAACCCGGACGGAACTGAGCGTCCCGAAGCCGGCCACGGGCTGCGGGCCGCAAGGTTCGCAGCCTTTTCTTTTGGTGGCACACTCGTCCTGCCCGTCCCGTACGGCGTGAGGAGGAAGTGCCGATGTCGTCCACGATCCCGACCCGTCAGGCCAGGCGGCCGGTGATGCTGGTGATCCTGGACGGGTTCGGTTGGCGCGAGGACCGCACCGAGAACGCGGTGGCCCAGGCCGCCACCCCGACCTTCGACCGGCTCTGGGCCCAGGGGCCGCGTGCCTTCCTGCGTACCTGCGGCTGGGATGTCGGGCTGCCGGAGGGGCAGATGGGCAACTCGGAGGTCGGGCACCTGAACATCGGCGCCGGGCGGGTGGTGATGCAGGAACTGCCGCGCATCCACGCCGCCATCGCCGACGGGTCGCTGGCGCAGGCGCCGGCGCTGCGCGGCCTGATCGACACGCTCCGGCGCAACGGCGGCACCGCCCACCTCATGGGGCTGGTCTCTCCCGGTGGCGTGCACGCGCACCAGGACCACGCCGTCGCCCTGGCACGCATCCTGGCGGCCAGCGACGTGCCGGCCGTGCTGCACCTGTTCACCGACGGGCGCGACACCCCGCCGCAGTCCGGCCGCGACTTCGTCGCCGCGTTGCGACGCGACCTGCCGGCGCAGTGCCGCCTCGCCACCCTGTCCGGCCGCTACTACGCGATGGACCGCGACACCCGCTGGGAACGGGTGCGGCTGGCGCACGACGCGGTGGTGCTGGCGGACGGGCCACGCGCGGCGGACCCGGACGCGGTGCTGGAGCAGGCCTATGCCGCCGGCATCACCGACGAGTTCGTGCCGCCCACCGTGCTGGACGGCTATGCCGGGATGCGGGACGGCGACGGCATCGTGTCCTTCAACTTCCGGGCCGACCGCATACGCGAGCTGCTCAACGCGATCCTGGACCTCGACTTCGCCGGCTTCCCCCGCCCGCCGGCACCGACGCTGGCCGGCGTGGTGGCGATGACACGCTACAGCGACGACCTCGCCTCCCGGCTGTCCGTGCTGTTCCCGCCGCAAAGCCTGGACGACCTGCTGGGCGAGGTGGTGTCGCGCGCCGGACGCCGGCAGCTGCGCATGGCGGAAACCGAGAAGTACCCGCACGTCACCTACTTCCTGAACGGCGGCCGGGAAGCGGTGCTGCCGGGCGAGGACCGGATCATGGTGCCCTCGCCCAAGGTCGCCACCTACGACCTGCAGCCCGAGATGTCGGCGCCGCTGCTGACGGACAAGGCGGTGGAGGCGATCGATGCGGGCTTGTACGACCTCGTCGTGCTGAACTACGCGAACCCGGACATGGTCGGGCATACCGGCGACCTGCGGGCGGCGATCAGGGCGGTGGAAGCGGTGGATGCCGGGCTCGGCCGGATCGACGCGGCGATCGGCCGGGCGGGCGGGGTGCTGCTGGTGACCGCCGACCACGGCAACTGCGAGACCATGCGCGACCCGGACACCGGCGAGCCGCACACCGCGCACACCCTGAACGTGGTGCCCCTCCTGCTGAGCGGGCGGCAGGACGTCCGGCTCGCCGACGGGCGCCTGGCCGACATCGCGCCGACCCTGCTGGCGCTGATGGGGCTGGAACAGCCGGTGGCGATGACCGGACGGTCGCTGCTGGGCGGCTGATCGCAGCACGTGCGGGCAGTCCTGGCTGCGTCGCTGGGAGCCGGGCTGCTCGCTTTCGTGCCGGCGCAGGCGGGATCGACGCAGCGCGACCGCGCCACGTCGCGCAACCCCGCGACCCATGGCGAGCGACAGCACGTCGACGCGCGGTTCCAGGCGCTTCGCGCGGCGCTGGCGGCACGGAACCAGGCGGCCCGCGCCGAGGCGAGCCGGAGCAGCGCCAGGCTGGCCGCGGCCAGGCGCCGGGCGGCCGCTGATGCGGCACGCGCGACCGCCTTGTCGCGCGCAACGGTCGCCGCTGCCGCGCGCGTGCAGGACACCGAGCGCGACACGGCACGCGCCGCCGACCGGACGCAGGCGCTTGCCCTGCAGCAGGACGAGGCGCGCCGCGCGCTCCAGGAGGCCGAGCGGGCGCTGCAGGCCGTGCTCCCGGCGGTGCTCCGCCTGTCGCTCTACCCGTCGGAAACCCTTCTCGCGGCGCCGGACGGCGTGGACGACTCCCTCGCCGGGCTGATGGTGCTGCGCGGGCTGGGCGGCGCCCTGGAGCGGAACGCCAGGACGGTG
>CALMVN010000129.1:12313-14740 GCA_937873225.1 uncultured Acetobacteraceae bacterium
GCCGGGGCGGCCACCGATCGCGGCGGGCGCGTTCCGGCGCGGCTCGATCACCGGCGCCAGCACCCGCAGCCCCGGCCGGGAGGCGCGGCTGGCGGCGGCGGGTGCCGGGCTCGGCTCGGAGCAGACGCGCCTTGCGGCCCTGCAGCAGCAGGAGGCCGACCAGCAGGCGCAGCTCGCGGCGCAGGCACAGGCGGCGCAGGCGGCGCAGCGCGCGTCGCTGGCACGGGCCGAACAGGCCGCCCGCGCGGCGGCCGACGCGGTGGCACGCGCCGCCACGCTGGGCGACGCGGTGACGCGGATCGAGGCCGCCGAGCAGGCCGCGCAGGCGCGGTTCGAGCAGCAGGCCGAGACCGCGGAAGCGGCACGGCAGCCCGAAGCGGCGCAGCAGGCGCGAGACAGCGCCGCCAGCCTGGCGGTGCCTGCCGGGCCCGGGCTGCAGCAGGGTGCGGCACCGGGAAACGCGCCGGTGGCGGGGCGCATCGTGCAGGCGTTCGGCAGCCACGGCGACGCCGGCGCCGCGTCGGGCGTCACCTATGCGCCGCCTTCGCTTGCCACCGTCACCGCGCCCTGCGCCGGACGGATCGACTTCGCGGGATCGTTCCGGTCCTATGGCCGCATGCTGATCCTCGATTGCGGCCGGGACTACCGGTTCGTGCTGGCGGGGCTCGACCGGCTGGACGTGACGGGCGGACAGAACCTGGCGCGGGGTGCCGCGGTCGGGCGGATGCCGGCGTGGAGCGACGGGTCCGGCATGGGCCGTCCCAGCCTCTACGTGCAGCTGCGCCACGGTGACGCGACGATCGATCCGGGGCGGTTTTTGCAACAACCGCGTTAGGTGTAATGTCACGGAAAGGCGGATGAACGGTCGGAGCTGTCATTCTCGACGCGACGGCATGCCGCCCGCTCCGGCCCTGCCCACACACGGCGCGACGGCCGCCTCCAGGAGTTGACACCGCATGACGCTGCGAAATGGCCTGTTGCTCGGCACCGCCTTCCTGGTGGGCGCCGTGGCGGGTCCGGAACTGGGCCGGCTGGCGCGTCACGGCGACGGGTTCGGGATCGCCCTCGCCCAGGAGGTCGACCAGAAGCCGGGCACGCCCACCGGCCACGCCGAGACCTACCGCCTGCTGACCCTGTTCGGCGACGTGTTCGAGCGGGTGCGCGCCGACTACGTCGAACCGGTGACGGACCGCGACCTGATCAACAACTCCCTGAACGGCATGCTGACCGGGCTCGACCCGCACAGCTCGTACATGACGGCCAAGCAGTATGCCGACATGCAGGTGCAGACCACCGGCAAGTTCGGCGGCCTCGGCCTGGAGGTCACCTCCGACGCGGGCCTGATCAAGGTGCTGACGCCGATCGACGGCACGCCCGCCTTCCGCGCCGGGCTCAAGACCGGCGACTACATCATCTCCATCAACGGCAAGAGCCTGGACGGCGTCGACCTGAACGACGCGGTGGACCAGATGCGCGGCGACCCGTCCACCAAGATCACGCTGACCATCAAGCGGCAGTCCAAGGACAAGCCGTTCGACGTGACCATGACGCGCGAGGTGATCCACATCCAGGTGATCCGCTCCGCGCTGTACGGCCGGATCGGCTACATACGCATGGCCTCGTTCGACGAGGACACCGAGAGCGCCATGCGGGCGGCGTTCGACAAGCTCAGGACACGCGCCGGCGGCAAGCTCGACGGGGTGGTGCTCGACCTGCGCAACAACCCGGGCGGCCTGCTCGACCAGGCGGTGGCGGTGTGCGACGACTTCATCACCTCCGGCGAGGTGGTGTCGACCCGCGCCCGCCATCCCGAGGACAGCCAGCGCATGAACGCGCACGGCACCGACATCACCGGTGGCCTGCCGCTGGTGGTGCTGATCAACGAGGGGAGTGCCTCGGCCAGCGAGATCGTTGCCGGCGCGCTGCAGGACCATCGCCGGTCGGTCACGCTGGGGGTGCGCTCGTTCGGCAAGGGGTCGGTGCAGACGCTGATCCCGCTGGCCGGCGACAACGGCGCGATCCGCCTGACCACCGCGCGCTACTACACGCCCTCGGGGCGCTCGATCCAGGGCCTCGGCATCGCGCCGGACATCAAGGTGCGCGAAAGCCGCGAGGACGACAGCAAGTTCCTGCTGCGCGAGGGCGACCTCAACCACATCATCAAGAACGAGGGCGGCACCAAGGGCGCCGCCACGCCGCGCACCGACCTGCCGGCGATCGCGAAGTCGATCCCGGACGCCCCGCCGGCGAACTGGCCGGCCTTCGACCCGGCCAAGCCGGCCACCGACTTCCAGCTTCAGGAAGGGCTGAAGGTGGTCAACGCGATGGCCGGCAGCACCGGCCCGGCGCCGGTCGCGCAGGCGTCTGCCGAGGCGAACGGCTCGCCCTGAGATGCGGCCGGCGGTTCGCGGCCTGCTCGGCGTCTGG
>CALMVN010000130.1:0-24310 GCA_937873225.1 uncultured Acetobacteraceae bacterium
CGTCTGGCCGGTTCTGCCGTCATGAGTCCGCTTCCTGTCCCCGCCGGCCTGCCTTCCCCGTCGCGCGCGGCGTTCCTGCTCGACTTCGACGGCACCCTGGTGGACATCGCGCCCACGCCGGACTCGGTGGTGGTGCCGGAGCGGCTGCCCGACACCCTGCGCGCCCTGCGCACGCTGTGCGGCAACGCGCTCGGCCTGGTCAGCGGCCGGCCGATCGCGCAGATCGACCACTTCCTGCCAGGCATTCCGTATGCGGTGGCGGGCGAGCACGGCATCGCGGTGCGCCCCGCGCCCGACGCCGCCGTGGAGCGGGCGGTGCTGCCGGTCGTGCCGCCGGACTGGCTCGAGGCCGCGGAACGGATGGCGGCGGCGCATCCGGGCGCCCATGTCGAGCGCAAGCACACCGGCTTCGTGCTGCATTTCCGCGCCGTGCCCGAGGCCGCCGGGCCGCTGCGGGCCGAGGCGGAAGCGCTGCTGGCAGGCGATCCCGGGCACCGGTTCCATCTGCAGCCGGCGAAGATGGCCTGGGAGGTCAAGCCGGCCGGCGTCGACAAGGGCTCCGCGGTCAGGCTGCTGATGGGGCGCCCGCCCTTTGCCGGGCGCCTGCCGATCTTCGTCGGCGACGACGCCACCGACGAGGACGGCATACGCGGCGCGGTGGCGCTGGGCGGGAGGGGGTTCCGCATCCCGGACGACTTTCCCGACCCGGATGCGTTCCGCGCCTGGCTCGGCCGTCTCGCCGCCACACCCGTCGGAGCCGAGGCATGGGAAGCCGGAGCATGGGAAGCCGAGGCATGGCCCGGCTAGTCGTCGTTTCCAACCGGGTGCCGTCGCCGCGCGAGGTGAGCCAGGCGGCGGGCGGCCTGACGGTGGGCCTGGCGGACGCGATCAAGGGCCAGCCCAGCCTGTGGTTCGGCTGGTCCGGCAGCTCCACCGCCAGGGAAGGCGACGAGCCGGTGCCGACGGCGATCGAGCAGAACGGCGTCACCTACGCCACCATCGACCTGACCGCCCGGCAGCACAAAGGCTTCTACCAGGGCTTCTCCAACGGCATCCTGTGGCCGGTCTGCCATTACCGGCTGGGGCTGATGCAGTACAGCCGCGAGGAGCTGGACACCTATCTGGAGGTCAACGCCCGCTACGCCCGCGCGCTCAAGGCGCTGCTGGAGCCGGACGATACCATCTGGGTGCAGGACTACCAGCTGTTCCCGCTCGGCGCGGCGCTGCGGCGCGACGGGGTGACGAGCCGGATCGGCTTCTTCCTGCACATCCCGTTCCCGCCGGAGCAGCTGTTCCGCGCGCTGCCTGGCGCCGACCTGCTTCTGGCCGACCTCGACGGCTACGACGTGGTCGGCGTGCAGACCGAGCAGGACGCGGCCAACATGAACGGCGCGCTTCAGGCGGTGGGCGTCGCCGTGCGGGCGCAGGCCTACCCGATCGGCATCGACCCCAAGTCCTTCGCCAGGCAGGCGGCGCGCGGCGAGACCAGCAAGGAGATGGGCCGGCTCACCCAGGCGCTGAACAACCGCGCGCTGATCCTGGGGGTGGACCGGCTGGACTATTCCAAGGGCATCCCGGAGCGGTTCCGCGGCTTCGAGCGGCTGCTGCAGCGGTTCCCGGCGCATCGCGGCAAGGTGTCGTTCATGCAGATCGCCCCGGTGTCGCGCGGCGAGGTGGCGGAATACAAGGCGCTGCGCCGGCAGCTCGACGAGCTCGCCGGCCGCATCAACGGCGACTGGGCCGAGATCGACTGGATCCCGCTGCGCTACATCACCCGCGGCCTGCCGCGAAAGGTGCTGGCCGGGGTGCACCGCCGCGCCGCGGTCGGGCTGGTGACGCCGCTTCGCGACGGCATGAACCTGGTCGCCAAGGAGTACGTCGCCGCCCAGGACCCGGCCGATCCCGGGGTGCTGGTGCTGTCCCGCTTCGCCGGCGCAGCGCCCGAGCTCGGCGACGCGGTGCTGGTCAACCCGTACGACCCGGACGAGATCGCCGAGGCGCTCGACCGGGCGCTGACCATGGCGCTGCCCGAGCGGCTGCGCCGCTGGGAGGCGATGAACGCCGCCGTGACCCGCGTGACGGCGGCCAGCTGGGCGCGCGGCTTCCTCGACGTCCTGAACAACGTTCAAGTCCGGCAGGCCGCGTGATCGTGCGGGACCGTGCCGTCGCGGCGTCGTCCGGCGCGCCCGCCGGGGTCTTCTGGATCCTGGCCGGGACATGGGCGCTGGGCTGGGTGTGGTGGGCGCAGCACGTGGCCGGCATGGCGCCGTGCGCGCTGTGCCTGTGGGAGCGCTGGCCGTACCGGGCGCTGCTCGTCCTGGGCGCGCTGTTCGTGGTCCTGGGGCGCCTCGGGCGGCCGGTGCGGATGGCCCTGTCGGCGCTGGTGGTCCTGACCCTGCTGGCGGCGGTCGGCCTGTCGGGGCTGCACGTGGGGGTGGAGCAGGGCTGGTGGCCGAGCCCGCTGCCGGAGTGTGCCGCGCCGCACTTTTCCGGCGGCACCTTTGCCCAGCGCCTAGCCTCGATGCCGCTGCGTCCCGCCAAGCCCTGCGACGCGCCGAACCGCCTGTTCGCCTTCCTGCCGGTGTCGATGACGACGCTGGACCTGCTCTACGCGATCCTGCTGCTCGGCCTTTCGGCGATGCTGTTGCGCGGCCGGTCCGGCGTCGGACGGACGGGGCGGATGCGGTAGGGCAGCCGTCCCGTCCGTCCGTTCCGGATCAGAGCCCGCTTCGGCCGCGGCCGCGACCCATGATCAGGCTCACCACGAACAGCACGATGAAGACGAAGAACAGGATCTTGGCGATCGACGCGGCGCCGGCATAGATGCCGCCGAAGCCGAACACGCCCGCGATCAGGGCGATGACGAGAAAGATCAGGGTCCAGCGCAACAGGTCCATGACGGTTCATCCTTCGATCTGGAACCGGAACGGGCATCGGCAACGTCGTAACGCTTCCGCATCGGTCCGATTCGGTGCTGCGGGCGTCAGTAGCCGTGATGCCAGTAGCGGTGGTGGTGCCAGTGATGCCAGTGGTGCCAGTGGTGGTGGTAGCGCGGCCCGACGACCACGCGGATCTGCGCGTCGGCAGCCGGTGCCGCCAGCGTCAGGCCGATGCCCAGCGTCGCGCCGAGCAGGATGAGCGTACGCATCATGTCTCCTGTTGAGGATGGGTGTTCCCATTCCCTAACGCGCGGAAACACGTTTCGGCTGCATCATCATGAGCATCTCCAGTTGTGCCGCCCGGTGCGCCGCCGTGTGCGCCGACAGGATGCGCCGTCGCGCCGCGTCGCCGGCCTGCAGGCGCCGCTCTTCCGGCCAGCGGAGCAGCGACAGCACGTCGTCCGCCGTGTCGGCCAGCATGATGTCGCGGCCCGGCTCCAGCACGTCGTCGATCCCGTCCCAGCGGTCGGACACGATCGGGCAGCCGCAGGCGCCGGCCTCGAACAAACGCACGCTGGGGCTCCAGCCGGCGCGGATCATGTCGGCGCGGGTGACGTTCAGGGTCCATCCGCAGGCGGAATAGAACTCCGGGTGCGCGTCCGGGGGCAGGTGGGCGATGCGCTCGACGTTCGGCGGCCAGTCGATCCCGTCCGGGTATTGCGGCCCGGCGACGACGAAGGACCGCTCCGGCGCCAGCCGCGCGGTCCCGATCAGCAGGCGCTCGACGGTGGGCTGGCGGTCGTCGCTGTAGGTGCCGAGATAGCCGAGATCCCAACGGCGCGCGGCGCCGGTCGGGCGGTAGCGCGCGGGATCGACCGAGCAGTAGAAGCCCCGTGCGTCGCGCACGCCGAACTCCCGCTCCAGCCGGCGCAGCGTGGGTCCTGCAGTGAAGGAGAGCAGGAGGTCGAACCCAGGCAGCACCTCGCGCGACACGTAGGCGCAGTCGCCCCGCTCCAGCGCCGCCAGCGTGACCGGCGTGTCGATGTCGTAGTAGGCGACCACGCCGCCGGCCCACGCCTGAACCCGACGCGCGACCGCAATCCCATCCGGGACGTAGGAGCCGACGATCACCGCGTCGGCCGAGGCGATCGCCCCGCGGTGCCGGTCGAGCCCGTCCAGCCCGTCATACAGCGCCAGCCGGCAGAAGCCGGGGTCGGGCAGGTCGCGGTTCTGCGCGTACCACGGCATGTCGCGCTCGAGGAACAGCACGTCGTGGCCGCGCGCCGCGAACGCCGCCAGCAGGGCGCGATAGGTGGTGGCGTGGCCGTTGCCCCAGGAGGAGCTGAGGCTGAGGCCGAGCACGACCAGGCGCATCAGGCGCGTGCCCGTCGCACCGCCACCGCGTCCCCCAGCACCTGTTCCAGCAGCGCCGCACGGCGGTCATAGGTGTGCTGCGCCAGGATGCGGGCGCGGCCGCGCCCGCCGATCGCCCGGGCGCGCTCGGGGGTGAGGGCGCGCAGGTGTTCCGCCACGTCCTGCCCGTCGCGGGCGACCAGGATCTCCTGGTCCGGCTGGAGGAACAGCTCGATGCCCTCCCAGGCGTCGGTGATCAGGCAGGCGCCGGCGCCGGCGGCCTCGAACACCCGGGTCGCGGGGGAGAAGCCGACCGCCGCCATGCTGTCGCGGGCGACGTTCAGCACCGCGCGCGCCGACGCGTTCAGGGCGTTGTGCTCGGCGGGGGGCACGTGGCCGATTGCGTGAACGTTGTTCACGAGCGGCTTGTCGTGCCAGCCGGAACCGCCGAGCAGGAACCGCTCGTCGGGCAGCAGGGCGGCGGGGCGGAGGAAGAACTCCTCGATCCGCGCTTCCCGGTCCGGCAGCCGGTTGGCCAGCAGCGCCAGCGTCGACGCATAGGCCGGATCGGGCGGCACCGGATGGTGGGTGTCGGGGTCGAGCGCGTTGTAGATCGGCACGCAGGCATGCGCGCCGAAGCCCAGATAGGCGTCGCGCACCGGGTCGCCGCCGCCATAGGTCAGCACCAGGTCCAGCGTCGGCAGCACCAGGCGAAGCGGATGCCCATCCGAACTGCGCAGCTCGGCCAGCGTCGCCGGGGCGTCGACGTCGAGAAAGGCGCGCACCGCATCCACGACCCGGGCGTTCAGGATGCCGACCAGCAGTTCGTCGTCGAACACGCCGACGCCGCTGCACTTGATCACCACCTCGGCCTCGCCGGCCTCGGCCAGGGCGCCGCGCACCCCGTCCGGCGTCGCCTGGTACACCACCACCCGGGCCCAGTCCGGCGGCGCGATGTCGCGGTTCTGCTGCCGCCCGAACGCGTCGGGTTCCAGGAAGACGATCTGGTGCCCGCGCCGCGCCATGGCGCCGAACAGGCCGCGGTAGTAGGTCGCCGCCCCGTTCCAGTACGAGGACAGCAGGCTGGAGCCGTAGACGGCGATCTGCATCAGGCGGGCATCTTGTCGAGGGCGGGTTGCAGAGCGTGGACGATCGCCAGCAGCTCCCGGGCGCGATGGGCGCAGGAATGGCGGGCGCGGATCGTGTCGAGCCCGTGCCGCGACAGGGATTCGCGCAAGGACGGGTCGTGCGCGACCGCGCGCAGCCGGGCCGTCATCTCGGTGCCGTTGCGGGCGACGAGGAAGTCCAGGCCCGGCCTGAACAGTTCTTCCGCATCGTCCCAGGGGGCCGAGACCAGCGGGATGCCGCAGGCCAGCGCCTCGAACACCCGGATGGTGGGGATGCCGGGCAGCAGCGTTACATAGTATCGACGCGGGACGTGGACGGTGACGAGGTGGCGCGCGAACACCTCCGGCGCCAGGGGGTTGGGCAGCCAGCCGCGCAGGGTGGCGCCGTGCCGGGCGAGCAGGGTCCTGGCCTCGTCGGGGTAGCGCACGCCGTGGATGTCGAGCTTCAGGCCGGCCGCCTTGGTGGGCCGGAGCAGGAACTCCTCCAGCTCGGCGCTGCGCTCGCCGTCGCCCCAGTTGCCGATCCAGACCGCGCCGTCGCGTGGCACGGGGTCCGCCGGCGGGGCGAAGCGGCGCAGGTCGGCAGCCTCGTGCCAGACGAACACCCGGCCGGACCAGCCCCAATTCTCGTACACGCGTGCCAGGGTGGCGCCGAAGGCGAGCACGCCGTCGTAGCCGGACAGGTCGAAGTGCCGGATCGCTGCCGGGTCGCTGACGGCGCGGTGGTGGGTGTCGTGGAACAGCAGCAGGAACCGGCCGCCCTGCGCCCGCCTGCGGCCGATCGCCGCCACCAGCGCCGGCGGGTTCCATTCATGCACCAGCACCAGGTCGGCGCCGTCCAGCATGGCGTCGAGGTCGGGCGCGTCCGGCGGATAGAACCTGGCCTGGAGCTCCGGATAATGCGCGGCGAACACCGCGAGCCCGGCTTCGCCGCCGTCCGCGAGCAGGTTCTGCCGGCTCCACGACCCTTCCGGCTCCCAGGCCCGGACCGCGTGCCCCATCGCCTGCAGCTCGCGCAGCACGCCGCGCAGGAAATGGGCGTTGCCGTGGTTCCAGCAGGACGACAGGGAATGGGTGAACGCGACGACCTGCACGGTTCAGGCGATCCTTCGGCTGGCCGCGTCGGACGGATGCAGCGCGCGCGTCGCCGCGGCCATGGCAACGGTTGAATAACGCGCGGCACGGCTCTGCGCGGCCTCGGCCAGCGGCGCCGGATCGTCCAGCGCGCGCATCATGGCTGCGGCGAACCCGGCTGCGTCGCCGGGCTAGACGAACGTGGCGGCGCCGTCCCACAGCTCGCGAAAGGTCGGAATGTCGGACAGCACCAGCGCCAGCCCCGCCTGTGCCGCTTCCAGCACCGCCAGTCCGAACGGCTCGTAGCGCGCGGTCGAGACGAACACCCGCGCCGCCCCGAACGCGTCCGCCAGGCCATGCTCGTCCAGGCTGCCGAGCCGGTGCAGCGCCCGCGTCCCGATGGTCCCGCCGTCCGGAGCGCGGAAGCTGCCCGCCGCCCGCACCGGCGCGTCCAGCAGGGCGGCGGCGGCATCGAGGGTGGCCGCGTCCTTGGCCTCGTCCCAGAACCGGCCGGCGGAGAGCACCGCATGCGGACGCTCGGCAACCGGCGCGTCCGACATCGGCAAAGGCGTGCGGCCGTTGTGGATCGCCACGACCTCCCGTCCGGTGCGGTAGGCGTCGCGAACGGCGTCGCGGAACGCCCGGCTCGGCGCCACCACCTGGTCGGCCCGCTCGATGCCCCGGCCGGCGGCCTCGATCCGCCAGGCGAACCCGTCCGGAGGCGGCCCGGAACGGATCGCCCGCCACCAGGTGAGCAGGCAGGAATGCAGCACCGCCACCACCGGCGCCGGCCAGCGCGCGTCGCGCCCGAGCAGGGCAGGGGCATGCAGGTGCACCGAGTCCACGCAGCACCGTCGCGCCAGGGCGGCGAGGCCGGTGGCGCTGCGTTCCAGCGCGTCGGGATCGGCGGCGGTCCAGTCGAGGTCGAGCCCGGTCCGGTGCAGCACGAGGCCGGGGATCGCCTCGGCTTCCCGCACCTGCGCCGGCTCCGGGTCCGGCCCCAGCACCGCCAGCTCCACCGCGATCCCGTCCGCAGCCCACTCCCGTGCCAGGCCCAGGCTGTAGCGCCAGACGCCGCCCACGGCGTCGGTCGTGAGGAGGATGCGCAACGGCGTCAGCGAACGCAGCAGACGGATTCCAGCGCGCCGAGCGGCAGCGGCGCGTCGTCCTGGATGTCGGACAGGCGCTCGAACAGGCCGAGATAGTGCGCGTGCGCCCGTTCCCAGGCCTGGTCGTCAGGCGCTCCGAACAGCTTCCGGTAGTCCGGCGAGCTCGGATACGGATACAGCGGCACCGGGTCGTTGGCCCACACCCCCGCCGCCTGCAGCCGTTCCCGCCACGCGGCGACCAGCGCCGGGTCGTCGCCGCTGACCTGGATCAGGTTGGCCTGCACGAAGGCGACGTGCCGCTTCGCCAGGATCAGCCGGTCGGCCAGCTCGTCGGTGGACAGCTTGCAGTTCTTGTCCAGCTCCGCGCGCCCCTCCACGGTCAGGCTTTCCACCCCGGCCTCGATCGACACGCAGCCGGCCGCTCCCAGCAGCGCCAGCATGTCCGGCTTCCACAGGTCGATCCGGGTCTGCACCCCGAACTTCAGGCCGCGCCCGACCAGCGCCTCCAGCAGCGGCCGGTTGGGCAGGAAGATCTCGTCGATGAAGTACAGGTAGCCGACGCCCTGCGCCCGGAGCGCGTCGATCTCCTCCAGCAGCGGTTCCAGCGCCCGCCGGCGGTAGCCGTCGCGGAAGTCGATCTTGGCGCAGAACGAGCAGGAATACGGGCAGCCGCGCGATGCCTCGACTTCGGCTCCCGGCAGGTCGTGGCCGGAGCCGGGATGCGGCTGGTCATAGCGGTGGTGGTGGTGGGCGTGGCGCGCGATCCAGCGATCGGGCCAGCGCAGCGCCGGCAGGTCGGTAAAGCGGGTCGCCTGCGGGCCGCCATTGGCGAGCAGGCTGCCGTCCGGGCGCAGGACCGCGGTGCCCGGGACCGTGCCGGGCATGCCGCCCTCGGCCAGCGCCAGCACCACCTCCTCGCACTCGCCGCGCACCACCACGTCGGCGCCGAGCTTGCGCAGGGCCGCCTCCGGCGTGGCCGAGCCGTGCGGTCCGACCGCCACCAGCCGGGCGTCCGGGCAGGCGTCGCGCAGCGCGTCGAGCAGCAGGCGGGGGATGCGCAGCTCCGGCTGGGCGCAGCGCCAGAACAGGTAGGTGGGCGCGGTGGTGACCACGACCATGTCCGGGCGGAAGGCGGCGCAGGCGGCCGCCATGGCAAGGATGTCGAGCCCGTCCAGCAGCCCGTCGTGCAGCAGCGTGTCGTGGCCGGCGCGTTCAAGCAGCACCTGGCTGGCGCCCAGCTCGATCGGCAGGTGCGGCGCGCGGCAGCCGAAATAGATGCTGTGCTCGAAGCTCCAGGGCGGGTTCAGCAGGGCGACCTTCATGCGGCTCCTCCCAGCACCGGCGCCGTGCCGGCCTCCACCAGGCCCGGACGGTTGACCAGATGCGGCCGTTCCGTCTCGATCCAGCGCTTCAGCCGCGCCACCCCCTCTCGCCAGCCGAGCGGGTGCGGGAGCCCCAGCACCTCGCGCGCCCGGCGCGTGTCGGCGACGAAGTAGCGCTGGTCGCCGGTGCGCCACGGATGGAACTCCCGCTGCACCCGCCGCCCAGTCAGGCGCTCGATCTCCTCGATCAGCATCAGCAGGGTGATGGCGTTGTCCGGGCCGCCGCCCAGGTTGAACGCTTCCCCCTTCACCGCCGGCGCCTGGTCGCGGGCGGCGAGGTAGGCCGACACCGCGTCGCCCACCTCCAGCGCGTCGCGCACCTGGCGGCCGTCGCCGTACAGGCTGAGCGGCCGGTCCTGCAGGGCGGACAGCAGGAAGTGCGCGAGCCAGCCCTGGTCCTCGGTGCCGAGCTGGCGCGGGCCGTAGATGCAGCTCATGCGCAGCACAACCATGGGCAGGCCGAACGAGCGCGCGTAGTCGAGCACGTACTGGTCGGCGGCGCCCTTGGAGCAGCCGTAGGGGGTGTGGAACGAGAGCGGACGCGCCTCGCCGATGCCGTGCGCGCGCAGCTCCGGGTCGATCGGCAGGTAGGCGTCCTCGTTGTGCGACAGGCGTATGTCGGCGAGGTCGCCGTACACCTTGTTGGTGGAGGCGAACACCAGCGGCACCGGCTCCGCGCCGGGGCGCGCGGCGCGGCGGCGCAGCGCTTCCAGCAGGTTCACCGTGCCGCGCAGGTTGACGTCGAAGTCGCCGAGCGGGTCGACCAGCGAGGTGGTGACCGCGACCTGGCCGGCGAGGTGGAACACGCTGGACGCGTCGCGGGCCGCGTCGGCGACCGCCGCCTCGTCGCGCAGGTCGGCGATCGCCACCGACAGCCGGCCGCGATGGCGGCGTCGCAGCCAATGAAGGTTCTCCTCGACCCCCGGACGGGCCAGGCTGTCCAGCACCAGCACCTCCTCGCCGTTCCGGGCCAGCCGGTCGGCCAGGTTGGAGCCGATGAACCCGGCGCCGCCGGTCACCAGCGCCGGGCGGGCGCCGGCCAGGGCAGGGCGCGGCAGGCCCGCGTCCAGCACCGCGCGCACCGCGGGAACGCCGCCGGAGGCCAGCAGCCGGCCCAGCAGCTTTGGCTGCCTCGTCTCGTCGTGCAGGCCGAAATGATACTGACGCTCGTCGAAGTGCAGCCCTTCCTGCACCGCGACGTCGGTGCCCACGTCCTGCAGCCCGTACCAGTAGACGCGCTCCACGGGGAGGTCGAGCACGTCGTTGAAGTGGCCGAGCTGGGCGAACGGATCCCGCCGCCAGGTGGAATAGCCGGCCTCGGTGATCCAGAGTTCGAGCCGGGGGTTGAAGGCGTGCACGGTGTCGCGCACGCCGTCGATCAGCGCCTCCCAGCCGCGCCAGGAGCGCGCCTCGGAGTCCCAGGTGCCGGGGAAGCCGTGCAGCCCGACCGCGTCCAGGGTGCCGAGCAGGCCGCGCTCGCCCATCAGCCGCAGCCAGTTCAGGTCGACCGGGGACGGGCCGCCCAGCAGCGCCTTGAGGCCGCGGGCGCGGATCCAGTGCGCGGCGTTGCCGGCCATCTCGGAGAACAGCAGCCAGTCCTGGTCCTCGTGCCAGTCCCAGTCCAGCTGGTTGTTCGGCTCGTTCCAGATCTCAACGGTGTCGAACCGGCCGCGATACCGGGTGATCAGGTGGTCGACGAAGTCGGCATAGGCCTTCAGCACGACCGGCGGGCCGTTGGCGCGCCCGGTGCGCGACAGGCTGGGCGGCGTGAAGTGCACGCAGGGCAGCAGCTCGACCTCGCCGGCCAGACGCGGCAGGAGCCAGTCGTACCAGTCCGTCCCGCCCTCGGCCACGTACTCGGCCCAGGAGATGTGGGTGCGCAGCCGGGAGATGCCGAGTGCCCGCAGCCGCTCCAGGCTCCACTCCACCCGCGCGTGCTCGCCGGGATGGAACCATTCCACCAGGCCGAGCGGGCCGTTGCGCGCCTGGATCGGAGCCGGGGCGATGGCCGGCCGGTCGGGATCCGTTGTCACGCGACCAGCCCGCGCGCTTCCAGCTCCAGCCTGGCTTCCTGCACCCGGTCGGTGGCCTGCTGCCGCCGCACCCACTCCATCTGCTCGGGCAGGGCGTTGTCGAAGGTGCGGGTGGGCGAGAAGCCGAGCGTCTCGCGCGCCAGGGTGATGTCGGAGAAGCAGTGCCGTATGTCGCCGGAGCGCGCCTTGCCGACGAACTCCGGCTGGAGGTGGGGAAGGTCCATCGCCGCCGCGGCTTCCCGCGCCACCTCGGCGATCGACACGTCGCGGCCCGAGCCGATGTTGAACACCCGGTTCGCCGCCGCCGGATGGTCGAGCGCCAGCAGGAACGCCTGCACCACGTCGTCCACATGGACGAAGTCGCGCCGTTGCTCGCCGTCCTCGAACACCAGCGGCCGCTCGCGGTGCAGCAGGCGCGAGGCGAAGATCGCCAGCACGCCGGTGTAGGGGTTGGACAGCGCCTGGCCGGGGCCGTACACGTTGAACAGCCGCAACGCCACGCCCTCGATGCCGTAGGCCGGCGGGGCGCACAGGATCATCCGCTCCTGCATGTACTTGGTGATGGCGTAGACCGAGGCGAGGCGGGTCTGCTTCCATTCCGGCGTGGGCGCCGGCCGCAGCGGCAGGCCGTCCGGCCCGAGCGGGTCCCAGCCGGTTCCCTCCTGGCGCACCGGCCGCATCACGTCCTGCATCACCGTGCCGTCGGTGGCGGTGTACAGCCCCTCGCCGTAGACCGACATGGAGGAGGCGACCACCACACGCTGCACCGGATGGTCGATCAGCGCCTGGCACAGGCAGGCGGTGCCGAGGTCGTTCACGCCGACGTAGCGCTCGATCAGGTACATGCTCTGGCCGACGCCGACATCGGCGGCCAGGTGGACCACCTTGTCGACGCCGTCGAGCGCCGCGGTCAGCCGGGCGGTGTCGCGTATGTCTGCCTGCACCAGCTCGACGTCGTCGGGCACCGATTCGGAGGTGGCGCCCAGCGGATGCACCTGCTCGATCAGGCTGTCATAGACACGCACCCGGTCGCCGCGCGCCAGCAGCGCCCGCACCACGTGCCGCCCGATGAAGCCAGCGCCCCCGGTGACCAGAACCCGCTCCGCCATGCCGTCTCGTTCCTCAACCCCGTGACCCGGGGACGCATCATCATGAAGAAGAAGGCCGACGGCAACCTTTGCGGTTTTCGCCCGCCTCAGAAGAAGCGCAGCGTCACCGCGATCGCGGCGTCCTGCGTGCCGAGGCTCAGCGCGCAGCGGTCGAACGGCAACCCGCCCAGGCCGAGCGGCGGGTTGCGGGAGAAGCCGATCCCGTCCTCCGGGATGCCCAGGAAGCTGCGCCTGAGGTGGCCGGCATCGGTGGAGTCCTGGTAGGCGGCCACCGCGTAAATTCCGGGCCGTATGCCGGAGATGGTGGCGGTCACGCTGCCGGGCTGCGACGGCACCACGGCGTGATAGGCACAGCGCTCGCCGAGGAACTCGGCGCGCTCGCACACGCCGATCCGCACATGGCCGCGCGCGTCGTGCAGCCCGGCGACGGTGACGGTCAGGCTCATCGCCCGCGCTCCGGTCGCGCAGGCGGGCATCAGCAGGAGCAAGGCGGCCAGAAGGCGGCGACTCATGGCGACGTCCCGGCATCCGCGGGATAGGTGCGGCCACGCCAGCTTTTCGGCCGTCCGGCCTTGGCGCCGAGCAGGGCCGTCCATTGGCGCAGCAGCAGCAGCAGCACGCCCACGGGATGCAGGACCGCCCCGGGCAGGTCCTGCCGGAACCGCATCGCCAGAAGCAGGCGAAGCGCCAGCCCGCAGCCGCGCGCCGCCAGCGCCGGCCGGCGCGGGGCACGCAGCGCCAGAAGCAGGGGCAGCACGTGTCCCCCGCCCAGAAGCACGGTCCAGACCGGCAGCGCGCGCGGGGTCGCCATCCCCTCGACGGCATTCTTGCCGAGACCTTCCCACAGGTCGTGGGCGTTGCCGTACATCCGGCAGGTGGCCAGTCCGGTCGCGTCGAACAGCGCGGTCTGGTACCCGGCGCGCCGGAACGCGCGCGGCAGGGTGAGCCCGTCATGCAGCGAGGCGCGGATCGCGTCGTGGCCGCCCATGGCGCGGTACGCGTCGCGCCGCGCGACGAACAGCTGGCCGCACCCGGCGGCGAAGCCCGGCCCGGTCCGGCCGCGGTCGAGCCAGATCGGCCGGTAGCCCAGCAGCAGCAGGTGGATCAGCGGCAGCAGCAGCCGTTCCGACCAGGTGCCCGTGATCTGGCGCGGCACGCCGCTGGCGAGGCCCAGCCCGGGATCCGCTTCCAGGGCGCCGGCGAGCCGCGACAGCGCGTCCGGCAGGAGGCGCACGTCCGCATCCACGAACACCAGGATCTCGTGGTGCGCCGCGCGGCCCAGGCGCGCGCAGGCGTACTGCTTGCCCGACCAGCCGGGCGGCAGCACGCCGTCGCCCGCGATCACCCGCAGGCGCGGGTCGGCGATCGCGGCCAGGATCGGTGCGGTGGCATCGGTCGAGCCGTCGTCGAGCACCAGCAGCTCCAGCTCGACATCCCGGTTCCCGAGCGCGCAGGCGACCGCGTCGGCGATGTTGGCGGCCTCGTTGCGGGCCGGGATCAGCACGGACACCGCGGGGCGGCCGGCGGCCGGACGGGGTGCCCGCAGCAGGCGCAGGTTGGCGACCGCCACCGCGAGCGGAACCGCGGACAGGCCGAACGCGGTCCATCCGGCGATCCGCGCCGTCCGGCTCATGCGTCCCGGCCCGTCAAGCTTCCTCGCCGTGCGCCGCGACGAAGCGCCGTCCGGACAGCAGCGCCCGAAGCCGGCGCCACCCGTCGTAGACTCCGCCCACCCCGACACGGCCGCGCACCAGCCGGGTGAAGCGCAGCGGGTCGCGCGCCTGCGAGTCCGCCGCCAGCGCGTCCATGGTCGCGGTCAGCGCCTGTTCCAGCCGTGGGGTCCACTCGGCGGCGCGCACCGTCCGGTCGGCCTCGATCGGCGTGCCGAAGCGCAGCAGCAGCTCCGGGCGGGACTCGTTCCAGAACACGTACTCGATCGCCAGCGGCACCAGCAGCGCGTCCGGCGTCAGCGCCGCGAGGTGGGCGATGCCGGGCCGCAGCCGCACCGGGCGCAGGCGCGGGTCGGTGAAGGCGCCCTCCGCCGTCACCCACAGCACCGCCCGGCCGCCGGGGCCGCGGCACTCGGCCAGCACCCGGCGGGCCACCGACAGGAAGCGGCGCGCGCCGACCGCGCTGTGCAGGTCGATGCCGAAGATGCCGAGCCGGGCCATGAAGCCGTAGCGGCCGAGCGACTCCTGGTCCATCGGCCCATACCCGGGCCGCCCGCGGAACCGCAGGTCGGCCAGCAGGATGTAGGTCGCCGGGTCCCACCACGACGGGTGGTTGCCGAACACGATGATCGGCCGGTCGCGCGGCAGCGTGTCGGTATCGAGCCCGGACAGCCGGATGGCGCGGAACCGGCGCCCGGCCCACCAGCGCAGGTAGAACGCGAACAGCCGGAACAGCGGTTCCGAGCGAAGCGCGACCGGGTCGGCCACGCTCAGGCGCTGAGCCTCGGCTCCACCGAGTTGCGCCGGACGTCCCCATCCAGGCTGTCCGCGGCGATCCAGCCCGACATCATCACCATCGGCATCCCGGGCCCGGGATGCGCGGCACCCCCGGCGAGATAGAGCCCGGGCAGGTCGCGCGACCGGTTGCCCGGCTTGAACGCCCCCATGAAGCGGCCATGGCTGGCCAGGCCGTAGATCGCCCCGTCCAGCACCCGGTAGCGCTCGTGGATGTCGGCCGGCGTCAGCACGCGCTCGACCCGGATGCGGGACTCGAGGTCCTTCAGCCCTGCGGTGCGGGCGAGCTTGTCCAGGATCACGCGGCGGTATCCGGGCAGCATCGCGGTCCAGTCGTGGTGCGGCCTGAGATAGGGCGTGTGCACCAGCACGTAGAGCGCCTCGCCGCCGGGCGGGGCGACGCCCGGCTCGGTGCGGGCGGGGGCGGCGATGTAGCAGGTCGGGTCCGGCGCCGGCTCGCCCTTCCTGTAGATGAAGTCGAACTCCTCCTCCGGGTCGCGGGAGAACACGAAGTCGTGGTGCAGCAGGTGGTCGTAGGCGCGGTCCAGGCCGAGATACAGCACCACCCCGGAACAGGCCGGCTCGCGCTTCCAGCGACGGGAGAAGCTCTTCTGCGGCAGGCCGCCCACCAGCTCGCGGTAGGTGCGCACGCTGTCCATGTTGGACACCACCGCCGACAGCGGCACCGCCTCGCCCGCCTCCGTCACCACGCCGCTGGCGCGGCCATTCTCCTGGGTGATGCGGCTGATCCCGGTGCTCGTGCGTATGTCCACCCCCAGCCGCTCGGCCAGCGCCGTCAGCGCCTCGGGCACCGCGCGGGTGCCGCCGATCGGGTACCACACCCCTTCCTGGGTCTGCATGTGCGCGATCGAGCACAGCACCGCCGGCGCCAGATAGGGCGAGGAGCCGACATACTGCACGAAATGGTCCAGCATCTGCGACACCCGCTCGTCGCCGATGCGCTTGCGTATCTGCCGCGCCACCGTGGAGCCCATGCGCAGGCTCAGCACGTCGCGCAGGGTGTCCAGGTCCATGTTCTTCTTCATGTCCATGGTGTCGCCGAGATCCTCGACCGACTTCCAGAAGAAGAACTTCGCACTCACCTCGTGCAGCTTCTCGCTCATGGCGAGGAAGTCGCGATAGCCCTGTTCGGTGCTGCTCTCGCCCGCCCCCGAGAAGCCGCGCAGCCGCAGCGCCATCGCGGTCACGTCCTCGTCGAGGTCGAGCACCGCGCCGTCGTCGAAGAAGCAGCGCCATTGCGGGTCGATGCGCCGCAGGTCGAGGCTGTCAGCCATGGTCTCCCCCGCCTCGGAGAAGATCCGCGCCAGCACCGACGGCACGGTGAGGATGGTCGGCCCCATGTCGAAGCGGTAGCCGGAATCCTCGTGCAGCGCCGCCTTGCCGCCGAGCCAGTCGTTCTTCTCGAACAGGACCACCTTGTGGCCGCGCGCGGCCAGGGTGCAGGCGGCGGCGAGCCCGCCCAGCCCGGAGCCGATGACGCCAATGGGGTCGATCACGCCACCTCTCCTCCGAGCACGGTCTGCTCCAGCCCCTGTCTCGGGGCGCCGGGCGTTCCGGTCCATTCCATCGTCGTGGCGACCGGGGCCAGCCCGAGCTCGTCCGCCAGCAGCCTGGCGCTGATCCGGGCCCCCTCGAAGATCACCGGCAGGCCGCTGCCGGGATGGGTGCCGCCGCCGACCAGGTACATCCCGTCGGCGTCCTCGAACCGGTTGTGCGGCCGGAAGTTCAGCATCTGCCCGAGGTTGTGCGCCAGGTTGAACACGGCACCCTGGTGCACCGACAGGTCGCGCGTCCAGTCCGTGGGCGTCATCACCTTCTCGAACACGATCCGGGACTCGATGTCCGGCAGCCCGGCGCGTGCCAGGCGCTGGAGGATCAGCTTGCGGTAGCGCGGCGCCGCCTCGGTCCAGTCGATCGCGCCGCGCTCGTGCCCGACCGGCACCAGCACGTAGAGCGTGGAATGGTTCGGGGGCGCCAGCGCCGGATCGGTGACGCAGGCGTTCTGGATGTAGAAGCAGGGCTCCTCCGGCGGCACCCGGCCTTCCTCCACGTCCTGCAGCGTCTGCCGGTAGTCCTCCGACAGGTAGATGGTGTGGTGCGCCAGCCCGTCGATGCGCCCCTCGATGCCGAGATAGAGCATGAAGGTGGAGCAGGACAGCTTGGCCTTGCTGATCCGCTTCGTGGTCCAGCGCCGCCGCTTGGGCGCCGGCACCAGGTTGGACATCGCATGGAGGAAGTCGGCGTTCACCACCACCGCGTCGGCGCGCGTGCTGCCGGCGTCGGTTCTCACGCCGACCGCGCGCCTGCCCTCGAACAGGATCTCGCGCACCGGCTCGCCGAGCCGGAACTTGGCACCCATCTGCCGTGCCGCGTCCGCCATCGCCCGCATCACGGCACCATGGCCGCCGCGCGGATGGAAGATGCCGAACTCGTACTCCATGAAGGCGAGGATGGTGAACAGGCTCGGGCAGCGGTACGGCGACATGCCCAGGTACTTGCTCTGGAACGAGAAGCCGAGCCGCACCCGCGGGTCCTTGAACCAGCGCTTGAGGTCGTCGTCCACCGAGGACAGCGGGCGGAGCAGCCGAAGCGCGCGCAGCACGTCGGGCTTCAGCAGGTCGGACAACCCGTTGAACGGGGACTCCAGCACCGGCCGGAACGCCGCCAGCTTGGCCCGGCTGTCGGCGAGGAAGGCCGGGATCATCGCCGCGTCCTCGGGGCACAGCTCGGCCACCGAGCGCTGCAGCCGGGGCACGTCGCTGCTGGCGGTGATCCGCCCCTGGTTCTCGAAGATCACGTCATAGTGGGTGTCGAGCCGGATCAGCTCGACCGCGTCCTCCAGCCGGCGCCCGCAGGTGGCGAAGATGTCCGCCAGCACCCGGGGATACAGGAAGAAGGTGGGGCCGATGTCGAAGTGGAACCGGCCGCGCTCGGTGGACGCCTCGATGGTGCCGGACCGCCCGCCGACGGCCTCGTGCCGTTCGAACACGGTGACGTCGGCACCGGCATGGGAGAGCAGCATCGCCGCTGCAAGGCCGCCGGGACCGGCGCCTATGATTGAGACGGGACGCATCATTCGTCGCACAAGTTACACGCTTGGCTCTCCGGCACCAGATCCCCCGGCCCTCACATCGGCGCTAACCGTGCGCCGCCAGGGGATGAAGCGGCGGGCCCGGCGGCCGGAAACCCGACCGGCTGCAACCCGCGCCCTCGTCCCGCCTTCGTTGCTGTTGGCAACAGGAGAGCGTCCATGGCCGACAAACCGAGCGGACAGGAACACGACAAGGCGCGGGATCTGGTGGAGGACGCCCTCGGCAAGTATGCCGAGGACAAGCCCCGCGAGGCGGAGAAGCTGATCGACAAGGCGCAGGCGATCGACCCGACCGCCGCCAGCGAGGTCGTGGCCGACCTCGACGAGGATGCCGGCTCCGACCACACGCCGCAGGCCGGATCCCCCAGGGCAGGCTGAGCCCGACGCGGAGGGTCGTCCGGCCGCCTGCCGGCTTGCCTTCCGCCGCCTTGCCGTCCCATCACAGCATCCCCCGTCCGGGCAGGAGTCGTCGGTGCCGGAGTTCCGCTCGCTCTACCGCCACGGCTTCGCCCGCGTCGCCGCCTGCACCCTGCCGGTGGCGCTGGCCGACCCGCTGCGCAACGCCGAGGCCACTGCGGCCCTGGCCGCAGAAGCCGCGCTGCAGGGGGCGGTGCTGGCGGTGTTTCCCGAACTCGGGCTGTCCGGCTACGCGATCGACGACCTGCGCCTGCAGGACGCGCTGCTGGACGCGGTCGAGCAGGGCCTGTCGCTGCTGGTCGAGCGGAGCCGGTTGCTGCTGCCGGTGCTGCTGGTGGGCGCCCCGCTGCGTCACGAGGGCGCGCTGTTCAACTGCGCGGTGGCGCTGCATCGCGGCCGGATCCTGGGGGTGGTGCCCAAGTCCTACCTGCCGAACTACCGCGAGTTCTACGAGGTGCGGCAGTTCGCGCCCGGCGCCGGGCGGGCCGGCGAAACCATCCGGGTGGCGGGCGCCTCCGCCCCGTTTGGCACCGACCTGCTGTTCGAGGCGTCCGACCTGCCGGGCTTCGTGCTGGGGGTCGAGATCTGCGAGGATCTCTGGGTGCCGCTGCCGCCGAGCACGCGGGCGGCGCTGGCCGGCGCCACGGTGATCGCCAACCTGTCGGCCAGCAACATCGTCATCGGCAAGGCGGAAACCCGTCGCCTGCTGTGCCAGGGGCAGTCGGCGCGTGCGCTGTGCGCGTATCTCTACGCCGCCGCCGGCGAGGGAGAGTCCACCAACGACGTCGCCTGGGACGGGCAGGTGTCGATCTTCGAGGCCGGCGCGCCGCTGGCGGAGTCCGAGCGCTTCCCGTCCGGGCCGCGGGTGCTGGCCGCCGACGTCGACCTCGACCTGCTGCGCCAGGAGCGGGCGCGGATGAACACGTTCGACGCCAACCGTGCCGCCCAGCCTGGCGGGGCCGGGTATCGCCGGATCGGGCTCGCGCTGGCGCCGCCGGACGGCGACCACGGCCTGCGCCGGCCGCTGGAACGGTTCCCGTTCGTGCCGTCCGACCCGGCCCGGCTCCAGCAGGACTGCTTCGAGGCCTACAACATCCAGGTCTCGGCGCTGATGCAGCGGATGCGCGCGATCAACTGCCGCACGGTGGTGATCGGCGTGTCGGGCGGCCTGGACTCGACCCAGGCGCTGATCGTCGCCGCCCGCGCGGCGGACCGGCTCGGGCTGGGCCGCACGGCGATCCGCGCCTACACCATGCCGGGCTTCGGCACCGGCGACGCCACCCGGACCAACGCCCTGGCGCTGATGGCCGCACTCGGCGTGACCGCCGACACGCTCGACATCCGCCCCTCGGCGACGCTGATGCTGCAGCAGATGGGCCACCCCGCCGGACGCGGCGAGCCGGTGTACGACGTCACCTTCGAGAACGTGCAGGCGGGCCTGCGCACCGACTACCTGTTCCGGCTGGCCAACCAGCATGACGGCATCGTGGTCGGCACCGGCGACCTGAGCGAGCTCGGGCTCGGCTGGTGCACCTATGGCGTCGGTGACCACATGTCGCACTACAACGTCAACGCCGGCCTGCCCAAGACCCTGATCCAGCACCTGATCCGCTGGGTGATCGCGGCCAAACCGTTCGAGCCGGCGGTGCTCGACACGCTGCAGCTGATCCTGGACACCGAGATCTCGCCGGAGCTGGTCCCGCCCGGGGCGGACCGGGCGCTGCAAAGCACCGAGTCCAAGATCGGCCCCTACGCGCTGCAGGACTTCTCCCTGTTCTACCTGCTGCGCTACGGCTTCCGCCCGTCCAAGGTGGCGTTCCTGGCCTTGCGCGCATGGGAGGATGCCGACCGCGGGGACTGGCCGCCCGGCTTCCCGGAGGAGCGGCGCGTCGAGTACGGGCTGGCCGAGATACGGCACTGGATGGAGGTGTTCCTCCAGCGCTTCTTCGCCTTCAGCCAGTTCAAGCGCTCGGCGGTGCCGAACGGCCCCAAGGTGTCCACCGGCGGCTCGCTGTCGCCGCGCGGCGACTGGCGCGCGCCGTCGGACGGCAGCGCCCGCGCCTGGCTGGACGAGCTGCGCGCCAACGTGCCGTCGGACGAGGCAAGGCGGCCTTAGTCCTGGACGCGCTTCACCCGCCGCTCCCGGCGGTCGGGTCGAGGGCCTTCGCCACCTTCTCCTTGTCGCGTTGCGGCAGCAGCTTCATGGTCAGGATGAAGGCGGACAGGCACAGGCAGATCACGTTCTGCACGATGATCGCCCATTGCCCGAGCAGGATGCCGTAGACCAGCCAGGCGACGAAGCCGGTCACGGTGATCAGGTACATCTTGAGCGAGATGCCGTCGGTGCTGCGCGAGCGGATGATGGCCCAGGCCTGCGGCACGTAGCTCACCATCGACAAGGTGGCGGCGAACAGGCTGACCACGGTGACGGCGTTCAGGTGCATCGTGCGGTTTCCAGGCCTGATGCCACCGGAACGCGGGCCGGCCCGTCAGGATTTGATCAGGGCCCGACGCAGCCAGTCCGCCGTGTCCGCCAGCCCCGCCTCCCAGCCCACCGAAGGCGACCAGCCGGTCCGCTGCCGCAGGCGGAGGCTGTCGAGGACGTTGACCGCCACGTCCGCGCTGCGCCCCGGCATGGCCACGATACGGGCCGGGCGGCCGGCGACCCGCGCCGCGTCGGCGATCACCGACCGCACGCTGCGGCCGACGCCGCTGCCGACGTTGAACAGCCTCGGGGGCCCGTCCTCCCCGAACGCGACCGCCAGCATCGCCGAGACCACGTCCCCGATGTGCACGTAGTCGCGCACCACCGAGCCGTCGCCCCAGACCGGGATCGGCGTGTCGGTCAGCAGCCGGTGCAGCACCGACGCCACCAGCCCCTGCTCGCGCAACGGATGCTGGTGCGGCCCGTAGGCGTTGGCGATCCGGAGCACGCGGTAGTCCAGCCCGTACAGGTGGTGGTAGAGCGCCAGGTACTTCTCGGCCGCCAGCTTGCCGATGCCGTAGGCCGAGATCGGGTCGGTGGCCGCGGTCTCCGGGATCGGGGCAGCCGTTCCCGGGCCGTAGACGGTGCCGCCTGAGGAGGCGAACACGATCCGCCGCACCCCCTGCCGGCGGCACGCGTCCAGCAGCCGGATCCGCGGCGGCATGCCGTCGGCGACGATCTGCGCCGGGTTGTCGTTGGAGCTGTTCGGCAGCCCGGCGCCGATCAGGTCGAACAGGTGGCTGTGCCCGGCCACCAGCGCGTCCGGGTCGGGGAGGCGCTCGACGTTCCCGCACCGCCAGTCCAGCCCGTCGACCCGGGCCAGCGCCGGAGGCGGTGCCGCCGCGCGTCCGAACCCGGTGACCGGCAGGCCGCGCGCGCCGAGCGCCAGGCACAGGTTGGTGCCGATGAAGCCGCCGGCGCCCAGCACCAGGCAGCGCACGTCGACCGTCGCGGTCAGGGCCGCTTCCGGGTGGCGCGCATGCGCAGCCTGAGCCAGGGATGGCGCGCCTCGACCAGTTCCACCATCCGGCGCTTGTTCCCGTCCTGCTCGGTGATGGCGTTCACCATCGAGCCCGGATGCACCCGGTAGAACGCCAGCTCCTCGGCCACCGGGATCCCGAACTGGCCGAGCTCGACCAGGCGGCACCACAGGCTGAAATCCTCCCAGCCCATCGCGTCGCGACGCACGTAGTAGCCGCCGGCGGCCGCCCAGGCCCATTTCGCGACCGTCGCCATGGCATCGACGTAGTTGCCCGACCTGAGATGCGCCGGGTCGAACGGGTCGGCGCCCATCACCGCGTCGCCGCCGCCGAACTGGCGGATGCGTGGATAGGCGAACGCGGCCAGCGGCTCCGCGTCGAGCGCCGCCAGCATCCGTTCGCACGCCTCCGGCGCCAGCCGGTTGTCGGAGTCGAGCACGGTGATCCAGGGCGTTTCCGCCTGGTCGAACACCACGTTGCGCGCCCCGCCGAGCCCGGCATTGCCCACCGTCTCCAGGATGCGCAGCCGGTTGAAGCGCAGCCGGTTGCGCGCCGCCCAGTCCAGCAGCAGCGCCACCGAGCCGTCGCGGGAGCCGTCGTCGACCACCACCAGGTCGAGGGGCTCCACCGTCTGGTCCAGCACCGACCGGAGCGCCTCCTCGAGATGCGCCTCGTAGTTGTAGGAGGTCATGCCGACGGTGACGCGGGCCTCGCCCAGCGCGTCGTGGGAGAACAGCACGCGGCTGTCCGGCACCTCGGGCAGGCCGGCGCCGCGATACGCGCCGCGGCCGATCGACAGCGCGCCGGCGCGCGCGCCGTCCGCGCCCCCATCCAGGCCGCGCAGCAGCAGCGACCACAGCTCCGCCTGCCGCCTGGGCCCGAACTGCCACAGGCAGTCGTGATGGGCGGCGCGCGCCACCCGGCCGCGCAGCGCCGGATCGTCCACCAGGCGCAGCAGCACCTGCTCCCAGGCCGGCGCGTCCTCCGGCAGGAAGCCGGTGACCCCGTCCCGCACCGCGCGCCGGAACGGGCCGGTGGGGGTGGCGACCAGGCACACCCCGGCCAGCGCCGACTCGAAGTACTTCAGCTCGCTCTTGGCCTCGCAGAACGGGTTGCCCTGTTCCAGCGGGCAGAGCGAAACGTCGAACCGCGCCAGCTCCCCGGGCAGTTCGGCCAGCGGCACCATCTCGCGCCACTCGATCCGCGAGGCGAGGGGCACCAGCTCCGGGAACTCCTCGACCAGCAGCAGCCCCTCGCCGCTGCGCCCGTCGCGGAACAGCACCAGCACCGTGTCCGGCCGCTGCTCCAGCACCCGGGCGACGGCAACGGCGATCGTGGCGAAATCCTTCTGGTGGGTCCGCGTGCCGCCGGCATAGCCGATGCGCACCTTCCCGTCCGACGGCCGCTCCCCGCGCAGGCGCACGGCGTAGCGCGACGCCCGCTCGGCGGCCGCGTCGAAGCCGTTCGGGATCACGTGCACGACCGGGTGCAGCAGCCCGACCCCGGCGGCCAGCTCGTCGGTGGTGGTGGTGCACAGGTCGCAGCCGGTCAGGGTGCGCTGCATGGCCTGGAAGTAGGAGCGGCCTTCCGCTTCCGACACGAAGGTGGTGCGCAGCCCGTCGATGATCTCCGCCACCGCCAGCGACGGCTGCACGATCAGGTCGTCGACGTCGAACGCGACCCGGGTGCGGGCGGCGTGCGCCAGCTCCAGCATGGTCCCGACATGCCCGCTCCAGCCGGCGCGCCACAGCACCACGAGGTCGGCGGCGAGGAGGTTGTCCGGATCGACGCCGGCGATGTCCACCACCTCCGTGTCGTAGCCAGCGGCGGCGCAGGCGACGGCGGCGCGCCGTGTGCGGTAGGTCGCCCCCGGCGTTCCCGGCTCGCCGGCGACGAACAGGATGCGCCGCACCGGACGCCATCCGGTCGGGGCACGCGCAACCGTCCGTTCCGGCACCGGCACCGGCTCCAGCATTGGCACCGGCACCGGCACGGCGTCCGGTCCGGGCGGCGGATCGGGCTGCGGAAAGGCCAGGGGGATCGGCTCCGGGGCGGGCAGCACCGGCGGGAGCGGCCGTGGAGGCACGGCCGGCGGGAGCGGCTGCGGGACCGGCAACGGCCGACGCAGCCGCCCGGCCAGGCTGCGCAGCGGCCGGGTCAGGCGCCAGGACGCGGAACCGTGCAGCGCGTCGATCGCCCGCTGGCGGTCCGTTGTCGCCTGCCGGCTTGCCGCCAGCTGCGCCTGCGCCTCGGCCAGCTCCCCCTGCATGCGCAGGAGCTCGCGAAGCGCGCCGTCGTGCCCGGCATGCGCCAGGCGCCGCGCCTGCGCGTCCGCGGCATGGGCGGCGGCGAGCGCATGCCTTGCCCGGTCCAGCTCCGCGGCGAGGCGGCCGCACGCCGCGTCCGCCCGGTCGCGGTCCGCGCGCAGACCGGCCGCGTCGCCGAGCAGGCGATGTCGTTCCGCCTTGGCGGTCGCCAGCTCGTCCCGCAGCCGGTCATGCGCATGGCCGAGCGCGCCGAGCGCCCGGTCGTGTGCATCCGCCTCGGCAGCCTGTCGCGCCAGGTCCGACGCCGTCCGGCGCAGCTCGGCTGCCAGCGCCTCGGCAGTGCCGGCCCGTTGCGACAGCGCCGCACCGGCGCGCGCGTCGAGCACCCGCGCGTGGTCGGTCTCCCAGCGCTCGCCCAGCAGGGCGAACCGGTCGCGCAGCCTGGCCGACGCGCCCGGATCGGCATCGGACGCGAACAGGAACCGCAGGCCCGTCGGCACCGCGCCCGGCGCCAGCAC
>CALMVN010000130.1:24320-40190 GCA_937873225.1 uncultured Acetobacteraceae bacterium
CCGCAGCCCCGCCCAGCAGCGCCGGACCCCGCCATCCCCTTCCCGCAGGTTGGTGCCGTGCAACAGCACCACCGCCTGCGGCGACAGCTTGGGCGCCCAGCCGGCATACTGCTCGGCCACGTCCTCGAACCGGTGGCGCCCGTCCACATGGAGGAGGTCGATGCTGCCGTCCTCGAACCGGGACAGCGCGTCCGCGAACTCCATGCGGAGCAGGCGGGAAAAGGCGCCGTAGCGCGTGTCGTGGAACGGTCTGAGCTCGGCCAGCACCGCCTCGCCACGAACCCCGGCCCCGGCGTCGCCGGTCCACCGGTCCACCGCGTAGCAGCGCGTCGGCAGGCCGTACGAGAGCACCGACTCGCAGAAGCCGGCATAGGAAACCCCGGCTTCGGTGCCGAGTTCAACCAGCAGCGCCGGCCTGAGGGTGCGCACCAGCCAGGCGGCGAAGGGCAGGTGGCCGTACCAGGCGCTGTCGACGCCCCGTCGCACCGGCCGCGAGAACAGCGGGTCCAGCGACGGCGCCAGAAGGGCGGCAAGCCCGCCATCCTGCGCTTCGGACGGCGAGCCTGCGCGGGGGCCTGGAACAGGCGGCTCGACGGGCTGGGACATCGACGGATGGGTGGCGCAGCGGTCGCACGTCGTCAATGGCGGCACGATCGCACCGGTTGCAAGGACAGACGGCGGTCGAGGCCACGACAACGGACAGCAGTTAGTGGTGTTACAGCGTGTTTCTCGGTTCTGGACCGGCCAGACGCTATCCTGTCGTTAATTGTTCATCAAGAAGAACCGACAATGCTAACTCAAGATTAAGTCATTACCCCTAAGGCGTTTTTGGTTGCACCGCGGCATATCCAACGCTAGGTTGCAATTGCACGCGCTGGTCGACACGGCATCCCGCATGGGTTGTCGTCAGCTGATAAGGAGATGGAATCATGGCAGGTGGTATAGTCACAGTGGTCGGGTCGGCGGGGACCCACATCCCCGTCACCGTGAATGGAAGTCAGGCCTACTCCCTGGCGCAGGTCTACGCGAACGCGGTGAACACCGCCGCCGCCAACGGCACGCTGGGCGTCACCAACGGGTCCGGCGACAGCTTCGGGCCGACCACCTCGCCCGGTTCCGCGGTCAACGAGTTCGTCGCCACCTCGGGCGGCTTCTACACCTACCCGTCGGGCTTCGACCACTTCACCACCGACACCACCTCCAAGGTGTTCATCGACGCCAGCGCGGCGGCGACCGGGACCACCCTGAACACGCTGGTCGGCACCGGCGGCGCCGTCTACCTGGCGGGCTCCGAGTCCGGCGTGTTCATCGCCGGCGGCGGCAACAACCTGTTCATCAACTCGGGCGCCGGCGCCTACTCCGTTGCGACCAGCGACGGCAACGACAGCATCTTCGCCGGCTCCGGCGCGACCAGCATCGCCGCCGGGACGGGTGACAACCTGATCTACCTGGGCGCGGGCGCGGACACCGTGTTCTCGTCCGGCACCGACCGCGTCTTTGCCAGCACCGGCGCCGCCACCATCGACGTCACCGGCAGCAGCAGCACGATCTACGGCAGCTCCGGCACCCTGAGCATCGACGACACCGCCGGCACCGGCACCAGCATCTCCGGCGGCACCGGCAGCGCCTCCATCAGCGGCGGCACCAACGGCTACTACAACCTGAGCGGCCCCTCCACCGTGTTCGCCGGCACGAGCGACACCATCGCGGCCTCGGGCAACAGCACGATCTACGGCGGCGCGAACACCAACTTCACCGAGACCGGCACCGCCTCCCTGCTGTTCATCGGCTCCACCGGCAGCTCGACCGTCAACTCCGGCGCCGGCACGGCCACGGTGTTCGGGTCGAACGGCTCCGACATCCACTACAGCGGCGCCGGCACCCTGGTGGCGGGCGCGGGCAACGAGACCCTGGACGGCTCCGGCAGCACGCAGGGCTTCGCCGGCTTCGTGACCAACACCGGCACCACGGCGACCGGCGCGGTCATCATCGGTGGCACCGGTGCCGACACCCTGGTGGCCGGCATGGGCGCTCAGACCCTGACCGGCGGCTCGGGCGCTGCCAACGTGTTCGACATCGCCGCGAACGGCACGATGAGCACCGCCAACATCACCATCAGCGACTTCGGCAGCGCCACCGGCAACCTGGTTGCCCTGTACGGCTACGGCGCCAACGAGGTCAGCGCGGCGGTCGCGTCCGCCAAGACCTCCGGTGCCAGCACCACCATCACCCTCGGCGACAAGTCCACCGTCACCTTCGCCAACGTCACCAACATCAACACCGTGCACATCATCGGCGGCTGATACGGCCGTCGGACGGGCGGGCCCCTGGCCCGTTCCGCCCTCGCGTGCAAGAAACCGGGCCTCAGGGCCCGGTTTTTTTATGGGTCCTTCCAACCGCCGACGGATCGTGATGGACCCGGACCCGCCTTCGCTCCCCTCCGATGCCACACCCGACGCCGGCGCAGACGCGGAGCGGGACCGGCTGCGTCGCGACCTCGCGGCGACCAGGGCACTGCTGGACAGCGTGCAGGCCAGCCTCCGGCTGCAGGGCCTGCGCGGCGACGGGCTGCAGGCCGGGCTCGACGGCGCCCGCCACCGCATCGGACAGCTCGAACGCTCGGTTTCGTGGCGGCTGACCACGCCGTTGCGCTATGCCCGCGCCCTGGCGGCCGGACGCCTGCCGACCGGCCACAGCTTTGCCGAGGCGGCCTCCCACCTCGCCGGGATCGTGCGGAACGAAGGGCTTCCCGGCCTCCGTCGTCGGGCCAGGCGGATGCTGCCCGCCCCGCCGCGGCCGCGTCGGCCTGCAGGATCCGTTCGCGGCCTTCCGGACCAACAGGAGCAGGCGGTCCATCCCTACCTGTCCCGTCCCGCCATACGCCCCGGCCTGCTGGCGCCGCAGATCCTCATCGTGGCCGAGCTCAGCGTGCCGCAATGCGCGAAGTACCGGGTGTGGCAGAAGAAGGAGCTGTTCGAGCGGCTCGGCTGGTCCTGCCGCGTGGTGGGCTGGCGCGAGATCGACCACGTCACCACCGCCCTGCAGCTCTGCACGACCGTGATCTTCTACCGCGTCCCGGGCGAGCCCGCGGTGCTGTCCCTGATCGATGAGGCCAGGCGGGTCGGGCTCGATCCGTGGTGGGAGGTGGACGACCTGATCTTCGACGAGGCGCTCTACCGTCGCAACAGCAACCTCGCGACCCTGGAGCCGAACCTGCGTCGGGAGGTGCTGAAGGGCGTGGGCCTTTACCGGGTGGCGATGCTCGCCTGCGGCCGCTGCATCGCCTCAACCGCCAGCCTCGCCGCCTGCATGGAGGCGGCCGGCGTGGCGGAAACGCGCGTGGTCGAGAACGCGCTCGACAACGAGACCCTGGAGGTGGCGTCCGGCCTGCGCGCCGCGCGGCGGCCTGCGCCGGACGACGCTTCGGTCACGATCGTCTACGGCTCGGGCACCAAGACCCACGACGCGGACTTCGCCTGCGCCGCCCCCGCGATCCTGGCGCTGATGCAGCGCCACCCGCACCTGCGGCTGCGCATCGTCGGCGACCTCACCCTGCCAGGCGGCTTCGAGGCGGTCGCCGCCCGGGTCGAGGAGATCGCCGGCACCAACTACCGCGCCTATCTCGGCCTGCTGGCGGAGGCCGACATCGCCATCGCCCCGCTCGAGGACACGGTGTTCAACGACGCCAAGAGCAACATCAAGTTCCAGGAGGCGGCGATCCTGGGCATCCCCTCGGTGTGCTCGCCGCGGGAAACCTTCCGCGACGTGGTCGTGCCGGACCGCAACGGCCTGCTGGCCGACACCGAGACGGAATGGGAGCAGGCGCTGGAGCGGCTGATCCGCGACCCGGCGCTGCGCCGGCGGCTGGGCGCGCAGGGGCTGGCCGACGTGCTGGAGCGCTACGCCCCGGACCGGATCGCCCGGGAGCAGCTGTCGACGGTCGCAGGCCTGCCCGAGCCCGGGCCGCGCAAGGCGTTGCGCGTGCTGTCCGCCAACATCTTCTTCCCGCCGCAGAGCTTCGGCGGCGCCACGGTGGTGGCGCAGGAGCTGGCCGCACGGCTCGACCGGACGGAGGGGGTCGAGCTGTGCGTGTTCACCTCCCGTCCCGCCATCGACGGCCGGCCGCCGTCGCTGCTCCGCTATGACTGGGACGCCATCCCGGTGTTCGCAACCAGCCTGTCCGCGGCCAGCGACCAGGTGGTGCAGCTCGACAACCCGTCCATGGTGACCACCTTCGGCCACCTGCTCGACGCCGTGCGGCCTGACGTGGTGCACGCGCACTCGATCCAGGGCTTCGGCGCCTCGATCCTGCGCCTGTGCCGGGAGCGCGGCATCCCGTACGTGGTCACGCTGCACGACGCCTGGTGGCTGTGCGACCGCCAGTTCATGGTGCGCGGCGACAACCGCTACTGCTTCCAGACCCGGATCGACCTGCGCGTGTGCCAGAACTGCCTGCCGCACGCGCACCACCTCCACGAGCGCATGCGGATCATGACCTCCGCCCTCGACGGCGCCGCCCTGCTGCTGTCGCCGAGCGAGTCGCACCGCAGGCTGTACCTCGCCAACGGCACCGCGCCGGAGCGGATCCGCGTGAACCGCAACGGCATCCGCCTGCCTGCGACGACGCGGACGCCGCGCCGCCCGGGCCAGCCGGTCCGGTTCGGCTTCGTCGGCGGCGCCGAGCCGATCAAGGGGTACCACCTGGTACGCCGCGCGTTCGAGCGCCTCGACCGGTCGGACTGGGAGCTGGTGCTGGTCGACAACACCCTGAACCTCGGCTTCCGTTCGGTCGACGTGTCCGCCTGGACGGTGGAGGGCACCATCACCGTCATCCCGGCCTACACCCAGGACGGGCTGGACGGGTTCTTCGACCGCATCGACGTGCTGCTGTTCCCGTCGCAATGGAAGGAAAGCTTCGGCCTCAGCGTACGCGAGGCGCTGGCGCGGCACGTGTGGGTGATCGCCACCGACGGCGGCGGCCAGTCGGAGGAGATCGTCGACGGCGTGAACGGCCGGCTGATCCCGCTGGACGGCCGGGTGGACGGCCTGCTGGAAGCGGTCAGCGAGCTCCTTCTGGTCCCGGAACGTCTCCACTGCTTCTCCAATCCCCACGTGCGGTCCATCGCCACCTATGACGGCCAGGCGGACGAGCTGCTGGCGTTCCTGCGCGAGGCCGCCGGGGTCAGCGCAGCAGCGTTCGTAGCGCCTCCCGACGGTCCCGGGTGATGGCGGCGTAGAGCAGGCGCATCCTCAGCGTCTGCTCCGGGCAGGGCGGCACGTGCGGCGAGCCGTCGCCCAGGTGCCGGTCGACCCACGAGGCCGGGAAGATCGGGCTTGCCGCCACGGCGTCCCGCCAGGCTCCGGCCCAGCGCACGGCAGCCGGGTTGTCGCGCAGCAGCTCGACCTTCACGAACGGCACGCTGCCGTCGCGCATCACCGACAGGAAGTCGAGATGCATCGGGTTGCCCGGCACCAGGCGCCGCAGCCGACGCGCCGGCGGTCGTGCGCGCGCCGCCCAGCGCAGCCCCTCCGTCTTGATCGCAGCCCCCAGCCCGAGCTCGCCGTGCAGCACGATCTCGGCCTTTCCCATCTCTCCGAACGGCTGGCGCAGCACGCGTGCGACCGCAGGTGCCGCGAAGGCCCGTGCGGTCAGGCAGACGAACCACGACTGCAGATGCCAGGCGCCCTCTCGCGACTCGACCATGCCCCAGACGTCCGGTGCCGCCGCCTCCATGTCGGCGACGATCGGCGGGAGCGGCAGGAGCGGACCGAACACGCTGTCGTTGGCAAGCAGGATCGTTCCGGCTCCGTCGGCGCAGCCGCGCGCGACGAGATCCTGCCAGGCGCCGAAGTCGAGCCCCCGGTTCGGGCGCGGATGCGGCGTGGCGCCGAGCTGCGCCAGCGCCGCGCGATCCGCATCGTGCGGCCGCTCCACGCCCGACATCGCGACGTGGGTCGAGAAGCCGCAGGACTGCAGCTGCCCGAGGTAGTGCAGCACGTGGGGCGCGATCCGGCCACCCGGATCGAAATGCGCGAACAGGCAGGTGCGTGTCATTTTTCGAACAAACGCCCGGCAGGTTACGAAGTTTGCAGCTGTTTAACGAAGGGTCGCCGCTGGCTTCGAGCCTTGCAGTGCTGCAAAGGCGGATTGCGGCGATGTATGCGGTTTATCCCTTGGCGGCCGGCGAGAAGGCGGGTTAGAAGCCGGGTATGGACGGCAGGCTGTCGGATTCCCTATCGAAACAGTGTCTTGCCTGTCCCGTCAGGAGAAACCCGTTTTCATGAGCAAGGCCTTCATTGCCGGCGTGATCCAGGATTCCGTCGACTGCACCGGTGTCGCCGCGAACCAGGCAGCGGCGGATCTGATCTCCGCGATCGTGCGCGAGCTCAAGAAGGAAGGCGGCTTCACGCTTCCCTCGTTCGGCACCTTCACGGTGCGCAAGACCAAGGCACGCAAGGCGCTGAACCCGCGCACCGGCGAGCCGGTCAAGGTGAAGGCCGGCAAGACGGTCCGGTTCAAGGCCAGCCCGAACCTCAAGAAGGCGGTCTGATCCAGGGCATCCCCGGTTCGGCTCCATCCGGGCCGGGGCCGTTCCGATTGGTCCGGGCGCCGGCTGGGGCGGGAGGATTCGAACCTCCGCATGGCGGAATCAAAATCCGCTGCCTTACCACTTGGCGACGCCCCACCATCCCGGCGCCGGCTTCTCAATAGGAGCAGCCCGGAGGGTCGTAAAGGGTGCGGCTTTCAGGTCAGGGGGTCGACCGGGCCGGGATCCGCTGCGCCCTGCGGCGTCGGCGGCTCCGGCACTGCAGGGTCCGGCATTCCGGGATCAGGCATCCCGGGATCAGGCATCAGGGTGTCGTCGATCAGCTCCGGCCCGGCAGCCGGCAGGCCGGAGCCGAACAGCGGCCGCTGCATCATCCGTCCGACCCGCTCCGCGCGGCCCAGCGCCTTGTCGAGCGCCGCCATGGTTTCCGACAGGTCCTCGCTGTTGTCCCGGTCCCAGGCCCGCACCGCCTGCAGCCACACCGCGACCACGCCCTGGACCCGCAGCCGTCCGGCCAGGCCGATCGTGTCGATGCCGGCGGCCTCCGCGATCCAGGCCATGCTGTCGCCGGTCGCGGCGGTCAGAAGCAGCGCCAGCGGGGGATCGAACGGCAGGGCGCGCAGCACCGCCTGCACCCCGCCGCGATACTGCTGCAGCACGTCGATCCGGCGCATCAGCAGGTCGAACAGCCGCTCGCGCACGGTGCCGGTCGAGCCGTCGTCGACCAGCGCCGAGCGGTCCGCCAGCACGCCGAGCCGGAGCAGCACCGTGGTGCGCATCGGGAAGCGCACGCGCGCCTCGTCCAGCGGCAAGGCGGCCTCGCGCGCCGCCTCGACCACCGTCACGCGTCGCCAGCCGACCGCCTCGGCGCGTGCCATCGCCGCCCCGATCAGGGCCTGGTCGAACTTCTCGTGGTCCATGCTGTCCATCCCGTCCATGCGCCACGGTTCCTGTGTCCTGTTCCCGAAATTCGCATGCGGATTTCGGGGATGAGCAGGCCACCACCCTACCGAAAAAACTGGTGTCCCGAACCTGAACTCCCACGGACTTCAGGTTCGGGACACCAGAGCATCATCCGACCGAACCGACCCGGTCGGTCGGATGATGCTCGACAAGACAACGAGCTGGATCATGCCCTAGCGTGCAAGCGCCTGCGACCGCCCGGTCGCGGCGCGCACCGCCTCGTGCAGGGCAAGCGGCCAGGCATCGGCCGCCATCAGCACAGACAGCGCCGCTTCCGTGGTGCCGCCGGGGCTGGTCACCGCCTGGCGCAACGCTGCCGCGTCCTCGGCCGAGGCGGCGAGCAGGGCGCCGGCGCCGCTGACCGTTTCCCGTGCCAGCCGGCGCGCCAGCGGGGCCGGAAGCCCCTGCGCCCGACCGGCGGCTTCCAGCAGCTCGGCGAGCAGGAACACGTAGGCGGGCCCGCTGCCCGACACCGCGGTGACCGGATCGAGCAGCGCCTCGTCCTCGACCCAGGAAACGCTGCCTGCCGCCTGGAGCAGCCGGTCGCACACGTCGCGTCCGGCCTCGTCCACCGACGGCTCTGCCACCGCGACCGAGATGCCGCGCCCGATCGCCGCCGGCGTGTTCGGCATCGCCCGCACGATCCCGCCGGCTCCGGGAAGGGCGGCGCGCAGGCCGGACAGGGTGCGCCCGGCCATGATCGACAGCACCGTGGCGTTGGCCGCCACCGCCGCCACCGCCGCCATCGCCGCGTCCGCCATCTGCGGCTTGATCGCCAGCACGACCACGGCCGGCCGGAAGCCGGGCGGGATGCCGGCGGCGTCGGTCGCCGCGAGGTGCGGTCCCGTCTGCGGCATCCCGACCGGGCACGGGTCCAGGATCACCGACGGCGACAATCCCTGCCCGTCCCAGCCGGCCAGCAGGGCGGACCCCATGCGGCCGCACCCGACCAGCAGCACCGGCGGGATCGGCCCCGGTCCGTCCGCGGCGTCCATGGTCATCAGGCCTCGCCGGCGCACTCCAGCATGGCGCATTCCAGCGCCTCCGCCGGCGTCTTGCCGCCCCACAGCACGAACTGGAACGCCGGGTAGAAGCGCTCGCACTCGGTGATGGCGATGTCGACCATGTCCTCCAGGCTTTCCACCGAGGCGCCGGCGGCGCCGCGAAGCAGCACCGAATGGCGGAACAGCGGCATGCCGTCCTCCGGGTCCATGCCGAAATGGCCGATCCACAGCCGCTCGTTGGCCAGCGCCAGCAGCTCGAACAGGGCGCGCCGCTGCGTGCCAGGCACCTTGAGGTCGAAGGCGCAGGTGAAGTGCATGGCGCTGATCTCGCGCGACCAGGAGAAGTAGAGCCCGTAGTCGCACCACTTGCCCGGCGCCTCTGCGGCCATCTCGGTGTCGGTGCGGCGGTCGAAGGCCCATTCGTAGCCGCCGACGATCTGTTCCATCACGTCGAGGGGGTTGGAGGCGGGCTGGCTGGTCTGCATGTTCAAGGCAGGCATGTGGGCTCCCCAGCGGTGGAGGGCGGCCCGGTGGATGCCGGGCCCCGTGTCTGCGAACCGGTGTTTCCCTGACGGCTCCGGCGGCGCGGCCCGATTCCCGCGAATCTGCCGGCCGCCAACCCCGGGATCCACCCGACGCGAGCGTATGGGTGCGGCGTTCCGGCCGCAAGCGCCCAGGTTGCAGCGGCCACCGTCGCCACCACCTGGCATGAACGCTGTTCAAACGATCGCGGGGTCGCGGTCAGTCCGCCAGCGGCAGCGCGTCGGGCGGAAGGTCGCTTCGCGGCGGCGGGCCGCCCGGGGCGCCTGCGGCGCCGTGGTCGTCATGCGTCGCGGCCGGCGGCGCGGTGCCGCCGCGCGCTTCCAGCGCGGACAGCCGCGCTTCGAGCAGCGCGATCCGCACCGCGGCGGCTTCCTGCGCGTCCCGGGCGTTGGCGGCGAGCTCGCTCACCGCGTCGAACTCCTCGCGACGCACCAGCGACAGCGCCGACAGCGCCTCGTCGACGCGGGCACGCACCAGGGCGCCCAGCTCCTCGCCGATCCCGGCCAGGGCGGAAAAGGCGCCGCCGGCGACGCCGGCGAAGTCGTCGAAGATGCGGGACCGTTCGGCCATGTCGTGTCCTCCCCGGGATGGGCGTCCCGGTCGCGTGGCGGGGCCTGTACTATGGTGCGCCGGGCCTGCGGTGTCATCGCTCCGGCTGGCATCGTTCCGCGCCTCGCCTATAACCGGCGCATGATCCTGCTCACCGGCGGCGCCGGCTTCATCGGCTCGTGCCTGCATGCGTCGCTGCAGGAGCGCGGCTGCGAGACCGCGGTGCTGGACCGGCTCGGCTCGGACAACAAGTGGCGCAACCTGCGCCGCCGCCCGCCGCAGCGGCTGCTGCCGCCGGAACAGCTCGACGGCTTCCTGGCCACCGCGCCCCGGCTCGACGCGGTGGTGCACCTGGGAGCGGTCAGCGAGACCACCGCCCGGGACGGCGACCTGGTGTGGCAGAGCAACGTCGTGCTGTCGCAGCGCCTGTGGTCCTGGTGCGCGGAGCAGGGCGTGCCGTTCCTCTACGCGTCCTCCGCCGCGACCTATGGCGCGGCCAGCGGGGAGGGCGCGTTCTCCGACGACCCGGCCCGCCTGGACGCGTTGCGGCCGCTCAACCTGTACGGCTGGTCCAAGCACGCCTTCGACCTGTGGGTGCGCGGGGAGGTGGAGCGGGGCCGCCCGGCGCCGCCGCACTGGGCCGGGCTCAAGTTCTTCAACGTGTTCGGGCCGAACGAGTACCACAAGGGCGGCATGGTCTCGGTGGTGAAGGTGAAGCACGACGAGGTCGTGGCGGGCGAGGCGGCGCGGCTGTTCCGCTCCGACCGGCCGGGCCTCGCCGACGGCGCGCAGGCGCGGGACTTCGTCTGGGTCGGCGACGTGGTGGACGTGCTGCTGTGGCTGCTGGACACGCCGGGGGCGAACGGGCTGTTCAACCTCGGCACCGGCGTCGCCCGCACCTACCTCGACCTGGCGCACGCGGTATGCGACGCGGCCGGGGTGCCGCGACGGGTCGGGTTCGTCCCCATGCCGGACGCGTTGCGCGGCCAGTACCAGTCCTATACCTGCGCCGACATGACGCGGCTGCGCGATGCCGGCTATGTCGGACAGTTCACGCCGCTGGAGGAGGGGGTGCGCCGCTACGTCGCCCTGCTCGGCTCCGCCGATCCCTATCTTTGAACGCTGTTCAGGTTCTTGCCCATGCTGCCCGTGCTCGTGTTCCCCGACTTCGACCCGGTGCTGGTGCATCTGGGCCCGTTCGCGATCCGCTGGTACGCGCTCGCCTACATCGTGGCGCTGGTGATCGGCTGGCGGGTGATGCGACGCATGGCGCTGCGCCCGCCGCAGGTGGCGACGCTGCTGCAGGTGGACGACTTCCTGACCTGGGCCACGCTCGGCGTCGTGCTCGGCGGCCGGCTCGGCTACGTGCTGTTCTACCAGCCGGCACTCTACTTCTCGCATCCCGAGGCGATGCTGGAGCTGTGGCATGGCGGCATGAGCTTCCATGGCGGCGTGCTCGGCGTGGTGGTGGCGCTGGTGGTGTTCACCCGCAGGCGCGGCATCCCGCTGCTGGGCTTCGCCGACCGGCTGGCGGTGGAGATCCCGATCGGGCTCGGGCTCGGCCGCTGCGCCAACTTCATCAACGGCGAGCTGTGGGGACGGCCGGCCGACCCGTCGCTGCCCTGGGCGATGATCTTTCCGCGCGTCGACACCGTGCCGCGCCATCCGAGCGAGCTGTACGAGGCGCTGCTGGAAGGGGTGCTGCTGCTGGGCATCATGCTGCTGCTGGCGCGTCGGCAGTCGGTGCGCGAGCGGGCCGGGCTGCTGACCGGCGCGTTCCTGCTCGGCTACGCGGTGCTGCGCGCCTTCGCCGAGCATTTCCGCCAGCCGGACGCGTTCCTGAACTACCTCGCCTTCGGCACCACCATGGGCCAGCTGCTGTGCATCCCGATGGCGGTCGCCGGCATCGGCCTGATCCTGTACGCCAGACGGGCGCCGGTGCTGCTGCCGATCGCGGTGCAGGATCCGGCTTGAGCGGCACGGCCGCCGAACGGCTCGACCGGTTCATGGCGCGCGCCAACGCCGCCTACTACGCCGGCCGCGATCCGTTCGCCGACTTCACCACGGCACCCGAGATCACCCAGGCGTTCGGCGAGATCCTGGGCGCGTGGGCCGCGGTCACGTGGCAGGCGATGGGGGCGCCGGACCCGGTGCTGCTGGTCGAGGCCGGGCCCGGACGCGGCACGCTGATGGCCGACGCGCTGCGCCTGGTGGGGCGGGTGGCGCCGGCGTTCGGCCGGGCGATCCGGCTGCACCTCCTGGAAACCTCGCCGCGCCTGCGCGCGTCCCAGGCCGAGGCGCTGTCCGGCACCGGCGTCGTGCCGACATGGCACGACCGCCTCGACACCCTGCCGGACGGGCCGTTCATCCTGCTCGCCAACGAGTTCCTCGACGCCCTGCCGATCCGCCAGCTCGTGCGCACCGCCGGCGGCTGGATGGAGCGCTGGGTCGAGGGGGACCGCTTCGTGCTGCGCGACGCCGACGTGCAGCCGGTCGCGGTCCCGGGGCGTTCGGTGGCGCAGGGCGACGTGCTGGAGCTGTGCGAGCCGGCGATGGCGGTCGTGCGGCATCTGACGGAGCGGATGTCGCGCCAGCCGGGCGCCGCCCTGTTCCTGGACTACGGATCCGACCGTCCCGGCACCGGCGACACGCTGCAGGCGCTGCGCCAGGGCCGTCCGTCTCCGCCGCTTGAGCACCCCGGCGAGGCGGACCTCACCGCCCATGTCGACTTCCCCCTGCTGGCGCACCTGGCCCGGGAAGCCGGGGTGGCGGTGCACGGGCCGGACGGGCAGGGGGCCTTCCTGGACGGGCTCGGCCTGTTCGCGCGCACCGAGCGGCTGGCGCAGGGGCGACCGCCGGAACAGGCCCGGGCGCTGGCGGACGGCGCGCACCGGCTGGCGGCACCGGAGCGGATGGGACGCCTGTTCAAGGTGCTGGGACTGTGCCACCCGACGATGGCGTTGCCCGGCTTCGGAAGGGAGGAGGCGTCGTGAGCGACAGGACCGGTCCCGTGTTCCTCCAGGCGGCGCTGCTGTCGCCGGTCCGGCACGGCTTCTTCACCCGGATCGGCGGCGTGTCCGAAGGTCCCTATGCCAGCCTGAACTGCAGCAACAGCACCGGCGACGCGCCGGACGCGCTGCGCGAGAACCGGCGCCGGGTTGCCGAGGCGATGGGCGTCGCCCCCGACCGGCTGCTCGGCATCACCCAGGTGCACGGCGACGCGGTCGCGACCGTGGCCGAGCCGTGGCGGCCGGGCGAGGGCCCGCGCGCCGACGCCATGGTCACCGACCGGCCCGGCCTGGCGCTGGGCGTCATCACCGCCGACTGCGCGCCGGTGCTGTTCGCCGACCGCGCGCGCGGCATCGTCGGCGCCGCCCATGCCGGCTGGCGGGGTGCCGCCGGCGGCATCCTGGAGGCCACCGTCGCGGCGATGCGCCGGCTGGGCGCGGAGGGGATCGCCGCCGCCGTCGGGCCCTGCATCGCCCAGGAGAGCTACGAGGTCGGGCCCGAGCTGCGGGACGCGGTGGTCGCGGCGGGGACCGTTCACGATCCCGACGGCTTCTTCCTTCCCGGCCGCGACGACCGGCTGCTGTTCGACCTGCCCGGCTACTGCACCGCGCGTCTCCGCGCCTGCGGCGTCGAGCGGGTCGGGTCGCTCGGCTGCGACACACGCACGGACGAGGCCCGGTTCTTCAGCCACCGGCGGCGCACGCTGTCCGGCGGCGGCCCGATCGGGCACCAGATCTCGGTGGTGGCGTGCTGATGCGCCGCCTTTCCCGCACCGATCGCCGGCCGGGCGCCGCCGGGGAGCGTTCCCTTCTGGTCCTGCCCCTCCTGCTGTCGTTGTCCGGCTGCGGCGACCTGCCCCAGCCCTTCGCCGAGAACCCGGGCGGGGACGCGCCGCGCTTGTCGGTGCCGCCGCCGAGCCGGCTCGACGTTCCGGTTCCCGCCGGCGCGCTGCTGGCCGAGCGCGAGGCGCGGATCTGGAGCGACGCGCTGACCGTGTCCCTGCTGCAGAAGGAGGTGCCGGCGGTGGCGCAGCCGGTGCGTCGCGGCGACTGGCACCTGGAGGTGACGGCGCGGCTCCGGGACGGGGAGGTGCTGCCGACCTACCGCATCGTCGGGCCGAACGGCCGGGTGCAGGCGTCCGAGGACGGCACCCCGGTGCCGGCCGGCTCCTGGGTCGGCGCCGACGCGGCGCTGCTGCGCGCCAACGCGGCGCTGGCGGCGGCGCAGGTCAACGCGATGCTGAGCGGCATACAGGCCAGGGAGGCGCAGGCGGACCCGAACAGCCTGCTGAACCGGGTCACGCGCATCCGGTTCACGGGGGTGTCCGGCGCGCCGGGCAACGGCGACGTCGAGCTGGCACGGCAGATGGCGGTGCTGCTGCCGGACGAGCACGACACGCTGCAGACGGATGCGAAGCACGCCGACTACACCGTGTCCGGCCACGTGACGGTTTCGGCGCCCGACCCGAAGGCGAGAAACATGCAGCACGTCGAGATCACCTGGACGGTGGTCAACGCACGCGGCCACGAGGCCGGCAAGGCCACGCAGCTGCACGACGTGCCGGCGCACGCGCTGGACGGGTTCTGGGGCGACGTCGCGGTGGCGGCGGCGCAGGAAGCGTCGGGCGGGATCCACGAGGTGATCAGCAACAACGAGGGCAAGCCCCACGTGCAGCCGCCGCCCGCTTCCTGAACGACACGGCCGGCCGCCAATCGGCGGCCGCGGCCTCGCGTTCGGGTGACAGGGCGCGGGACCGTTGCTAGAAGGCGGCCGTCCCGATCTTCCCGGCATCCCCTGCCGCGGGGCGTCAAGCTGGCGTCGGAGCCTGGTGTCATGAAGATCGTCGCCTGCAACAGCAACCGGCCGCTGGCCGAGGCGGTCGCCACCGCGCTGAACCTGCCCTTGTGCAAGGCGATGGTGCGTCGCTTCGCCGACATGGAGATCTTCGTCGAGATCCAGGAGAACGTCCGCGGCGAGGACGTGTTCGTGGTGCAGAGCACCTGCTACCCGACCAACGACAACCTGATGGAACTGCTGATCATGATCGACACGCTGCGCCGGGGCTCGGCGCGGCGGATCACGGCGGTGATCCCGTATTTCGGCTACGCGCGGCAGGACCGGAAGTCCGGGCCGCGCACGCCGATCAGCGCCAAGCTGGTGGCCAACCTGATCGTGGAGGCGGGCGCCCACCGGGTGCTGACGCTGGATCTCCACGCCGGGCAGATCCAGGGCTTCTTCGACATTCCCGTCGACAACCTGTTCGCCGCCCCCCTGTTCGCCCGCGACATCAAGGAGCGCTATCACGGGCGCGACCTGATCATCGTGTCCCCGGACGTGGGCGGCGTGGTGCGCGCGCGACAGCTGGCCAAGCGGCTGAACGTCGACCTCGCCATCATCGACAAGCGGCGCGAGCGGGCCGGGGTGTCGGAGGTGATGAACGTGATCGGCGACGTGGGCGGGCGCTACTGCCTGCTGATCGACGACATCATCGACAGCGGCGGCACCTTCTGCAACGCCGCCGACGCCCTGATCGGCCGCGGCGCGTCCTCGGTCGGCGCCTATGTCACGCACGGCGTGCTGACCGGGGGGGCGGTGTCGCGGGTGGCGTCGTCGCCGATCGAGATGATGACCACCACCGACAGCATCCTCGCCACCGAGGCGGTGCGGCTGGCGCCCAACATGCGCCAGATCTCCATCGCCCAGCTGCTCGCCAACGCCATGCGCGCGGTGTCGGACGAAAGCTCCGTCAGCTCCCTGTTCGATTGAGGTTCCCCGCATGACGGCAATCCTGGCGCCCCGCCCGTTCTGGTACCTGCGCCACGGGGAGACCGACTGGAACGCCCGAGGGCTGAGCCAGGGCCGTTCCGACATCCTGCTGAACGAGACCGGCATCGCCCAGGCCAGGCGCGCCGCCGCGACCATGGCCGAGCACTGGCACGACCACGCGCCGATCGTGCGCGTGGTGTCCTCGCCGCTGATGCGTGCCTATCGCACCGCCGAGCTGGTGGTGGAGGCGCTGGCGGCGCGCGACGGGGTGACGCTGCCGTTGTCGATCGATCCCGAGCTGCAGGAGGTGTGCTTCGGGGTGCAGGAAGGGGAGCCGATGGGGGACTGGTACGACAGCTGGATCTCCGGCGAGTACACCCCCGAGGGCGCCGAGCCGTTCGCCGAGCTGGTGGCGCGCGCGGTCGCCGCGGTGGACCGGGCGACCGCGGTGGAGGGCCCGGTGCTGGTGGTCTGCCACGGCGCCATGT
>CALMVN010000131.1 GCA_937873225.1 uncultured Acetobacteraceae bacterium
GCACCGCGACGTTGGCCGGGTTCTCGAACTGCTGCGGCATCCAGGCCCCGGGCGTTTCCGCCACCAGCGCCTGCGCCCGCTCGATCGCCGCCTTCATCCCGCCCGCCCTGGGCGTCAGCTCGAAGGCGGCGCCGTAGGCCTGCATCAGCCGCCGCCGCTCGACCGACATCGATTCCGGCATCACGAGGACCAGCCGGTACCCCTTCACCGCCGCGACCATCGCCAGCCCGATGCCGGTGTTGCCGGAGGTCGGCTCGACGATGGTCCCGCCCGGCCGCAGGTCCCCGCTCGCCTCCGCCGCCTCGATCATCGCCAGCGCGATGCGGTCCTTGATCGAGCCGCCCGGGCTGCTCCGCTCCGACTTGATCCAGACCTCCGCCTCGGGGAACAGCCGCCCGACCCGTATGTGCGGCGTGCCGCCGATCGTCCCCAGAACGCTGTCGACCTTCATGCTGCCGTCTCCTCCCCGGCTCGTTCGGGCTCCGCCCTTCCGCAGCCCGAAACCGCCTGATGCCTGCCCATCGTGATAACACGAATCTCCGGTCAGTTCTTCGGCCCCTTCTCCTTGTCCCTGCCCGGGTTCGACGCGTTCACCAGCTCCGGCGTCCGCTTCGCCGCCAGCGTCTGCACCTGCGCGGTGTCGATCCGCCTCCTGCGCGTGAACGGCGCCAGCGTTTCCGGCCTGCCGCTCTTCAGCGCACGCGCGATCCCTTCCAGCACGCGCACGTCGGCATAGCCTTCCTCCCCGTCCGGCTCCGGATCGCGATCGTTGAGGATGCAGTCGGAGAAGTACTTCATCTCGCCCCCGAACTGGTCGGTGTTCCTGAAGCTCTGGTGCGACCTCTTCTCGCCGATCACCTGCGACTGCTCCAGCGACATGCCGAACATGTAGCCGGGGTTCATCCGGATGCTGCCCTTGGTGCCGAGCACGACGTAGCTGTCGATCGCGTTGGCGTAGTAGCTGACGACGAACTGCGCGATCCGGTCGCCGGGAAAGCGCAGCGTGACCGACACCGTGTCGTCGAAGTCGCCGGAGAACCCCGCCGCCGGATGGCGCGTGCCCACCGCCGAGACGATTTCGGTCGGCTCGTCCTCGAACACGGCGCGCGCGGCGTTCACCGGATACGGCCCCATGTCGAACAACGGCCCGGCCTCGATCCCGTTGCTGGCACGATGGTTTGCCGGATCCACCATCTGCGCGAAGCAGGAGCTGAACGACACCAGCTCGCCCAGCTCGCCGGCACGGATCTTCTCGACCAGAGACAGCGTCGCCGGCTCGAAATGCAGCCGGTACGCCACCATCAGCCTGGCGCCGGACGCCTTCTGCGCGTCCAGGATCTGCTGGCACAGCGCGGTGGAGACCTCCAGCGGCTTCTCCACCAGCACGTGGATGCCGGCACGCAGCGCCGGCACCGCGAACTCGGCATGGCGCCAGTTCGGCGTCGCGAGGTAGATCGCGTCCACCGTGCCGGAACGGAGCATCTCCTCGAACCGGTCGTAGCCGTAGCAGGCGGTCACGCCGTACTTCGCCCCGACGACGCGCGCCTTTTCCGCATCGCCGGTGACCAGCACGCTGACCAGCGAGTTGCCGGTGTGCGCCACCCCGGGCAGCATCGCCTCCTGGACGATGTCGCCCAGCGCCACCACCGCGTAGCGGACCTTGCGCCCGGACTCCAGGCCGAGTGCCGACAGAACGCTCATGGCCCGTGCTCCCTCCCGACGCGTCGGGACCGAACACGAGCGGCCGGCGATGGCTGCGCCGGGCGGGCGTCACGTTCGGATGATCGCGGGCCTCAGCGCGCCTTGCTGAAGCCGGCGAACACCATCCGGTCCTTGTTCTCGCGCATCAGGGTGGAGAAGCTCGGGATGGTCTCGAAGCCGAGCCCCTGCGGCAGGCCGGTCTCCGGATCGGCGGCGACGGCGTTGTAGGCCGCCCCGGCCACCTTCTCCCACTTGCCGGCCGGCTTCTTGACCTCGAGGTTGACCACGGTGGCCTTGAGCACCATGCGCACGATCGCCTCCTTCGGGCTGGACGGCTTGGTCAGGCTGGGCATCCCCGCCATCATCTGCCAGCCGTTCCGGAGCGCCCAGTCGGTCAGTTCCTGCTGCGTCATGCGACGATCCCCGTCTGCCTGCGTTGCAGGTACGGGCAAACCCCCGGTCGCCGCAAGGCCGGGTGCCCTCCCCTGCACCGATCCGGACGAACCGCATGACCTACCAGCCCGCCGCGAACCGCTACGAGTCCGCTTCCTTCCGACGCTGCGGCCGCTCCGGCCTCATGCTGCCGCCGATCTCGCTCGGGCTGTGGCACAATTTCGGCGGCGTCGACGTGTTCGAGACCGGCCGCGCGGTGATCCGGCGCGCGTTCGACCGCGGCGTCACCCATTTCGACCTGGCCAACAACTACGGCCCGCCCTACGGCTCGGCGGAGGAGAATTTCGGCCTGATCCTGGCGAAGGATTTTTCCGGCCACCGCGACGAGATGGTGATCTCGTCCAAGGCCGGCTGGGACATGTGGCCCGGCCCCTACGGCGTCGGCGGCTCGCGCAAGTACCTGCTCGCCTCCGCCGACCAGAGCCTGCGACGCATGGGCCTCGACTACGTCGACATCTTCTACTCGCACCGCCCCAGCCCCGACGTGCCGCTGGAGGAAACCATGGGCGCGCTGGTGCAGCTGGTCCGCCAGGGCAAGGCGCTCTATGTCGGCATCTCCTCCTATGGTCCGGAGCGGACCCGGCAGGCGGCGGAGATCCTGCGCAGCGAAGGGGTCCCGCTGCTGATCCACCAGCCGTCCTATTCGATGCTGAACCGCTGGATCGAGACCGGCCTGCTGGACACGCTGGACACGCTCGGCACCGGCTGCATCGCCTTCTCGCCGCTCGCCCAGGGCCTGCTCACGGCGAAGTATCTCGGGGGCGTGCCCGAGGACGCACGCGCGGCGAAGGGCCGATCGTTCAGCCGGACGCTGCTGTCGGAGGACAACCTCCACCGCGTGCGCGGTCTGAACGACATCGCGAAAGCGCGCGGGCAGAGCCTGGCGCAGATGGCCATCGCCTGGGTGCTGCGCGATCCGCGTGTGACCTCCGCGTTGATCGGCGCCCGCAACGTCGGCCAGATCGACGACTCCCTGGACGCGCTCGACAACCTCCGGTTCTCCGCCGACGAGCTGGCGGCGATCGACCGCCACGCCACCGAGGGCGGCATCGACCTGTGGCGCGGGGTGTCGGAAGAGGTGCCGGCCTGAACGCGGGCGGCGTTCCCGTCCACCCGGCGGCTCAGGCGTCCAGCAGCTCGACCGTGCGCGACACCACCCGGGCCTCGTCGTAGAGCGCGAGCGCCCGCTCCCGCCCCGCGGCGCCGAGGCGGCGACGGCGCGGCGCGGCCGCGGCGAGCCGTCGCAGTGCCGCCGCCAGCGCGTCCACCGCGCGCGGCGGCACCAGCAGGCCGGTCTCGCCGTCGAGCACCTGCTCGCGCGGGCCGCGTATGGCCGTCGCCACCACGGGCAGGCCGCACAGCATGGCCTCGATCACCGACATCGGCAGCCCCTCGAAGTGGCTCGGCAGGGCGAAGATGTCGGCGCCGGCGAGCAGGGCCGCGACGTCCGTGCGATAGCCGAGCCGGCGCAGGCGAAGGCCCAGCGCGTCGGGCCTGGCAGCGGCCTCGAACGCGGCATCCAGCGTTTCGCCGTGGTCGGAGGCCAGCCGGTCGCCCACCACCCACAGCTCGGCGTCCGGCACCTGCGCCATCGCCGCCAGCAGTTCCGGATGTCCCTTGTGACGCACCAGCCGGGACACGACGATCACCACCACCCGCTCCGCGGGGGTTCCGAGCGACGCCCTTACCTGCGCACGCAGGTGCGGGTCGGGACGGAAGGCGGCAGGGGACCGGCCGTTGCCGATGCCGACCGCGCCGCGGTGGATCCGCAGGCGCCGGGCGTCGGCGGCCTCCTCGTCGGACACGGTGAAGTAGCGGTCGGTGACGCGGCCGGCGATCCATTCCAGCAGCAGCGCCGCCACGCGTCGCGGCAGCGGGCCCGGCTGGTTGAACAGGTACCCGTGGCAGGTGTAGGCGACCACCCGCACGCCGCAGATCCGTGCGGCCAGGCGTGCCAGCACGCCGCTGATCGGCATGTGCGCGTGCACGAGGTCGGGCCGTTCCCGCCGGATCAGCCGGACCAGGGACCGGAACGCCTGCGCCTGCGCCAGCGGCGACAGGCTGCGCGCCATCGGCAGGGCCTCGACCCGGAACCCGTCGTCGCGCACCTCCTGCAGCAGGGGCCCGTCGGCGCAGACCCCCACCACCTCGTGCCCGCGCGCGCGCAGGGCACGCATCAGCGGCAGCAGGAAGTGCCGCAGCGAGAAGTCGACGTTGGTGACCTCCAGGATCTTCACCGGCCGGCAACCCCGGTGCGTCAGGACTCGGCGCGGATCAGCGCCCAGCGGATCGCCTTGGCAGGCGGCGGGTCGTCGGCGTGCGTCGCCTCCTCGGCCTCCGCGTCCGCTGCCGCCGGCTGCGGCGGAACGTTGATCACGATCTGCAGGCTCCGGCGTGGGGTGTCGCCGCCGAGATAGATGCTGTCCTCGACCGACAACCGGCCGCTGTCGACCCGGAACCGCCACGTGCTGCCGGATGGCAGCGTCAGAAGCACCGCACCCCCCTCCTCGGCGGATCCCGGCTCGTCGCCTTCCCGCGCCGCCTTGACGGACGGATGCAGGTGGAAGCGCAGCACGAAGCGGTTCGGGCGGCCGACCAGGGAGTCCTCGCCGCGCACGTCCTCGCCGCCGTCGGCGATGTAGATGCGCCGGTGGTGCACGGCGCCGAAGTTCGGAACGTAGCCGTCATGGCTGAGGTCGAGCCAGTGCGCGCCGCTGGCCTGCCGGTGGTCCAGCGTGACGTGCGCCGGGCGGCGCGACACGGTGTTGGCGCGGAACTCCGACGAGCTGGTGTCCTCGACCGACACGGTGGAATGGGCCGCGGTGGCGCGCAGGGCGTCGCGCCAGGCGGGCAGCATGCCGGTGCCGCAGTTGGTGATCAGCCGCTCGCGCCCGGCCGACATCTCGAACGACAGGGTGCCGGCATGGGCGGTGCCGTCGAAGCCGGCAGGCGGCGGCGGCCCGGCATCGACCAGCAACAGGCTGCGCCCCGACAGGATGCGGACGAACCCGCCATCGGGCATCCCGGCGGCGATCACCCGGCCGCGCGTCGCCTGGCTCAGCACCAGGTCGACCAGCACCGGGTTCTCCTCGTGGCTGCCGTTGAACAGGGCCAGGCCCCCGTCGCCGTGGCGCAGCGCGCGCAGCACCGGGCTCATGCGGTCGAGTGCCGCCGCCAGCGCCAGCGGCGGCCCGATCTGCCCCGCCTGCATCAGCGCCCTGATCTCCGCCAGCTCGCGCAGGGCGTGGAACTGCGCGCCCGGACTGCGCTCGGCGTGGCTGCCGTCGGCCAGCACCTGGCGGCCGATCTCCGGCCCGATGTGGCGCATCGCCCGGGTCAGGAAGCCGGACTGCTCGGGCATCGCCACCGCAGCCGCCAGCAGCCCCTTGAGGCAGGTCAGGGCGCGGTGGTCGTGCTGCGCCGTAGGAACGCTGGCGGCCAGGGTGCGCGCTTCCGCCATCAGGCGCGCCATCAGCCGCTGCCGGAACGCGTCGTCGGCGGTGGCGGCGAAGAAGTCGTAGTGCGACAGCCAGGCGGTGATCCGGCTCGCCACCACCGGCGGCGTGCGGGCGGCGGGGTCGATCGGCGGCCGGCCCAGCCAGTCCGACACCAGGGCGCGGGCGCGCAGGCGGCCGGCATCGGTGCCGAGTGCCCGCAGGTCGCGCAGCCAGGAGAAGCCGTGCGCGTGCGCGCGAAGCAGCGGCGGCACCGCCGGGTCGCCCCACTGCCCGCCGGGCTGGGCCGGCGGCGCATCCCCCCGGCCCGGCCGCAGCGGGCCGACCGCACCGGAGAACACCAGCTCGCCCTTCATCAGCCGCGCGCCGCGTCCGGTGTCGCCGGGCCACAGGTCGCGGATCGACGCCGACGGCGCGTCGGGCACGCGTCCGCCGCCCAGGCCGGGCAGCCGGGCCAGGGACCAGCGCGCGTCGCGGGTCCAGTCGCGCACCGCCATCAGCAGCCGGTCCCGTTCCGGCGTCCGTCAGGCCGCATCGCGGGAGGGTCCGGCGGCGCGCGGGCCCGCGCCGGACGCGCCGCGGAGTGCGGCGATGGCCGCGGCATAGTCCGGCTGGCCGAACACGGAGGTGCCGGCCACCAGGGTGTCGGCCCCGGCGGCGACGCTCAGGGCGGCGGTATGCGGGTCGATGCCGCCGTCGACGATGATCGGGATCTCGCGGCCGGTCGCGTCGGCCATCCGGCGCAGCCGAGCGATCTTGTCCAGCTGGCTGAGGAGGAAGCTCTGCCCGCCGAAGCCGGGGTTGACCGTCATCACCAGGATCAGGTCGGCCACGTCCATCACCGCGGACACCGCTTCCGCCGGCGTCGCCGGGTTCAGCGCGATCCCCGCCTTGACGCCCAGCGAGCGCACCAGCTGCATGGAGCGGTGGGCGTGCGGACCCGCCTCGATGTGCAGGTGGATGTGCTCGGCGCCCGCCTCGGCGAAGGCGTGGAGGAACGGGTCCACCGGCGCGATCATCAGGTGGACGTCGAACGGCAGGCGCGACCGCGGCCGCAGCGCCTTGATCATCTGCGGGCCGAACGACAGGTTCGGCACGAAGTGGCCGTCCATGACGTCGAGGTGCAGCCAGTCGGCGCCGGCGGCCTCGACCGCCGCCACCTCCTCGGCCGCGCGGCCGAAATCCGCCGCGAGCAGGCTGGGGGCAACGGTGGGCGGTCTGGGAGGTGTGGCGGACATGACAGGTTTGTAGCAGCAAGTGACGAGCCGGGCACAAGACGGCGCGGCGCGGCATCAGGCACGCACGAACCGCGCGGCGAAGAAGCCGTCCATGCCGCCGAGCTCCGGCCAAAGCCCGGGATGGGTGCGCAGCCACCCTTCAGCCGTGCGCGCTTCCGGCATCGCCGCCAGCTCGCCCGGGGTGAACGGGTCGGGACGCAGTCCCGTCCGGGCCGCCTGCTCGGCCCGAAGGAGGCCTTCCTCCGGCTGCATCGAGCACACGGCGTAGACCAGCCTGCCGCCCGGGCGAAGCATCCGGGCGGCGGCCGCGATCAGCCGGTCCTGGCCCTCGACCAGGGCGGGAAGGTCCGACGCGCGCTTGAGCCGGAGCACGTCGGGATGGCGACGCACGGTGCCGGTGGCGCTGCACGGCGCGTCGAGCAGCACCGCGTCGAGCGGCTCCGGCGGGGTCCACAGGGTGGCGTCGGCGCAGACGGTCTCGACCTCGAGCCGGAGTCGCCCCAGGTTCCGACGAAGCCGGGACAGGCGGCGGTCGTCACGCTCCACCGCCACCACCTGGACGCCGGACGCGGCGAGCTGGGCGGTCTTGCCGCCCGGCGCCGCGCACAGGTCGGCGATGCGCTCGCCGGCGCGGGGCGCCAGCAGCCGGGCCGGCATCGCCGCCGCCGCGTCCTGCACCCAGAACAGGCCGTCGTCGTAGCCGGCCAACCCGGACACGGCGGTGCCGGCCGGGAACCGCACCGAGCTGGTCGGCAGCACGAGGCCACCTTCCGGAGCGGCGGCCCCGGGCGCCAGGCTGAGGTCGAGCGGCGCTTCCCGGACCAGCGCCTCGGCGATCCGCCGCGCCGACGCGCCCCAGGACGACCACAGCCAGGCGGGAACGTCGAGCCTGGGCCCGTCGAGTCCCTCCAGCGAGGCCGTCCCGGCGCCGGCGATCCGGCGCAGCACCGCGTTGGCCAGGCCGGAGAACGGCGACAGCCCGCGCGCGCGCAGCAGCGACACGATCGTTCCGACCGCGGCATGGGCCGGCGTGTCGAGGAACAGCAGCTGGGCCGCTCCCATCAGCAGCGCCAGGCGGACGCGTGGCGGCGGCGCCCTGGCCAGGAACGGTTCCAGCACCGCGTCGAGCGTGCCCATGCGGCGCAGCACGGTGGCGGCGAGTCGGTGCGCCGCCGCCCGGTCGCGCGACGACACGCCGGATCCGGCCGGGTCGGCCCCGTCGAGCGCGTCCTCGATCGGCCGCCGCCGCTCGAGGACGGCAACCAGCACGTCGAACGCGACCGCGCGCGTGGGGTCGGATGCCGGCGCGGGCGCACGGGGAAGGCCTGGGCTTAATCGCTTGTTCATGCGCACCGGAACACAATGGCCGGCGACAGATGGCATGGGGCCGGATGGCGGACCAGGGCGAGGCAGGCTGGACATCATGACGACCCAGGCCTGGACGGCGCAATCCCGTGCCACGGTGCCGGCTGCGGACGTGCACATCCCGTTCACCGCTCCCCTGCTGGCAGGGGTGCGCGGGCGCCGGCAGCAGCGCGGGCTCGAGTTCGTGCTGCCGAACCCGTCCGGCGGCCGGGGCACCTACGTGGTGAGCTGGCCGCAGACCGCAGGCCTCGCCGCACCCACGCTGCACGACACGATTCTCGCCAAGCGGCTGCACGAGATGCCGGGCCTGGCTCCGGCGGCGGTGCGCCACGTGGCACGGTCGGTGGCGGCCGAGGGTTATGCCGGCCGGGAAGCGGCGGAAGCGGCCAACCGCGCCCAGACCAAGATCGAGGCGGAAACGCTGCGCCTTTGGGCGATGTTCCTGCTGGCGCTGATCCAGCGGTCGGAGATCCCGGTCCTGGAGCAGGGCCGAATCCTGGCCGGCCTCGGCAATGCCGGGCCGGGGATCGTGACCGAGGGGTTCGTCGCCGGCGCCGGCCGGCTCGGATGGGAGCCGGCCGCGCTGTCGGACGCGCTGGATCAGCTTTCGGCCGCGTTTCTTCCCGTCGCTGCCAGGGGACGGGCCCACCAGCTGCTGGGCCTGATGGAAGCGCTGCATCCGGCGCTGCTGTCGGAGCAGGCCCAGCATGCGCAGGATGCGTCACGGTCGCCTGCCCTTCTGGCCCGGACGATCAACAGCGTGTCGCACTGGCTGGGCCTTGCCGCCGCCGCGCTGGACGAGGCCGTTCGTGCGCTTGCCGATCCGGCCGCCCTGCTCGGGCGCTGGCGGACCGATCCGGCCGCGGCGCTGGGTGCCGCGCGGCACGTCGAGGAAACCCTCGACGGCTGGGACCGGATCTGCCTGCTGTGGCTGGATGCCGACACCCTGTCGGCGCGCCTCCGCCTGCTGCCGGAGATCGGGCTGCTGGTGCGGCTGGCGAGCGTTCCGGCCGCCGCGGAGGCCGACGCGGCGCCTGCCGGCAAGGGAGCCGGTGCACCGGGTCAGGCAGGCGCGTGCGACCTGGCGGCGGCACAGGCGGCGCGTCCGGAGCCGGAGCCGGTCCGCAGCGCGACGACGTCGGGGCTGGTCGAGCGCAACGAACGGATCAGGACACGCGAACTCGCTTTGGAGCACGGCGATGGCTGACGGAGACAGGCACGCCGCAGACGGCGTGCGTGCGTTGTCGAAGGAGTTCCGCAACGCGAGCGACGAGAAGATCCTCAAGGTCACGCGCATGATCGACCTGCTGCCGGAGCGCGGCGAGGCCGACGCGCTGCTGGAACCGGTGCGTGCGCGCCTCGCCGCCCTGCGCCCGGCACGCCGGATGAACCGCACGCGGCTGCTGTTCACCCCGTTCGACCCGGTGGTGGTGTCGGGAGCGGCGTGGCGTCCCGGCGACCTCGGCATCCCGCGTTCGCTCCTGGCGCCGGTCGCGGCGCTGATCTTCGGCTCAGGCGACGCCATCCCCTCGATCCCGCCGACCCTGGAGGAGGGCGACGAGGCGCAGCTCACCAGGGCCGGCACGCCGCTCTGGCAGGCCGCCGCCGCCTGCCTGTCCACGATCTCGATCCCCGCCGCCTGGGAAACGCCGGACTGGCAGAAGCAGAACGGCCTGACGGTGCCGATGGTCATGCCGCTCATCCCGGTGCTGCGGCTGGTGCTGGACCAGGCGGTGGCGATCCGGACGGTGCCGCCGCGGCAGCATCCCGGCTGCGAGCCGGCGCTGACCGCGCTGCTGTCCGAGGCGATCCGGGTCGGCCCGCTCGGATGGGGCATCATGCTGAGGCTGCTGTTCGACGCGGCGGCGCCGGACCAGGTGGCGCGCCTCGCCCTGGCCACGGCGCGCGGCAGCCGCTTCTGCACCGCGCTGCAGGCCGGGCTGGACGGCGCCATCGAGGAGATGCTCAGCCGGATGGAGGCGCCGCAGCCGAGCCAGGCAGCGGAACAGCTCGATGCCGGCGCGCTGTCCGGGCGCCTGCACCTGATCGACCGGATCGAGGAGCTTCGCAAGCTGGAGAACCGGCCGGTCGAGGAGCAGCGGCGCATCGGGCGGCTGCGGCAAGGGCTGGCGACGGAGAATCGCGCCATGTTCGAGCAGGCGCTGCAGGCACGGCTGGTGGAACTCGACCAGCCACCGGCAGGTCCGCCGGCCGCGGCGATGTCGACGGAAACGGTGCTCGCGATCGAGGCGGAAGCGCGGCAGCTGCGTGCCTTCGCTGTCGCCGCGGCGAAGCTGGGGAACGCGGACGAGTACGACCGCCTGCTCGAACAGGCGGCGGCGCGCTACGCGCGCAACGGCGGCAGGAGCGGCATGACGCGCGCCGACCGCATGCGCGTCACCGAGCTGCTGGTCGGAAGCGAGAAGGCGATCCAGGTTCTCGGTCTGGCGTGATGCCGCGTTCCACTTCACGTTTCGTTCAGCGTCTTCGGCCAATCTGACATCGATGCACGACGCGGCCTGCTGCCGCAGCGGACCGGCAAGAGGCGGAAGATCCATGGGTGCACTGCAGGCAGTTCGAATCCCGGCCAGGCCATACCGGGCCATCCAGGCTTCCGTGGCGCCACGAGACGCGGCGCCGGCCGCTCGTCGACCGGAGCAGAAGCCGGACAACGGGGTGCATCTTCCCTTCCTGGCGCCGATGCTGGGCGCGGTGCGGCTCCGCTCCGGCCCGAACGGCCTGGAGTTCGTGCTGCCGAACCCGTCCGGAGGGCGCGGCGTCTACGTCGCCGCCTGGAGCGTCGTCGCCGGCTTCGCCGCCCCCAACCTCCACGACACGCTGCTGGTCGGCCGCCTGTCCGGCCTGGACAGGATCGGACCGGCCGACGTGCGCCAGGCGGCGCGGCTGGTGGCGCTGGATGGCCACGCCGGCCAGGAGGCCGCCGATGCGGCACGCCAGGCGCAGGACGCGCTCGACATCGCCGCCCTGCGGCTGCGCGCGCAGCTGCTGATAGCGCTGGCGCGGCAGGGCGGCCTCGTCCGTCCGGAGGATGCGGTCGGCTGCATGGACCGCGACGGCTTCAACATGCTGGCCGCCCGGCTCGGCTGGCGCGGGCCGCAGCTCGCCGAGGCGCTGCAGGACGTTTCGGTGCGCTACGCGTCGGTCGCGGTCGGTGCAGGGCAGGCGTCCGGCACGCAGTCGCCGTTGCGGATCTCCGGGGAGATCGGGCGCAGCGAGACCGGCCGGTGGGGATGCCTGGCGTCCCTGGTCCAGAAGCTTCGCGGTTCGCTGGCGGAGGAACAGTTCAGCCGTGGCGGCACCGACGCCGTGCTGCTCGGCCGGATCATGGCCGCGGCCGACCACTGCGTCCGCCAGTGCGCGCTGCTGCTGCCGGAGATCAGGGCGATGCTGGCCAATCCTCTTCCCCTGCTGGATGCCTGGCGCGCCGGCAGCCTGGTGGCGTCCGGCTGGCTGCAGGGGCTCGAATCCGCGCTGGACGGCTGGGACCGCATCTGCCTGCTCTGGTTCGACGCGCGGAGCCCGCGCCTGCGCCAGCTGCTGATCCCCGAGATCGCCGCCCTCACCCGCACCAGCGGCGGCGACGGCTGGCTGGGCGGGGGCGGACCGGATGCGGTCGCCGGCAATGCCGACGGCGCCGCCCCGAGCTGGGAGCGGCAAAGGCTGACACGCAACGAGCGGCTCCGGGCGCAGGAGCTGACCTTCGAGCTGCAGGCGGCCTGACGCCGAGGCGGCCCGTTCCCGGCGCCGCTTGACCCGGGCACCGTGCCGCGGGAGCGTGCGGCGCATGACCACCTCCAAGCCGGACGAGGCAGTGCTCCCGGACGCCGGGGACGAGCCGGACGGCATTCGGCCCCATCCGATCGCAGCGGCGCTCGAACTGATCCGCCGGCGCATCGGCCAGGCCGCGAACCGCGCCGAGCGCAGGGCGGCCGACGTCGAGCTGGTTGCGGTGTCGAAGACCCATCCCGGCCGGGCGATCGCCGCGGCGCTGGCCGCCGGCCAGGAGGTGTTCGGCGAGAACCGGGTGCAGGAAGCGCAAGCCAAGTTTCCGGAGCTGCGGCCGCTCTGGCCCGGGCTGCGGCTGCACCTGATCGGGCCGTTGCAGACCAACAAGGCGGCGGACGCGGTGCGCCTCGCAGACGTGATCGAGACGCTGGACCGCGTCCGCCTGGCGGACGCGCTGGAGCGGGCGGCGCAGAAGGCCGGGCGGCTGCCGACGCTGCTGGTGCAGGTCAACATCGGCGCTGAGCCGCAGAAGGGGGGCGTGCTGCCGGACGAGGCGGACCGCTTCATCGGCGATTGCCGTCGGCGGTTCGGCGACCGGCTGGTCGGCCTGATGGCGATCCCGCCGGCCGAGGCCGATCCGGTGCCGTTTTTCCGGCGCCTGGCGGCGATGGGCGCGGCACACGGGCTGGCGCAGCTGTCGATGGGCATGTCCGGCGATTTCGAGCAGGCGATCGCCTGCGGCGCCACCTCGGTCCGGATCGGCACCGCGATCTTCGGCGGCAGGCCTGCGGCGGGATCGCTTGCACCGGTGCGGAACTAGGTCGTATGGGGCAGCGTCGGGCTCCAGACTGCGTTGCCCTCGGAGCCGGAGCATGGCTGGATGAGTGACATCGCCGGAGCATCCGGCCCCGGGCTGTTCGGCGGGGAGCTGTCCGAGATCGCGACCGAGCCCGCACCCGGCGGCGGCCACGGCACGATACGCAACCGGGGCGTGACGATCGCCTCGGTGATGGCGGTGCTCGGCGTCGTCTACGGCGACATCGGCACCAGCCCGCTCTACGCGCTGAGCGCCACCATCAACATCATCAGCGACCGCGCCCCGCCGACGCCTTGGGAGGTGCTGGGGATCGAGAGCCTGATCTTCTGGTCCCTGATCCTGGTGGTGACGGTCAAGTACATCACGCTGATCATGCGCGCCGACAACAACGGCGAGGGCGGCATCCTGTCGCTGATGGCGCTGGCGCAGCGCGTGGCGCCCGGACGCCGCCTGCGCGCCCTGCTGGGACTGGTGGGCATCATCGGCGCCTGCCTGTTCTTCGGCGACGGCACCATCACGCCTGCGATCTCGGTGCTGTCGGCGGTGGAGGGGATCGAGGTCAGCATTCCGAGTGCTGCCGACGTGGTGCTGCCGGCCTCGATCATCGTCATCGTGGCGCTGTTCGGCATGCAATGGCGCGGCACCGGCAGCGTCGGCCGCATCTTCGGCCCGGTCATGGTGCTGTGGTTCGGCTCCATCGGCGTGCTGGGCGCGATCGAGGTCGCCCACCAGCCGTTCGTGCTGCACGCGCTGCTGCCGTACCACGCCGTGATCTTCATCTGGGACCATGGCTGGATCGCCTTCATCGCGCTCGGCGCGGTGGTGCTCGCGGTCACCGGCGCGGAAGCGCTCTACGCCGACATGGGGCATTTCGGGCGCAAGCCGATCCGGGTCGCCTGGCTCGGCTTCGTGCTGCCGGCCCTGGCGCTGAACTACCTCGGCCAAGGGGCGCTGATCATCGCGCACCCGGCGGCGATCAAGAACCCGTTCTTCCTGCTGTGCCCGCCCTGGCTGCAGGTGCCGATGGTGATCCTGGCGACCTGCGCCACCGTGATCGCCAGCCAGGCGATGATCACCGGCGCCTTCTCGATCTCGCGCCAGATGGTGCAGCTCGGCTACTTCCCGCGCCTGCGCGTGCTGCACACCAACGCCGACGAGGAAGGCCAGATCTACGTGCCGCAGGTGAACCGGGCGCTGGCGGTGGGCGTGGTGCTGCTGGTGCTGTCGTTCCGCTCCTCGGCGGCGCTGGCCTCGGCGTACGGCATCGCGGTCACCGGCACCTTCATGTGCACCTGCGTGCTGGCGGCGGTGGTGTTCCGGCGCGTCTACAAGTGGTCGCGGTTCGCGGCCCTGGGCACGTTCGGCACCTTCTTCCTGATCGACGGCACCTTCTTCGCCGCCAACGCGCTCAAGATCCCGCAGGGCGGCTGGGTGCCGCTGATGCTGAGCGTGGTGCTGACCACGCTGATGACCACCTGGAAAACGGGGCGCAACCTGATCCTGTCGCGCTGGAAGCAGGACAGCATGCCGCTGGCCTCGTTCCTGGCCCGGCTGCCGCAGTCGCGGACGCTGCGCGTGCCCGGGATCGCCATCTTCCTGACCGCGAACGCCGAGTACGTGCCCGCCTGCCTGCTGCACAACCTCAAGCACAACAAGGTGCTGCACGAGCGGGTGCTGTTCGTCACCGCGCAGAACCTGGACCAGCCGGAAGCCGACCCGGGCGGCCGGATGCTGGTCGAGGAGCTGGCGCCGGGCATGCACCGCGTCACGCTGCGCTACGGCTTCATGGAAAGCCCGAACCTGCCGCGCGCCCTGGAAGGCCTGCGCGCGCAGGGCGTCGACTTCGACCCGATGCAGGCCTCGTACTTCGTCAACCGCGAGGTGCTGGTGCGCAGCACCATCCCCAAGATGCGGTTGTGGCGCATCTCGCTGTTCCTGCTGATGGCGCGCAACGCCGTGCCGGCGATCGAATTCTTCCGCATCCCCTCCGACCGCGTGGTCGAACTCGGCGTCCGCGTCGCCATCTAGCCTCTTATGCTCAACAACCGGGTTCCAAGGGCTCCGCCCTTGGCGGGTCCAGAGCGGAGCCCTGGCCTTGCCTTGTACATCCACTGGCCGTTCTGCCTGGCCAAGTGCCCGTACTGCGACTTCAACAGCCACGTCCGCGACCAGGTCCCGCAGGCCCGCTTCGCCCGCGCCCTGCGCACCGAGCTCGCCACCGAAGCCGCGCGGCTGGGCCCCCGGCCGCTGGCCTCGATCTTCTTCGGCGGCGGCACGCCGAGCCTGATGGCGCCGGACACGGTGGCCGCGCTGATCGCCGACGCCTGCCGCCTGTTCCGTCCCCTGCCCGACCTGGAGATCACCCTGGAGGCCAACCCGACCAGCGTCGAGGTCGGCCGGCTGCGCGCGTTCCGTGCCGCCGGGGTGAACCGGGTGTCGCTCGGCGTGCAGGCCCTGGAGGACGAGGCGCTGCGCCTGCTCGGCCGGGCGCATTCCGCCGCCGAGGCGGTCGCGGCGCTGGAGCTGGCGCGCAGCACCTTCCCGCGGATCTCGTTCGACCTGATCTATGCGCGCCCGGGTCAGGACCTGCCGGCCTGGCGGGCGGAGCTGGATCGGGCGCTGGCGCTGGCGGCGGACCACCTGTCGCTCTACCAGCTGACGATCGAGCCCGGCACCCGCTTCGAGGCGCTGCACCGGCAGGGCCTGCTCGCGATGCCGGATGGGGAGCTGGGCGCTGCCCTGTACGAGGAAACCGCCGCCGTCGCGGCGGGGCACGGGCTGCTGGCCTACGAGGTGTCCAACTACGCCGTTCCCGGCTCGGAAAGCCGGCACAACCTGGCCTACTGGCGTTACGGCGACTACCTGGGAATCGGCCCGGGCGCGCATGGCCGGATCACCCGGCCGGGGCCGGACGGGCTGCCCGCGATCTTCGCCACGCGCAGGCATCGGGCTCCGGAGCCCTGGGCCGAGCGGGTGGAGCGGTGCGGCCACGGGCTGAGGGAGGACACGAGGCTGGTGGCGCCGGAACCGGCGCGCGAGATGCTGCTGATGGGCCTGCGCCTGTCGGAAGGGATCGAGGCGGGACGCTTCGCCGCGCGCACCGGCGTCGCGCTGGTGGACGCGCTGGAGCCGGCGATCCTGGAAGCGGCGCTCGAGGCGGACTACCTGCGCTGGGACGGTGCCTGCCTCGCGGCGACTCCGGCCGGCCGGCTGCGTCTGGAAGCGCTGCTGGGTGCGCTTGTGAGGTAGTAAGGTGTCCGCCTCGATCCGGACCACGCTGCCGATCGCCGGGATGTCCGTGTTCGGATCGAAGCCCGCGTCACGATGATGCGACAGCTCGACGCCAGGAGGTTCGCGGGCGTTGTGGTGACGGGTGAGCAGGTGGCCCCAGGGCCTTGAAGGAGCAGGCATGACATCGTCCGAAGCATCCACCGTCCTGATCGTCGGCGCGTCCCGCGGGCTGGGTCTTGGGCTGGTACGACGACACCTGGAACGCGGCTGGCGGGTGATCGCGACCGTGCGCGGCCGGTCGGAGGCGCTCGACGCGCTGGCGGCCGAGGCGGACGGGCGGCTGGCGGTCGAGACGCTGGACGTCACGGAGCCGGAGCAGATCGCGGCGCTGGCGGAGCGGCTGTCCGGCACCCGGCTCGACCTGCTGTTCGTCAACGCGGGGGTCACGCACAACCCGGCGCAGCCGATCGGCGAGATGTCGGAAGGTGAGTTCATGCACGTGCTGCGCTCCAACGCCTATGGGCCGATCCGGGTGGTGGAGCGGCTGGGCGAGCTGGTGACGGCGGGCGGAACGGTGGCGGTGATGACGTCGGGGCTGGGCAGCGTCGCGAACAACGAGAGCGGCGGGCTGGAAGCGTACCGGGCCAGCAAGGCGGCGCTGAACACGATGCTGCGCTCCCTGGCGGTGCGGAAAGGCGACCGCAGGATCTGCTACCTCGCGGTGGATCCGGGGTGGGTGCTGACCGACATGGGCGGCCCGGAGGCGCCGCTCGACGTCGACACCAGCACGCGCGGCATCGCCGACATGCTGGAGGCCAGGCGTGGACAGGCGGGGGTGGCGTTCGTGACGCACGAGAACAAGGTCGTGCCCTGGTAGGTGCCCGGTGCCGCTGAACCTGATCAAGCTCGCGGTCGGAGTCGCGACGCCGGACGCGCTGGAGGAACGGCAGCGGGCGCGGTCGCGGGAAACCGGCGCGCATGGCGGGCGGCCGTTCTTCCGCACCCGCAGCTTTCCCAGGCGGTCGGAGGAGCTGCTGGCGGGCGGCTCGATCTACTGGGTGACGGCGGGACTGCTGCTGTGCCGGCAGTCGATCCACGACATCGTGCAGGACTGCCGCGACGACGGCACCCCCTGCACCGGGGTGCTGCTGGACGGGCCGGTGGTGGCGGTGGTGCCGCGCACGGTGCGGGCGTTCCAGGGCTGGCGCTATCTCGCCGAGGCCGATACGCCGGCGGACCTGGGCGGCAACCCGGCCAGCGGCGACGAGCTGCCGTTGAAGCTGCGCCGGGAGCTGCTGGCGCTGTGCCTTCTGTGAACGATGTTCACGCGGCCGGCATGACCATGAACTGCTCGATCGGGCCGTCGGGGTAGGCGCGCTCGACCACGCGCAGGGTGCGGTGGGCGGTGATGACGGTCCAGGTGCGGGTTTGCATGCCGCCGCGCGTCGATTCGCGGTCGAGCCGGAACGAACGGGTCGGGCCCAGGCCGGCCAGGCCGCGCTTCCCGTCGGCCAGCACGGCGGCGGACAGGTAGGCGTTGCCGTTGGCGGTGAACAGGCTGCGGTCGACCGTGCCGCGTTCGAGGCCGGCGAGCACGGCGCGGGCGCGCGCTTCGGCCGCGTCGGGCTTGAGCACGACGAAGGCGATGCGGTCCACCACCGCGGCGGGGCTGGCCCAGTCGTTGTTGGTCAGGGCCACCACCGCCACCCTGTCGTCCGGCCACACCGCGTTGGCGGCGAGGAAGCCGGAGCCGGCGCCGTCGTGGCTCCATTCGCGACGGCCATCCGCGTCGGACAGCTCCAGGCCGAGGCCGTAATGGGTGTTGACGCCGTTGCGCAGGATCGCGGGCCTGGTCAGCTCGTCGTAGGAGGACGGCGCCAGCAGGGAGCGGTCCATCAGGCTGATGTCCCACAGCGCCAGGGTGGATGGGTCCATCGCCAGCTCGCTGGCGCCGAACAGCCAGCCGGCGGCCTCCTTGGCGGCGGGGCGCAGGGGCCCGAGGGCATAGCGGGTGATCGCCTCGGCGTCGGAAGGCGGGAGCGGCGCGGTGTCGTCCTCGGTGACGCGCCGCATGTGCAGGGGGCCGAAGATGCGGTCCTGCAGGAAGGCCGTGAGCGGCCGGCCGGACACGGCCTGCACGATGGCGCCGGCGACGACGAAGCCGGTGTTGGAGTACTGCCAGTCGGTGCCGGGCAGGAAGTCGAGCGGTCTGCCGGCCCATTCCTTCAGCAGGGCGTCCAAGGTGGTGGGGCGGGTCATCTCGACCGGCACGTAGTCCTGCGGCCAGTAGTCGCGGGTGCCGGCGGTGTGGTTGAGCAGCTGGCGGATCGTGACGGCGCCGGCGCCGGACAGGCGGGGGAAGTACCTCGACACCGGGTCGTCCAGCCGGAGCCGGCCGTCCTGCTGGAGCAGAAGCACGGCGGCGGCGGTGAACGCCTTGGACACGCTGTCGATGGCGTAGCGGGTGCGGATGGTGGCGGCGCGCGGCGGGTCGAGCCGGGATCGGCCGTAGGCGCGGGCATAGGCGAGCCGGCTGTCCTGCACCACCGCGATGGACACGGAGGGCGCGCCGGTGCGGGCCAGCCATTCGCGGACGCCGTCGTCGATCGCCCGGGTCTGCCGCGTGGTCAGGGACGACGCGTCGGCGGTCGCGAGCGGGACGGCCAGGGCCAGCAGGAGGGCCGTGAGCAGTTTCCTCGACACCTGGGCCTCCCGTTGCCGCGGCGACGGTACCGGCCGTGTTGAGGCCGGTCCAGATGCGGCCGGTCCTGTGGCATATCGGCACGGCGGAGAAGGATTCGGTGCGGCGGCACACGCTCCGGTTGATCGGGCGGGCGGCCCTGGTCACGATGCCCGGTGACATGCCGTCCCAGCACGCCACCGCCGTCCTGCCGCGCCTGTTCTGGCTGATGCCGCTGTTGTGCCTGCTGGCGGCGTGCGGCGGCGGCGGCCGCTACGCGGCGCGCACCGGCTACGGCACCGGCAGCATGAGCTATCCGGAGCCGGGACCGCCGGAAGATCCGTGGCGGCCGTACATCCAGCAGGCGGCGGACCGGTTCAGCGTGCCGCAGCAGTGGATCCGGGCGGTGATGCACCAGGAGTCGGGCGGGCACGAGTACCGCAACGGCGAGCCGATCACCTCGGGGGCGGGGGCGATGGGGCTGATGCAGCTGATGCCGGCGACCTATGCCGACCTCGAAGGGCAGTACGACCTCGGCAGCGACCCGTTCGAGCCGCACGACAACATCATGGCCGGCACCGCGTATATCAGCCAGATGTACCGCAAGTACGGCGCACCGGCCTTCCTCGCCGCCTACAACGCCGGGCCGCAGCGGCTGGACGACTACCTGTCGCAGGGCCGGCCGCTGCCGAACGAGACGGTGGACTACGTGGCGGCGATCGCGCCCAACCTCGGAACGGAGATCGCGATGTCCGGGCCGCTGGCGGCCTATGCGTCCGGCGGCGGGAACGCCTATGCGCAGGACGGCGGCGGCGGGGCGGCGGTGCAGCTCGCCGCCTACCAGGTTCCGGTGCGTCGCAGCCGCTCCCGGGGCGGGAGGGCCGCCTCGTGCTGGCACGACCCGGACGCGGCATACGATCCCGACGCGCCGTGCCAGGCGGCCCCGGCCGTGGCGGCGCCGGTGCAATCGGCGATCGCCTACGCGCCGGCGGCGCCGGTTGCCGCGGCCGGCTGCGTGCGCGATCCCGACGCGGCGTTCGACTCGCCTTGCGGCGCCCTCCGGCCGGTGCCGGTGCGCTCGGCGCTCGCCTACGCGGCGCCCTCGGCAGGGTCCGGCTGCGTTGCCGATCCGGACGCCGCCTTCGACGCGCCGTGCCGGCCGGTGCGGGCGGCGCCGGCCTACCCCGCACGGCCGGTTCCTGCGTTCCTTCCGGCGGGAACGCGGCCGGCGCTGATGCTGGCCAGCGCCGCGGTGCCGGTGCGGTCGACCGGGGCATGGGCGATCCAGGTGGGGGCGTTCGTGTCGGTGGACCAGGCGCGCTTCGCCACCACCATGGCGCGCCAGGCGGACTTCTCCCTGCTGGCCGGCACGCAGAGCGTGGTGCAGCAGACCAGCCCGTTCGGGCACGGCGTGCTCTACCGCGCCCGGCTGGCGGGCCTGGCTCGGGGCGACGCAGGCAGCGCCTGCGCGGTGCTGCGGGACCGGAACATCCCCTGCATGGTGGTCACCCCGGGCGGCTGAACCGCGGGAGCCGGCCGTCGTTTCCCCGTGGAAGGAGAACGACATGACCGCCATCACCAACCTGGACCCGCACGACCCGCTGCCGGACGGGCCGGCCATCATCCTCATGCGCCGCTTCGAGGAGGACGACCCGAAGCACGACATGATGGAGCTGATCGTGATCGACTCCGACCAGTCCGAGCGCACCAGCCGGCTGCTCACCGCGGACGGGCTGCCGATGCCGTGGGACCAGGCGGAGCGCCGGGTGATCGCGGATGCGCAGGAGGCGGGGATCGAGCGGCTGTACCGGATCGACCGCACCGCCGGGCCGCGCGAGCACGAGGTCGAGGTCCATGGCGGCGACCGCACCGTGGGCATGGACGCGCTGGACGACTACGACCTGGAGGAAGGCGAGCGCGGCAGCGACATGCGCGACATGCCGCTCAACGAGGCGCCGCGGAAGTTCTGAAGCGTTCCGGGAGCGGACGCTCCCGGAGCCGGAGCTCAGGAGGCGAGCCGGACGGGGCCGGACATGGCGGGCCAGTCGGTGTAGCCGTTGGTGTCGCCGCCGTACCAGTACTGCTTCGGCGCGTCCGCCAGGGGGGCGCCGGTGCGCAGCCGGTCCACCAGGTCGGGGTTGGCGATGAAGGAGCGGCCGAAGCTGAACAGGTCCGCCCCGTCGTCGGCGATCGCCTTTTCCGCCAGCTCGATCGTGTAGTTGTTGTTGGCGATGTAGGCGCCGGTGACGTGCCGGCGCAGCACGGCGAAGTCGACGTCCGCCGGGTGGTCGCGGGTCTGCTGGGTGATGCCCTCGATCACGTGCACGTAGGCCAGCCCGAGCGGGGCGAGCCCGTCCAGCAGCGCGCCGTAGGTGCCCATCACGTTGCCGTCGAGCGGCGTCTCGCCTGGCATGGTGGTGGTGGGCGACAGCCGGATGCCGACATGGTCGCCCCCGCCCCACACCTCCGTCACGGCCTGCGCCACCTCCAGCGGCAGGCGCAGCCGGTTCTCCAGCGAGCCGCCGTAGCGGTCGGTGCGCCGGTTGGTGCTGTCGCGGATGAACTGTTCCAGCAGGTAGTTGTTGGCGGCGTGGATCTCGACCCCGTCGAAGCCGGCATCGCGCGCGCACCGGGCGGCGTTGCGGTAGTCGTCGACGATCGCCTCGATCTCCTCCGTCGCCAGCGCGCGCGGGGTCACGTGCTCCTGCATGCCGGCATCCGTGAAGGCCTGGCCGACCGGCCTGATCGCGGACGGCGCCACCGGCAGCGTGCCGCCCGGCTGCAGGCTCGGATGCGAGATGCGGCCGGTGTGCCAGAGCTGCGACACGATCCGGCCGTTGTTGGCGTGCACCGCCTCGGTGACCGGACGCCACGCCGCGACCTGCTCGTCGTTCCAGATCCCCGGCGTCAGGGCGTAGCCGCGCGCCTGCGCGGAAATGTTGGTGGCTTCGGACACGATCAGCCCGGCCCCGGCGCGCTGGGCGTAGTAGGTGGCGGCGTAGTCCGGCACGATGCCGTCCCCGCTGGAACGGCTGCGCGTCAGCGGCGCCATCACGATGCGGTTGGGGAGGTCGAGGGCACCGGCCCGGAACGGCTTGAACAGCGGGCTGTCTTGGTAGGCGGGCATCGAGCAACTCCAGGAGAACGGGGATCGCGAGGCGGAACGGCATCCGGCACGCAAGGATCCGGTCGCGTGCAGGACGCGACGAGGCTGGAACGCGACAGCACGGCCTCGGCTCCGCGTCGCGGGGCGGATCGGCAGGCCCGGGTGGCGGCGGACGGCGGCGGCAGCGGCGCGCGGCTTCCGCTCCCCCTCCCCGGCGTCGGCCGGCGGGGTTGCGGGCGGCAGGACGGACGAAGGGGCGGGCCGCATGGGGTTCGGGCCGGTCGGCCACGGTGCCGCCATCTTGTGGGTGAATCTGCCTCGGTCCCGGCGTTGCCGGTGGACGGTCCGGCGCGACGGGCGGCATCGGCCGCGTCACCGGTAGCGGGATCGCCGGGAAGGAGGTATCGGGAGGATGCTGTTCCCGGAACGGTTCCCGTCGAACGGGACGGGGCAGGCTCGGATGGAGGCAGCGATCCCTGCGACCAGGCTCGACCGAAGGGGGAGACCGGACCGGTTGTGCAACGATGACGCGGCCGACGAAATCTGCCATGATGATTCCGTGACGCGTGATCGCGGGGTGGTCGCTTGGAAACGCTGAGGCCTGGCCTGCCGAGGCCGGACGCCGTGCTGCTTCGGTTGCGGCTGATCGGCCGCATGCAGGCGCTGACGCTCGCCAACGAGAGCGTGCTGCCGCTCGGCCGCAAGACGCGCGGGCTGCTGGCCATCCTGGCGCTGTCCGGACGGCGTCCGGTGCTGCGACTCCGGCTGGCCGAGCTGTTGTGGAGCAGGCGCTCGGAGGAGCAGGCGCGTGCCTCGCTGCGCCAGGAGATCCACCGCCTGCTGGAGGCGCTGTCGCCGCTCGGCGTGGACGTGATCACGGTGGAGCGGCACACGCTGGCGCTGAAGCCCGCCCTCACCTCCGTGGACGCGGAGCGGATCCTGAACGCCAACGCCAACCAGGCCGAGGCGCTGCCGCCGATCGACGGGGTGCTGCTCGAGGAGCTGAACGGCACCGATCCGGCGCTCGACAGCTGGCTGCAGGGCGAGCGGGACCGGCTGCGCGAGCACGCGATCGGGCTGTTCGAGCAGATGCTGCTGCGACAGCGCGAGCCGGCCGGAACCCTGGCCGCGGCCCGCCAGCTGCTGCTGCTGGACACGCTGCACGAGCGTGCCTGGCGGGCGACCATACGGGCGCAGCTGGAACAGGGCGACACCGGGCTCGCGCTGCAGACCGCGGAACGGTGCAACGCGGCCTTCGCCGCCCGGCACGGCGCGGAGCCGGGGCCGGAAACGCGGCGCCTGCTGTCCGAGCTCGGGCATTCGCAGTCCGGATCGCCGGCCGGCGACATCCTCAGGAACGTCGCCAGCGCCTTTCCGGACGACCCGGCCCCGGTCGAGGACCAGGCCGGTTCCGCCGCCGCGGAGCCGCGGGGCGAGCCTCCCGTCCTGGCGCAGGGGTTCGGCGCCGCCCGGCTGTCCGACTCGTCGGAAGCGCGGCGTCGCGACCCGAACGACAGCCATCCGCTGCTGGCGGTGCTGCCGCTGCTCGACCTCGACGGCGGCGCCGGTGCCGGCCTGACCAGCGGGGTGGTGGACGCGATCACCGCCGGGCTGGTGCGACAGGGGCAGCTCAAGCTGCTGAGCGGCAGCGAGCTGCAGGGCAGCCTGCAGCAGGGACGCGAGGACGCGGTGCTTCGCCGCTCGTTCGGGCTCGACTACGTGCTCGACGGCACGCTGCAGCGCGCCGCGAGCCGCCTGCGCGTGATCGTGCGGCTGACCGACATACGGCAGCACGGCCAGATCGTCTGGGCGCAGCGCTTCGACGCCGACGAGGCGGAATCGCTGACGCTGCAGGACCAGATCGCGACGGTGGTGTCGGCGCGGCTGCCGACCGAGATCATGCTGGTGGAAGGGCGCCGGATGCGCCGGCGGCCGTTGTCGGAGCTGGACCCGCACGGGCTGGTGGTGCGCGCCATCTCCTGCATCCTGAGCGGGGATCCGGGGCAGACCGATCAGGCCCTGGCGCTGCTGGACCAGAGCATCGGCCGCGATGGGGAGGACCCGCTGGCGCACGTCGCCGCCGGCCTCGCCCACCTGCTTCGCGCCCTGCAGCGCTGGGGCGACCCGGACCGGGAAGCGGGGCTGGCCGACGCCTGCACCCGCACCGCGATCGAGCGCGCGCCGCTGCTGGCGGTGGCGATGGCGCTGCGCTGCATCGTGCGCAGCGAGCTGGGCGACATGCCGGACGCGGCGCTGGCGCTGGCCGAGCGCGCCAGGACGCTGCAGCCCGAATCGCCGTCCGCCTGGGCCGCGTCGGTGTTTCCGCTGGTGCGGCTGGGTCGGCTGGACGAGGCAGGGACCTGCTTCGCCCGCTACAAGGCGCTGTTCCCGACCCATCCGCTCGAGATGCTGCTGGACCTGCCGGCGATCATGATCCCGCTGCTGCAGGGGGAGGACGAGGCGGCGGCCCGGATCGGGCTCACCTTGTCCGAGCTTCGTCCCGGCTTCGGGCCGCCCCTGGGACCGTACCTGTCCGCCCTCGGCCACCTGCGGCGTGCCGGCGAGGCGGCGCGCGTGCGCAGCCAGCTCGACGCGATCTGGCCCGGCCAGGGCGTGGCGCAGCTGGTGGACGCGGCCGGGCTGCGCCGCGCGCCCGATCGGGAGCGCTACGCGGCCGGGCTGCGCCTGGCCGGGCTGAAGGACGACGCGGCCGGCGGCGCCGCCGACGGCACGGCGGGGACGCAGGCGGCGGCGATTGGCACCGCCGCGCCGCTTGGCGACGCCCGGCGGGCAGGATAGACAGGTCCGCTCGACAAGGGCGGGCTGTTCCCCCTTCTCCCGGAAGGCTTCCCCGCTTGCCAGAACACGCAGGCACCGGGGCCGGCCGATCCCGGGTCGCTCAGAGGCACCATGACGCTGCGCCCGCCTGACCCCGTTCCCGTTTTCGCGATGCGCCCGCGCCGGCTGCCGGCGTCGGTTCTCGTTCTCGTTCTCGGCCTGGCCGGTTGCGGGCACGGGTCCGGCGACCACAGCCAGCCCATGGCCGGCGACAGCACGCCGTTGTCGACGCCGAGCCAGGAGAACCACCTGCTCGGCGAGGACAAGAGCGCCAGCAGCGGCGACCAGGGCACCGTGGGCGTGAACGCCTATCTGTGGCGCGGCGCGATCGACACCCTGTCCTTCATGCCGTTCGCCTCGGCCGAGCCGGAAGGGGGCGTGATCATCACCGACTGGTACACCCCGCCCACCGTGACGGGCGAGCGGTTCAAGGCGAACGCGTATGTGCTGGGCAAGCAGCTGCGCTCGGACGCGATCCGGGTGTCGGTGTTCCGCCAGGTGATGCAGGACGGGCAGTGGGTGGACCAGCCGGTGGCGCCGAACACCGCGGCCGACATCACCAGCAAGATCCTGGCCCGTGCCAGGCAGCTGCGCGCCGATGCCGGCGGCGCCGGCTGATACCGGCGGCCTCCCGGCGATGAGCGGCACCGACGCCGCCCGCGCCGAGGGGCCGGCGCGCTACGACTTCAGGGCGTCGGAACCGCGCTGGCAGGCGGAATGGGAGGCGTGCGGCTGCTTCGACGTGCCGGACGTGCCGCCGGAAGGGCGGCCGAAATACTACGTGCTGGAGATGTTCCCCTATCCCAGCGGCCAGCTGCACATGGGGCACGTGAGGAACTACACGCTGGGCGACGTGGTGGCGCGCTACAAGCGCGCCCGCGGCCACGCGGTGCTGCACCCGATGGGGTGGGACGCGTTCGGGCTGCCGGCGGAGAACGCGGCGCGCGAGCGGGGCATCGACCCGGCGGCCTGGACGCTGGCCAACATAGAAACCATGCGCGGCACGCTGAAGCGGCTCGGCCTGTCGCTGAACTGGGACCGGGAGTTCGCCACCTGCCTGCCCGAGTACTACGGCCAGCAGCAGAAGCTGTTCCTGGACTTCCTCGCCGCCGGGCTGGTGGAGCGGCGCGACGCCCTGGTGAACTGGGACCCGGTGGACGGGACCGTGCTGGCCAACGAGCAGGTGGTGGACGGGCGCGGCTGGCGCTCGGGTGCCGTGGTCGAGACCAGGCGGCTGAGCCAGTGGTTCCTGCGCATCACCGCGTTCGCGCCGGAGCTGCTGTCGGCCCTGGAGGGGCTCGACGCGTGGCCGGAGCGGGTGCGCGTCATGCAGGCGCACTGGATCGGCCGCAGCGAGGGGGCGCGCGTGCGATTTCCCCTGGTCGACGCGCAGGCGGCCGAGGCGGTCGGGCCGGAGGTCGAGGTGTACACCACGCGGCCGGACACGCTGTTCGGGATGTCGTTCCTGGCGGTGGCGGCGGAGCATCCGCTGGCGGCCCACGTCGCGGCGGCCGACCCGGCGGCGGCGGCGTTCGTGGCCGAGTGCCGCAGCCTCGGCACCAGCGAGGCGGCGGTGGAGAGCGCGGAAAAGCGCGGCTACGACACCGGGCTTCGCGTCGCCCACCCGTTCATGCCCGGGGAAAGCTTTCCGGTGTGGATCGCCAACTTCGTGCTGATGGACTACGGCACGGGGGCGGTGTTCGGCTGCCCCTGCGGCGACCAGCGCGACCTCGACTTCGCGCGCAAGTACGGCCTGCCGGTTCCGGTCGTCGTGCTGCCGCCGGGACAGGAGGCGGACGGGTTCGCGGTCGACAACGTCGCTCATGACGGGCCGGGAACGCTGATCAACTCCGGGTTCCTGGACGGCCTGTCCTTCGAGGACGGCAGGCGGGCGGCGATCAAGCGCCTGGAGGCGGACGGCGCGGGGCGCGGCGTGGTCAACTGGCGGCTGCGCGACTGGGGCATCTCGCGGCAGCGCGCCTGGGGCTGCCCGATCCCGGTCATCCACTGCCCGGATTGCGGCGCGGTGCCGGTGCCGGACGACCAGCTGCCGGTGCGGCTGCCGGACGGGCTCGACTTCGCACGGCCGGGCAACGCGCTGGACCATCATCCGACCTGGAAGCACGTGTCCTGCCCGCGCTGCGGCGGTGCCGCGACACGCGAAACCGACACCTGCGACACGTTTGTCGACAGCTCGTGGTATTTCGCCCGCTTCACCGCCCCGCATGCCGCGACGCCCACGCTGCGTGCGGCCGCGGATGGCTGGCTGCCGGTGGACCAGTACGTCGGCGGCATCGAGCACGCGATCCTGCACCTGCTCTACGCCCGTTTCTTCACCCGGGCGATGCACCGGACCGGGCACCTGGGGCTGGACGAGCCGTTCCGGCGGCTGTTCACCCAGGGCATGGTCAACCACGAGACGTTTCGCGACGCGGACGGCAGCTGGCTGTATCCGGAGCAGGTCGAGCGCAGCGGCCACGGCGCCACCCGGCGCGACACCGGGACGCCGGTGCAGGTCGGCCGGGTCGAGAAGATGTCGAAGTCGAAGCGCAACACGGTGTCGCCGGAAGCGATCATCGACCGCTACGGGGCGGACACCGCGCGCTGGTTCGTGCTGTCGGACAGCCCGCCGGAGCGGGACATGGAATGGACCGAGGCCGGGGTCGCGGGGGCGGCGCGGTTCGGGCAGCGCCTGTTCCGGCTGGTGGCGGCGGTGGCGGAGTCGACGCGGCCGGGCGACGCGCCCGCCGGCTTCGGCGAGGCGGCCGACGCGCTGCGACGCGCCACCCACCGCACCATCGCCGCGGTGAGCGAGGCGCTGGACGGGTTCGCCTTCAACGTGGCCGTGGCCCGGATGCACGAGCTGGGCGGCGCGCTGGCGGAGGCGGCCGGGCACGAGGCGGCGCCCGACCTCGACCGGGCCCGTCGCGAGGCGGCGGTGACCCTGTGCCTGTTGAGCGCGCCGATGATGCCGCACCTGGCCGAGGAGCTTCTGGCGCTGCTGGAGCCGGGCGGGGCGATGGCGGCGCTGAGGCCCTGGCCGGAAGCGGATGCGGCGCTGCTGGCGGCGCGCAGCGTCACCATCGCGGTGCAGGTGATGGGCCGGCTGCGCGGCACCATCGAGGCGCTGCCGGACCAGCCGGCCGACACGGTGATCGCGGCGGCGGAGGCGGAGCCCAACGTCGCCCGGCTGCTGGAGGGCAGGCGCGTGGTCAAGCGCATCCACGTGCCGAACCGGATCGTCAACTTCGTGGTCGCGGGATGAGGCGGTCCCGCCTGTCTGCCTGGCTGGGCCTGGGGATGCTGCTTGCGGCGCTCGGGGGGTGCGGCTTCCATCCGCTCTACGGCGCTGGCGACCGATCGGCGATCGCCCAGCTGCCGGACATCTTCGTGCAGCCGATCGGGGATCGCAGCGGCCAGGAGCTGCGGCTGGCGCTGCAGCAGCGGCTGGCCGGCACCAGCGACGCGGAGCCGCAGGGCTACACCCTGGCGGTGTCCTATTCCATCGCCGGCGAGGCGATCGGCATCAACGGCGACAACAGCTCGTCGCGCACCCGGCTGGTCGGGCGGGCGCACTGGGTGCTGGCTTCCGTCTCGCCCGCGGCCGTCCCCGTGACCAGCGGCGACGCCCGCGTGGTCGACGGGTTCAACGTCATCAACGAGCAGTACTTCGCCAGCAACCTTGCCACCGAGGCCACGCAGCAGCGGCTGGCGGGCAACCTCGCGGACATCATGACCATCCAGCTCGCGACCTGGTTCACCAACCACAGGCCGCCGGCTTCCGCGCCGGCGCATCCGGTGGCGGCGCCGACGCTGGCGCCGAACAACGTTCCGGGCGATTCCGACCAGTCGCCGCTCACAGCACCCGGCGAGGACGGTCTGCCGGCCAGCGCGATCGGGCGCGGCCCGCTCAACCCGTAGCCGACGATGAAGGTCGACGCGCGCCAGGTGGCCCGTGTGCTGTCGGCGCCGGGATCGTTGCGGGCGATCCTGCTGCACGGCGAGGATGCCGGGCTGATCCGCGAGCGCGCGTCGGAGGCGGTGCGTGCGGCGGCGGGCACGACCGACGACCCGTTCCGCGTGGCGACGCTGGGGCGCGACGCGCATGACCGGCTGGACGAGGAGGTGGGCGCGCTGTCCCTGAC
>CALMVN010000132.1:0-2049 GCA_937873225.1 uncultured Acetobacteraceae bacterium
GACGCCCACCTTCTCGAACACCCGCCCGCGCATCAGCCCGATCACCCCCCCGCCGCCGCTCCCGTCCGGCAGCCGCGACCAGGCCTTGCGCTCGAACCGCCCGGCCGGCCGGTCCGCGAGCGGCCCGTCCTGCTCCCGCTCGATCGCCTCGAACGCGTCGCACAGCCGGTCGCGCAACGTCTCGAACCAGGCGCGCGCCTCCGCCTTGAGCCCGTCATGCGGCGGCCGGACCGTCGCGTCGGGAGGAAGGGAAGCCGGCTCGAAAAGATCGCTCATCGCCCGAGCATAGCCGAACACCGTTCACGCCTCGACCGCCCGGTTGCGGGCCGCCGGAGCCGCCCCTACCTTTCCTCGACCCCGAACCGCTGGAAGGTGTGCACGCATGGCCGACTGGCCGGACGATCCTGGCCATGGCGGCGCCGCTGCCGCCGCCGACACCTTCCCGCTCGCCCCCGACGACCGCCAGGCGGAGCACCGGTTCGGCCGCCCGCCCACCTCCGCCCTTCCGGAGGACGCCCATCCCGGGTTGCGCTGGCTCGACGCCCGCCTGCCGGTGGTGTCCGCGTTCCGGCGCGAGTACGTGTCCTACCCGATGCCGCGCAACCTCAACGGGTTGTGGAACTTCGGCGCCTTCGTCACCGTGGCGCTGGCGGTGCTGTTGCTCAGCGGCATCTTCCTTGCGGTGAACTACACCGCCACCGTGGCGCAGGCGTTCGACAGCGTGGAGGCGATCGACCGCCAGGTCCCGAGCGGCTGGCTGGTGCGCTCGATCCACCAGGGCGGGGCGTCGATGTACTTCGCCACCCTCTACGTCCACACCTGGCGCAGCCTGTACTACGGCTCCTACAAGGCCCCGCGCGAGGTGCTGTGGCTGACCGGCATGCTGCTGATGGCGATGACCATGGTGGCCGCCTTTGCCGGCTACGTGCTGCCCTGGGGCCAGATGTCGTACTGGGGCCTCACCGTGGCCGCGCACGCGCTGGGCTCGGTGCCGCTGCTCGGACCGCCGCTGGCCGACTGGCTGCTCGGCGGCAGCGTGCTGGGCGACACCGCGCTGCACCGGATCTACGTGCTGCACTTCGTCACCGCCTTTGCCGTGATCGGCATCGTGGTGCTCCATGTGCTGGCGCTGCACGTCACCGGCTCCAACAACCCGCTCGGCATCGAGCCCAAGGGCCCGCGCGACACCGTGCCTTTCCACCCGTACTACACCGCCAAGGACGGCGTCGGCATGGCGCTGTTTGCGATCGCCTTCGCGGTGCTGGTGTTCTTCCTGCCCGGCTGGCTGACCCTGCCGGACAACTACCTCCAGGCCGACCCGCTCTCGACCCCTGCCGACATCACCCCCGAATGGTACTTCGCGCCGTTCTACGCCATCCTGCGCGCCGGCGGTCCGCTCGGCGTGCTGCTGGCCTCCGCCAGCCTGGCGGTGCTGTTCATCCTGCCCTGGCTCGACCGCTCGCCGATCCGCAGCGCCCGCTTCCGCCCGGTGTACCGCTGGCTGCTGCTCCTGCTGCTCGCCGCGTTCGTGCTGCTGGGCGTCGCCGGGTTCCGCCCGCCCTCGGGCATCTGGCTCCTGTTGAGCCGGATCGCCACCGCCTACTGGCTGCTGCACTTCCTGCTGCTGCTGCCGCTGCTGGCCCGCGTGGAGCGCCGCCCGGCGCTTCCCGACAGCATCGCCGGCGCCGCCTGATGCGGGTCCTGCTGCCGCTGCTGCCCGTGCTCGCCATCGTCCAGGCCCACGCCGCCGCCGGTCCGTTCTCGACCCTCGATCTCGGCAGCGCCCAGCGCGGCTACGCCGTGTATTCCCAGGTCTGCAGCGCCTGCCACTCGCTGCGGCAGCTGACCTACGCCGACCTCGGCGGCCTCGGCCTGGACGCGGCCCAGGTGCCCCCGCTTGCGGCCGCGCGCCGCGGGACCGACGGCACCGACGCCGCCGGCCGTCCGCTGCGCCGCCCCGCCCGGCCGGACGACCACCTGCCGTCCCCGTTCCCGACCATCCAGGCCGCCGCAGCCGCCAACAACGGTGCGGTGCCGCCGGACATGTCC
>CALMVN010000132.1:2059-9578 GCA_937873225.1 uncultured Acetobacteraceae bacterium
GCCCGGCAGGGTCAGGGCCAGCCGGGACATGTCCGGCGCCTACTACGACCCGGCCGTGGCCGGCGGCCAGATCGCCATGCCGCCGCCGCTGGTCGACGATGCCGTCCGCTATGCCGACGGCACGCGGGCGACGGTGCCGCAGATGGCGCACGACGTGTCCAGCTTCCTTCAATGGACGGCGCATCCGCACGCCACCGAGCGCCGCCGGATCGGCGTCGGCGTGGTGTGCTACCTGGTCCTGCTCGCGGGACTGGCCTTCTTTCTCAAGCGCAGGGTGTGGTCGAATGTCGGACGCGGATGACGTGGTGCAGCCGGTGATCGGCCTGATCGGCGGCTCCGGCCTGTACGAGATCGACGCGCTGCAGGACCGGGAATGGCGCACGGTCGACACCCCTTGGGGCCCGCCCTCCGACCAGCTCCTGTTCGGCCGCCTGGGCGACGTCCGCTGCGTGTTCCTGCCCCGCCACGGCCGCGGCCACCGCATCCCGCCGTCGCGCCTGAACTACCGCGCCAACATCGCCGCCCTGAAGCAGTCCGGCGTCACCGACGTGGTCTCGCTATCCGCCGTCGGCAGCCTGAAGGAGGAGCTACCGCCCGGCCATCTCGTGGTGATCGACCAGTTCATCGACCGCTCCTTCGCCCGAGAGAAAAGCTTCTTCGACACCGGCTGCGTTGCCCACGTGTCTATGGCCGATCCCCTCTGCCCGCGCATCGGCGCGGCGCTGCACGAGGAAGGCCGATCACTCGGCCTGTCAATCACCCGCGGCGGCACCTACCTGGTGATGGAAGGTCCGCAATTCTCCACCCGGGCCGAGAGCAACCTGTATCGCTCATGGGGTTGCGACGTGATCGGCATGACCAACATGCCCGAAGCCAAGCTCGCCCGCGAGGCCGAGCTCTGCTACGCGACCGTGGCCATGGTCACCGACTACGACTGCTGGCGCGAGGAGCACGAGGCCGTCACCGTGGACGCCGTGGTGGCGGTGATGACCGCAAACGCGCAGAAGGCCCGCGACCTGGTCCGCGCCGTGATCCCCCGCCTCGGCCAGCCGCGCGGCCCGTGCCCCGCCGGCTGCGACCGCGCGCTGGACCATGCCCTGATCACGGCACCTGCGGCACGCGACCCCGAGCTGGTGGCCCGCCTGCGCGCCATCGCCGGCCGCGTGCTGGCCGCCTGACCGGCGCTACCAGCTCGGCCACAACCCCGGCGTCGCCAGCTCCAGCAGGCTGCCATCCGGATCCCGGACATAAAGGCTGGTGCCCCCGGCCGGCCAGGTGATCCGGCTTTCCACCGGCACGTTCTGCGCCGCGAGGTGGTCCTCCCAGGCCTCGAACTCGTTGCGCGGGATCGCCAGGCACAGATGCACCCGGCCGCCACCGTCGTGCGCCGGGATGTCGCCGTCCCCGGTGGGCGTCGGCTCCGTGGAGCCGCCGGCACGGAACAGCAGCAGCACGGCGTCGCCGGGCAGGCCCAGCGCGCTCATGCGGTCGTCGCGCAGGAACAGCTCCAGCCCAAGCACGCGCTGGTAGAACGCCTGCGCCCGGTCGAGGTCGGCGACGTAGATCGAGGTTTCCAGCAGGTGGCTGAGCCTCGGCGTCCGGTCGGCCATCCCATCCTCCGCTTGCGCGGACGGCCGGACGTTCCCGCCCGGCCGTCCGCACGCCGGCTCAGATCCGACCGAGCACCAGCAGGATGATCACCACCAGCAGGACCAGCCCCAGCCCGCCGGACGGGAAGTAGCCCCAGCCGCCGCTGTAGCCCCAGGTCGGCAGGGCGCCGATCACCAGAAGGATGAGGATGATCAGCAGGATGGTACCGAGCATGTGACGCGTCTCCCGTTATCCGTGGCGTTGCACGGGACACAACGGCCCGCCGATCACTTGGTTCGCAGGCGAAACGCAATCACCCGGCCGTCGTGGCGGCAAAGCGACACCTGCTCCGGTCCGGCCCGCCGGTTCAAAGGTTATGCTGCAGGAACGCCAGGCTGCGCTCCTGCGCCAGCGCGGTCGCGCTCGCCACGTAGCTCGGGCGCTCCGAACAGCCGAAGCCATGCCCGGCCCCCTCGTAGACGAACACCTCGATCCCCGTCTGCGCCGCCCGGATCGCCTCCACGTCGGCCAGCGGGATGTGGTCGTCGTCGGCGCCGAAATGCAGCTGCACCGGGCAGTTCGGATGCAGGTCCTTGGTCGCCGCGATCCCGCCGCCGTACCAGCCGACCGCGGCCGAGAACCGCTGCGACCGTGTGGCGCCGGCCCAGGCCAGCGCGCCGCCCCAGCAATAGCCGATGACCCCCACCTTCTCCCGCCCGAGCGCCTCGGCGCTGGCGAGCAGGTCCGCCAGCGTGTCCTCCGGCCTGATCGCCGAGCGGAGCGCCATGCCCCGCTTGCCGTCCTCCGGCGTGTAGGCGAGCTCGACCCCGCGCTCGGCGCGATCGAACAGCGCAGGCGCCACCACGAAATAGCCCGCATCGGCGAACCCGTCCGCCACCGCGCGGATGTGGTGGTTCACGCCGAAGATCTCCTGCACCACCACCAGGGCGCGCGGCGCGTCGGCGAAGCCGGCCTGGTAGGCGGAGAAGCTGTGCCCGTCGGCGGCGCCCAGCGTGATCGTGTGGCCCATCGGCATGGTTCCTCGTCCGGTCGCCGCCCTGGATCGGACGACGGCACCTGTGGCAGGTTGCCGCCATGGGCGAGATCGTCAACCTCAGGACCAGGCGTCGGCAGCGCGACCGCGCGGACGCGTCGCAGCAGGCCGCCGACAACCGCGCCCGGTTCGGCCGCACCCGCGAGGAGGTCGCACGCGACCGTCAGCACCAGGCGCGGCAGCAGGCGGTGCTGGACGGCGCCCGTCTGGACCCGGCACCCCCCGCCGCCGACCAGGACCCGCCTGCTGCCCCGGCTACTGCAGAGTGAGCACCGCGCCCGGCATGCGCACCCGGTGCGCGCCCACCAGGTCAAGCGACCCGACCCGCACCGAGTGCAGCCGTCCCTCGATCTCGCGCTCCCAGAACGACAGGAACCGCCGCAGCACCGGATAGGCGGGCGCCAGGTCGAGCTCCTGCCAGATGTAGCTCTGCAGCACGGCCGGATGATCGGGAAGCCGATACAGGATCTCGGCCGTCGTCAGGCGGTACTCCTTGAGCTGCAGCGACAGGGACATGGCGGTTCCGGACATGACAGGATTGCGACAACCCCGATCCTGGTCGAGCTGGTCACGCATGCGCAACAAAAATATGGGCAAGATCAATGCTTTGGCACTCAACAGACACAAGTGCTGCCATTCTTGACATCGGCCGGCCAAGCGCCTAGATCGCCGCTAGCACTCCGAGGCTTCGAGTGCCAACCGCGTCGCGGGTGGTTTCCAAGGCCCGGACGCCCAACCGGCGACGCCGCTCAACGCAGGGCGCCGCCCAGACCTGAAGAGGAGCGCACCGCATGGCGAAGTTCCGTCCCCTGCATGACCGTGTCGTCGTCAAGCGCCTGACCGGCGAAGAGAAGACCGCGGGCGGCATCATCATCCCCGACACCGCGAAGGAAAAGCCGATGGAAGGCGAGATCATCGCCGTCGGCGCCGGCGCACGCAACGAGACCGGCGCCATCGTCGCGCTGGACGTGAAGGCGGGCGACCGCATCCTGTTCGGCAAGTGGTCGGGCACGGAAGTCAAGATCGACGGCGAGGAGCTGCTGATCATGAAGGAAAGCGACATCATGGGCGTGATCGAGCAGGCAGCCTGAGGCCTCCCGTCTCCGAACCGTCCCCGATCGATTCTTTCCTCAACAGGAGATAACACAACATGGCTGCCAAAGACGTCCGCTTCGGCGGTGAAGCCCGCCAGCGCATGCTGCGCGGTGTCGACATCCTCGCAGACGCCGTGAAGGTGACGCTCGGTCCCAAGGGCCGCAACGTCGTCATCGACAAGAGCTTCGGCGCGCCCCGCATCACCAAGGACGGTGTGACGGTCGCCAAGGAAATCGAGCTTTCCGACAAGTTCGAGAACATGGGCGCCCAGATGGTGCGCGAAGTGGCCTCGAAGACCAACGACATCGCCGGCGACGGCACCACCACCGCCACCGTGCTGGCCCAGGCGATCGTCCGCGAGGGCGCCAAGGCCGTCGCCGCCGGCATGAACCCGATGGGCCTCAAGCGCGGCATCGACAAGGCCGTCGCCCACGTCGTGGCCCAGCTCGCCGCCAACACCAAGAAGATCACCACCCCCGCCGAGACCGCACAGGTCGGCACGATCTCGTCCAACGGCGAGACCGAGATCGGCGAGATGATCAGCCAGGCCATGCAGAAGGTCGGCAACGAGGGCGTGATCACGGTCGAGGAAGCCAAGGGCATCCAGACCGAGCTCGACGTGGTCGAGGGCATGCAGTTCGACCGCGGCTACATCTCCCCCTACTTCATCACCAACGCCGAGAAGATGATCGCTGATCTCGATCAGCCCTACATCCTCATCCACGAGAAGAAGCTGTCCTCGCTGCAGCCGATGCTGCCGCTGCTGGAGAGCGTGGTGCAGTCCGGCCGTCCGCTGCTGATCATCGCCGAGGACGTCGACGGCGAGGCGCTGGCCACCCTGGTGGTCAACAAGCTGCGCGGCGGCCTCAAGATCGCTGCCGTGAAGGCGCCGGGCTTCGGCGACCGTCGCAAGGCGATGCTCGAGGACATCGCGATCCTGACCGGTGGCCAGGTGATCTCCGAGGATCTCGGCATCAAGCTGGAGAGCGTCACGCTCGCCATGATGGGCCGCGCCAAGAAGATCCACATCGAGAAGGAGAACACCACCATCGTCGAGGGCGTCGGCGAGAAGGCCGACATCCAGGGCCGCTGCAACCAGATCCGCGCGCAGATCGAGGAGACCACCTCGGACTACGACCGCGAGAAGCTGCAGGAGCGCCTGGCGAAGCTGGCAGGCGGCGTCGCGGTGATCCGCGTCGGCGGCTCCACCGAGGTCGAGGTGAAGGAGCGCAAGGACCGCGTCGACGACGCGCTGCATGCGACCCGCGCCGCGGTCGAGGAAGGCATCGTCCCCGGCGGCGGCACGGCGCTCGCCCGCGCCTCGCTCGAGCTGGCGCACATGACCCCGCTCAACGAGGACGAGAAGTTCGGCATCGAGATCATCCGCAAGGCGCTGCAGACTCCGCTGCGCCAGATCGCCGAGAACGCCGGCGAGGACGGTGCGGTGATCGCCGGCAAGGTGCTGGAGAACTCCGAGTACGCCTACGGCTTCGACGCGCAGCTGATGGAGTACAAGAACCTGGTGGACGCCGGCATCATCGACCCGACCAAGGTCGTGCGCACGGCGCTGCAGGACGCGGCCTCGGTCGCCGGCCTGCTCGTCACCACCGAGGCGATGATTGCCGAGAAGCCCGAGAAGAAGGCCCCCGCGGGCGGACCTCCGGGCGGCGGCATGGGCGACATGGACTTCTAAGACTCGTCCGGGGCGTCTTCACGGTCGAAACGGAAGGGCGGTCCCGAAAGGGGCCGCCTTTTCCACGTCCTGTGGAGTGACAGCGTGAGGCCGCGAGTTCAGGTGACCTGTCGTCGCCTGCCATATGCTAAAATCCTTCAACTTCACTGAACTGAAACAGGAAGTCCGGATCATCCATCGATCCTTCCTGAGTCAGGCTTTCCTCGTTGAAGCAATCGTCCCGTGATTGCTCGAAGGAGCCGGAGAAGCGGACGATCTGTCCCTTGTGGAGTTTCGAGGCGTTCTGAAAGACCAGGCTGTTCGGATCGATCAGCGTGCTCATCCCGATGGAGTCGGACAAGGCGTTGTTCGTGGTTCCGACGGTCAAGTGGGAGGTGAGCCGTATCTTCAGAACGCCATGGCCGTCATTCGAGGATGACAATTCATCAACGGCACCAATCCATCCGGTGACTGTCGGGGTCGCCATCTGCCTGCAGATTTCCCGTGCTCTCGCGGGTCTTGCAGCGCCCTTCATCATGTCGTTTGCTCCCTGATCGTAAGTGATCATGGAGCGCGCGATGGTATTCACAAACAAAGCTTCATCATCAGGTCTTTGTAGTTGTAACCCTCCGCTGCTACTGGTTTGATTATAAGCATTGCCATCGAGATCCGTGCTGACCTCATCTACGCCTGGCTGATCTGGCGTCTTCTTGTCGCCGAACCAGTAAAGGCAAAATCCGACAAGCACGGCAACGACTACTAGTCTCGGCTGATGGTTGCCCGATCTTGAGACAGGTCGATCTTTCATGACATTCCTGGCTTTCCGTCAGACACCAGCCCGGCAAGCTACCACAACGTTGCGGTTCTGCAATGGATCAGCCCGGTCTTGGCCACGGGGGGACGGTCCCGGCGTCACCCGTGAAACTCAATCACCTCTTCGTGATTGACAGGGCCGTGTCTTTCTGCCCCCATAACGACCGGTCGGCGAACCGCGTTCTGGTCGAGCGTGCGGACATGCTGGCGCATTCGAGTGACTGGCTAGCAGGAGAGTGACCGGCGATGGCGATCGGTTCGGTGAAGTGGTTCAACACCACCAAGGGTTTCGGCTTCATCATGCCTGACGACGGCGGCAAGGACGTGTTCGTCCACATCACCGCGGTTCAGGCTGCCGGCCTGCGCGGTCTGAACGAGGGCCAGAAGGTCAGCTACGAGATCGCCATGGAACGCGGCAAGGCGGCTGCGACCAACCTCAAGCCGATCTGACCGCCGGCTCGTCCGGTGCGGCCTCGGCCCGCGCCGACAGGAAGCGTCCGGTTTCCGCCACCGCGTCCGCCAGCCCGACCCGGCGCACCGGCACGCCGGCGGGAAACGCCGAGGCCAGCCGCGTCGGCATGCGCCGGTCCAGCAGCACGAACACGCCCTGATCCCCGGCGCTTCGGATCAGCCGTCCGAATGCCTGCCGCAGCCTAAGCCTTGCGATCCGGTCGTCATAGGCGCCCGGCTGCCCGCCGGACAGGTGGATGCGCCGCTCCCGGTGCAGGATGTCCGGCCTCGGCCACGGCACCCGCTCGAACACCACCAGCCGCAGCGCCCGTCCCGGCACGTCCACCCCGTCGCGCATCGCGTCGGTGCCGAGCAGGCAGCTGTCCTCCTCCGTCCGGAACACGTCCACCAGCGTCGCGTTGTCCATCGCGTCCATGTGCTGCGCGAACAGCGGGATGCCCGCCTCTTCCAGCGGCACCGCGATTCGCTCGTGCACCTGCCGCAGCCGCGAGATGGCGGTGAACAGCCCCAGCCCGCCGCCGCCCGCTGCCACGAACAGCGCCCGGTACGCGCCCGCCAGCGACCCCAAATCGTCATGCGCCACGTCCGTGACCACGAACGCGCGCGCCTGCCGGCCGTAGTCGAACGGGCTCGCCAGCGACGCGCGCAGCGGCGGGGAGGGCAGGTGCACCGCCCCCACCCGCGCTTCCGCGCTGAGCCAGCTCGCCTCCGCGTCCGCCCCGGCATCCGGGATTGCCGAACCGGCACCAACCTCCGGCTGGTCCCGCAGCGTCGCCGACGTGATCAGCAGCCCATGCGCGGGTGCTGCCACCGCGGCCGCGAAC
>CALMVN010000133.1 GCA_937873225.1 uncultured Acetobacteraceae bacterium
CGCGCTGCGGCACCTGGGCCGGCTCGACGAGGCCGAGCGCGTGCTGGAAGACGGGCAGCGGCACGTTCCCGGCGAGCGTGCCCTGTTCATCGACCACGGGGCGATCGCGGAGGAGCGCCAGGACTGGCCGGAAGCGCTCGAGCGCTTCGAGGGGGTGGCCGGAAGGTTCCCGGACGAGTGGTGGTCCTATGCGCGCCGGGCGGTCGCGCTGCGGCACCTGGGCCGGCTCGACGAGGCCGAGCGGATCCTGGAACAAGGACAGCAGCGTTTCCCTCACCAGCGCGCCCTGTTCATCGACCACGCGGCGATCGCGGAGCAGCGCGAGGACTGGCCGGAAGCGCTCGATCGCTTCGAGGGGGTGGCCGGGAGGTTCCCGGACGAGTGGTGGCCCTGCGCGCGGCGGGCGGTCGCGTTGCGGCACCTGGGCCGGCTCGACGAGGCCGAGCGCGTGCTGGAAGACGGGCAGCAGCGTTTCCCCCACCAGCGCGCCCTGTTCATCGACCACGCGGCGATCGCGGAGCAGCGCGAGGACTGGCCGGAAGCGCTCAAGCGCTTCGAGGGGGTGCAGCAGAGGTTTCCCGACGGCTGGTGGACCCGTCTGCGGATCGGCGTCGCGTTGCAGCGCCTGGGCCGGCTCGACGAGGCGGAGCGGATCCTGGACGAGGCGCGGCAGCTGTTCCCGGAGGAGCGGGCGCTGCAGATGGAGCACGCGGCGATCGCGGAGCAGCGCGAGGACTGGCCGGAGGCGATCGAGCGCTTCAAGGCGATATACCGCGAGTTTCCCGATCACTGGTGGCCGGGCCTGCGTATCGGCATCGCGCTGCGGCACCTGGGCCGGCTCGACGAGGCGGACCGGGTTCTGGACGAGGCGCGGCAGCGCTTCCCGGAGGAACAAACGCTGCAGTTCGAGCACGCGGCAAACGCGGAACTCCGCAAGGACTGGCCCGAATCCTTGCGCCGGTTCCAGCTGTTCGGGGAGCGGTTCCCGGACGAATGGATCGCCTATTCGCGGAGGGCCAAGGCCCTGCGCCGGCTGGACAGGGTGGAGGAGGCGGAACGCGTGCTGGAAGACGGGCAGGCGCGCCTGCCCGACGAGCCTGGGCTGTTCATCGAGCATGCCGAGCTGGCGGAAAGCGTGTGGAGATGGGACGAGGCGCTCAGGCGCTACACCGTCGTCCTCGACCGGTTTCCCGACAACTGGTGGGGCCATGTCGGCCAGGCCAGGAACCTGATCGAGACCGGCCGGTTCACGGACGCGGAAACTCTGATGCTGGAGATGCTGCGCAGGTTCCCCGACTCGCAGCAGCCGCTGATCGACCTCGTCTACCTGGCGGGCCGGCTCGCACCCGCCGAGCGGCAGGTGTCGGTCGAGGAGCTGGACCGGCTGATCGCCGAGCGCGCGGAGGCGAAGGGCAGCGACGCGTCCCTGCTCGACGCGCAGGCGCAGATCGCCCGGCTGCAGGGCGACTACCAGCTTTATCACGACCGGCTGGTGGCGCTCGCCGAACGGTTCCCGGACACTGCCGGGATACGGGAGAAGATCGTGACCGCCCAGGAGATCCTGCTGGGCAGCGGCGCGACCGAGGGGCAGGCGGCGCCGGCCCTTCGGCAGGTTCCCCCCGCCGGGGCGGACGATGCCTCCGTCACCGCCATCCTTCCCGGCTTCGAAAGCCTGGGCGGCGGCGGCCCGGACAACAGCACGCTGCACGGCTGCGAGTTCGGCTTCATCCAGCGGCACTACAAGATCGAGCCGCTGAGCCTGCTGCGCTGGTCCGGGGTCAGCCTGCCAGACCTGACGCGTGCCCTGGAAGCCGGGTTCGCGGGCGTCGGGTCGCCCGGCTCGACGGTGCTGAGGACGCGGCCCAGCGCGTCCGACTGGGCGATGGTCGACACCACCTACAACATCTGCTGCGACCACACCCACCTGGACCACGTCACGGTTCCGGAAGCCGAGGCGCATCGCATGATGTGCCAAAGGATGAGCTTCCTGTCCCGCAAGCTGATCGAGGACCTGGAGGACGGCGAGAAGCTGTTCGTGTACCGGTATTCCGGTCCGCTGCCGGCGCAGGACGTGCTGCTGCGGCTGGCCGCGGCGGTCAACCGCTACGGCAGCAACGTGCTGCTGTTCGTGTGCAGGGCGGACGCGGACAACCCGCCGTTCAGCATCCGCCGCCTGCACCAGGGCCTCATGGTCGGCTACATGGACTGGTTCGCGCTCGACCGGGTCGGCATGCCGTGGAACACCGACGGCTGGGCGCACCTGTGCCGGAACGCCCGTTCCGAGTGGACGGCCGGCGCATGAGGGGCAGCCGCCGCCTCGGTTGACGGCCTGTTCCAGACCCGGAAGGATGCGCGCCGCATCCGCGGAGGACGCCATGGCGGTACCCTGTCTCTCCTGGCTGCCCGAGCCGGCCGGCTTCGCCGCGCGGCTGCGCGCGCTCGAGGCGGCGGAGGCGGTCGGCTGGGCGGAGCTGGTAGCGCTGGCCAACGGGCGGCTGGAGTTCCTCAAGACGGAGCGGCTGGACCGGCTGCTGCTGCGCCATTTCGCGGACGCGCCGCCGGCCGGACTGCCGACCAGGCCGGTGCGGCTGGCAATCCTGGGATCGGCCACCACGGTGCACCTGCCGCCCTCGATCCGGGTGGCAGGGCTGCGGCGGAACATCTGGCTCGCCGTGCACGAGGGCGAGTACGGCCAGTACGCGCAGGAGCTGGACGACCCGGGCTCGGCGCTGCACCGCTTCCGTCCCGACCTCGTGCTGCTTGCCTTCGACGCGCGTCACGTCACCGCCGGGCTCGATCCGGCCGCGGACGCGGCGGCGGCGGAGCGGGCGCTGCAGGATGGCCTCGACCGGATGAGGCGCTGCTGGAAGGAGGCGCAGGCGACCGGCGCCACGGTGATCCAGCAGACCGTGCTGCCGACGCTGCCCGCCCTGATGGGCAGCAACGAGCAGCGTCTGCCTGGCTCGCCCGCCGCCCTGGTGGCACGGCTGAACGCCCTGCTGCCTGCGGCGGCGGAGGCGGCCGGCGTGCACCTGCTGTCGCTCGACGGCGTCGCGGCGAGGGACGGGATCACCGCCTGGCACGACCCGGTGCTGTGGCACCGCGCCAAGCAGGACATCTCCCCGGTGGCGGCGCCGGTCTACGGCGACCTGGTCGGACGGCTGGTGGCGGCGCTGCAGGGGCGCTCGGCCAAGTGCCTGGTGCTCGACCTGGACAACACGCTGTGGGGCGGGGTTATCGGCGACGACGGGCTGGAGGGGATCGTGGTCGGGCAGGGCTCGGCGCTGGGCGAGGCCTTCCTGGCGGTGCAGGCGCACGCGAAGGCGCTGGCGGCGCGGGGCGTGATCCTGGCGGTGTGCTCCAAGAACGACGAGGCAAACGCCCTTTCGCCGTTCGAGCGCCATCCGGAGATGCTGCTCAAGCGTTCGGACCTGTCCTGCTTCGTCGCCAACTGGGACGACAAGGCGACCAACCTCCGGCGCATCGCGCGCGAGCTGAACATCGGCGTCGACAGCCTGGTGTTCCTCGACGACAACCCGTTCGAGCGCAACCTGATCCGCGCCGAGCTGCCGGAGGTGTCGGTGCCGGAAGTGCCGGAGGACGACCCGGCGCTGATGCCGCAGGCGCTGGCCGACGCCGGCTACTTCGAGGCGGTGGGGATCACCGACGAGGACCGCGCCCGCACCGGCGCCTACCGCGCCAACGCCGAGCGGGTGTCGCTCGCCGGCGAGGCGACGGACATGCCGTCCTACCTGCGCTCGCTGGAGATGCGGCTGGTGTGGCGGCGGTTCGACCGCATCGGGCTCGGCCGCATCGTGCAGCTGATCAACAAGACCAACCAGTTCAACCTCACCACCCGTCGCACCACCGAGGCGGAGGTGACGGCGCTGATGGGGGATCCCCGGGCGTTCGGGCTGCAGCTGCGGCTCGTCGATCGGTTCGGCGACAACGGCATCATCGCGGTGGTGGTCGGCCGGCTGGACGGGGAGAAGCGCTGCCACATCGAGACCTGGCTGATGTCGTGCCGGGTGCTGGGGCGCGGCGTGGAGCAGGCGACGCTGGCGCTGCTGGCCGAGCAGGCACGCGCGCTGGGCGCCGTCGCGCTGGTCGGCGAGTACGTGCCGACGGCGAAGAACGCCATGGTGGCGGAGCACTACGCCCGGCTCGGCTTCCGCGACGCAACGCCGCGGGCGGATGGCGGCCACGTGGCCGTGCTGCCGCTGCATGACTTCGTGGCCCCGGACAGCTACATGGACGTGAGCGAAGGCGCCTGACGCGAAGGGGACGGGACACGTGGCAACGGAAGCGGCGATCTACGACGGCTTGACCGAGGTGTTCCACGACGTGTTCGGCGACGACAGCCTGACCCTCACCCCGACCCTGTCGGCAGAGCAGGTGCCGGGCTGGGACTCGGTGCGCATGGTCACCATCATCCTGGGCGTGGAGCAGCATTTCGGCGTCAAGCTGCGCTCGCGCGAGGTGGACCAGCTCAAGAACGTCGGCGACCTGGCCCGGCTGGTGCAGGCCAAGCTGGGGTAGCCGGCGGAGCAGCGCTCATGGACGCGCAGCCGGAGGCGGGTTCGCCGTCGACCTGGCTCGACCGGGCGGGGGCCGAGGCGCGAACGGCGGCCCGTGTGCTGGCGCGGTCCGAGGCGCCGGTGCGCGACCGGGCGCTGCGCGCGTCGGCATCGGCGCTGCGGGCCGGTGCGGAGGCGATCCTGTCCGCCAACGCCTGCGACCTGGCCGCGTCCGCCGCCGGCGCCGCCTTCCGTGACCGGCTGACGCTGACGCCGGACCGGGTGGAGGCGATGGCGCGCGGGCTGGAGGAGGTCGCGGCGCTGCCGGATCCGACCGGCCGGATCCTGGCCGAGTGGACCCGGCCGAACGGGTTGCGCCTGCGCCGCGTGGCGACCCCGGTGGGGGTGATCGGCATGATCTACGAGAGCCGGCCCAACGTCGGCGCGGACGCGGCCGGGCTGTGCCTGAAGTCCGGCAACGCGGTGCTGCTTCGCGGCGGCTCGGACAGCCTGCACAGCGCGCGCGCGATCCACGCGGCGATGCTGCAGGGGCTGGACGAGGCCGGGCTGCCGGCAGCGTGCGTGCAGGTGGCGCCGGACGCGGACCGGGCGCACGTCGCCGCGATGCTGGGGGCGGCCGGGCTGATCGACCTCGTCATCCCGCGCGGCGGCCGCTCCCTGGTCGAGCGGGTGCAGCGCGAGGCGCGCGTGCCGGTGCTGGCGCATGCGGAGGGGCTTTGCCACACCTATGTGCACCGTTCCGCCGATCCGGACATGGCGCGGCGCGTGGTGGCCAACGCCAAGATGCGACGCACCGGCATCTGCGGCGCCACCGAGACGCTGCTGATCGACGCCGCGCTGGCGCCGACGCTGCTGCCTGCGATCGTGGACGACCTGCAGGCGCTCGGCTGCGACTTCCGCGCCGACGCGGCGGCGCGCGCGATCGTGCCCGGTCTCCGCGCCGCGGGGCCGGACGACTTCGACACCGAATGGCTGGATTCGGTGCTGTCGGTGGCGGTGGTGCCGGACCTCGACGCGGCGCTGGCGCACGTCGCCCGGCACGGCAGCGGCCACACCGAGGCGATCGTCGCCGAAGACGAGGCGGCGGCGAGGGCGTTCCTGTCCGGCACCGACAGCGCGGTGGTGATGTGGAACGCGTCCACCCAGTTCTGCGACGGCGGCGAGTTCGGGTTCGGCGCCGAGATCGGCATCAGCACCGGCCGGGTGCATGCGCGCGGGCCGGTCGGGCTCGAGCAGCTCACCAGCTTCCGCTACGAGGTGATCGGGACCGGCCAGACCAGGCCGTGACGCGCGGCCCCGCGTCCGGTACCTCGTCCGGCCCCTCGTCCGGTACCGACCCGCTTCCGGTTCGGGGCGACAAGCGGCGGCTTCGCGTCGGGCTGCTTGGCGGCTCGTTCAACCCGGCCCATGCCGGGCACAGGCAGGTGGCGCGCCTGGCGCTGGCGCGGCTCCGGCTCGACCAGGTCTGGCTTCTGGTGTCGCCCGGCAACCCGCTGAAGCCGCGGAACGGCATGGCGCCGCTGGCCGACCGCCTCGACAGCGCGCGCGGGATCGCGGACGGCCGCCGCATCGTCGCCACCGACATCGAGTGCCGGCTGCGCACCCGCTACACCCGCGACACCCTGCTTCGGCTGCGGCAGCTTTTCCCGTGTGTCCGCTTCGTCTGGCTGATGGGCGCCGACGGCCTGGCCGAGCTGCCGCGCTGGCGGCGCTGGCGCGACATCGTGCGCGCGGTGCCGATCGCGGTGCTGCCGCGCCCGGGATACAACCACCGCGCCCTGTCCGGGGCCGCCGCGCGTCGGCTGGCGCATGCCCGCCATCCCGGCGACGCGGCGACCGGGCTGGCCGACAGCGCCCCGCCGGCCTGGGTGTTCCTGCCCGCGCGTCAGACGGACATTTCCGCGACCGCGTTGCGCTCGTCGTCACGCGGGACTTGGCCGGAAGGCCCGGGCAGCCGATAAGCTGCGTGTTCGGGTGCGACGGGATGGAACACGGTGGTTCCGCGTCCGGCCGGCACGGGAGTGTGGACCATCGCCAGGAAGCCAACCGTTGACGCGGGCAAGACCGGTCGTGCCGCCGGCACGGATGCGAAGCGGCGGACGCCCCATCCGATCGCCTCGCTCGCCGAGGCGGCCAAAGCGCCCGGCACGCCGCGCAAGAAGGCGGCGGTGGCCGGGCCGCAGGACGGTGCCGCCCGTCGCGCGCGCAAGGCGGAGCGGGTGGCGCTGGAGCCGGACGTGCTGGACCGGTATCTCGGGCTGATCACCGAAAGCCTCGCCGACGACAAGGGCGAGGACATCGTGGTGCTCGACCTGGTGGGACGCTCCTCGTTCGCCGACCGCATGGTGATCGCGACCGGCCTGGCCGACCGGCAGATCAGCGCCATGGCGACGCATATCGAGACCAAGCTGGGGGAAGCCGGGCTGAAGCGCATCCGGATCGAGGGCGCGGGCGGCTCCGACTGGGTGCTGATCGACGCCGGCGACATCGTGGTGCACCTGTTCAAGCCGGACGCGCGCGCGCTCTACGCGCTGGAACGGATGTGGGGCGCCGAGCTGGACGAGCCGGCCGCGACCGCCGAGGCGGGCGGCGGCTCCGTCTAGGGCATCATCCGATCCGGTCGATCGGATGAAGATGCTCGACAAGACAATGCGCTGGAGCATGACCCGCGGGCCGATGCGAACGGATCGTGCTCCAGCCGGACGCCGGTCCGGTCGATGCGGCTGATCGCGGTCGGGCGCCTCAGGGACGGGCCCGAGCGGGCCCTGCTGGACCGCTACGTGCAGCGCCTCCTGCCGCGGCTGGAGCTGGTCGAGGTGCCGGACGCGCGCGGCGCGCCGGTCGAGGCCAGGCGACGGGAAGCGCAGGCGCTACTCGGCTGCCTGCCCGGCAACGCCCTGGCGGTGGCGCTGGACGAGAAGGGCGAGCGTCCGGACAGCGTGGCGTTCTCCGCGCGCCTGGACGGCTGGCTCGGCAGCGGCCGGCCGCTGTGCTTCCTGGTCGGCGGCGCGGAAGGGCTGGACGGGTCCGTGCTGGCCCGGGCGGACGCGTCGCTGTCGCTGGGGGCGATGACGTGGCCGCACATGCTGGTGCGCGGACTGCTGGCCGAGCAGCTGTATCGCGCCCGCGCCATCAGCACCGGCCATCCGTACCACCGCACCGGTCGCCCCTGAGCGGTGCCGTCAGCCGGGGCGGCGATCGTCCGGTCCGCCATGGCCGCCTTCGTGCCCGCCCGGGGGTGGCCCGGCATGGCCGCCAGGGCCTGGACGCTGACCACCCGGCGACCCGCCACGACCTGCCTCGACGGCACCCGGCGTGCCGCCCGGTCGTCCGCCGGGACCGCCATACCCGCCGCCGGGACGATCAGGGCCGCGTCCTGGCCCCGCGAAGCCCGGACCCCGATCGAAGCCC
>CALMVN010000134.1 GCA_937873225.1 uncultured Acetobacteraceae bacterium
CTGGGCGACTGTGGCGCCGGGCAGCAGCGACACGAGCTGGTAGGCGTTCTCGGTGGGTGCCGCCCGGCGCAGGAAGTCCGAGCTCACGGTGCTGAGCGATTTGGTCGCCGTCTCGTCGCGGATCAGGCCGCCGCCGGGCTGTCCGCCGACGGGGCCGTTGGCGGTGTCGGCGCTGGACCGGCCGAGAACGGTGATGTCCTCCTGCGCCCGGGCCGGCACGGCACCGAGCAGCAGGGTCCCGGTCAGCAGGGCGCGCGTGTGGAGCTGGCGCATCGGGCATGCCTCCCTTCGCTGGAATGACCCAGATCAGGTTCGACGGGTTTGATCTCAGCCCGCGCAGGCGGGCACCCCGGTCATGCGGTTGTCATCCGCCCGTTCGGGCGGCTCCGTCAAGCGTCCGACGGGCTCACTTCGCCGGCTGGAACCCCTTCTCGCCGAACTGCCACAGCAGAAAGGCGAACTCGTCGGCGGTCTCGTCGTCGCGCTGCTTGCGGGTCGAGCCGATGCCATGCCCGGCGTCGAACTCGACGCGGAACAGCACCGGGCGGTGGCTCGCGGTGTCGTTTTTCAGTTTTGCCTTGATGTTGTCCGTGATCCACACCGTCACCCGCGGGTCGTCGGCCCCGCCGGTCAGCAGCACCGCCGGGTAGGCCACGCCCTTGCGGACGTGGTTGTACGCGTCCATCGCCAGCATGGACGGGAACTGCGTCCGGTCCTTGACGGTGCCGAACTCCGGGATGTTGGCGGGACCGCCGGCGGTGTACTCCTCGCGGATGGTGTTGGTGGCGCCGACCCGGATCAGGGCGGCGCGGAACAGGTCCGGACGCTGGGTGATGGCGCCGCCGATCAGGATGCCGCCGGCACTGGTGCCCTCCCCGCCCAGGTGCGCCTTGTCCGTGTAGCCCTTGGCGATCAGTGCCTCGCCGGCGGCGATGAAGTCGCGGATCGTGTTCTGCTTGGTGGCGATCTTGCCGGCGTCGTGCCAGGCCTGCCCGCCCTCGCCGCCGCCGCGCACGTGCGCCACCGCATACACCCCGCCCCGGTCCAGCCAGGGCAGGAACCCCGGCGAGAACGCCGGGTCGTAGGAGATGCCGTAGGCGCCGTAGCCGACCAGGTAGGTCGGGCGACGGCCGTCGCGCGGCAGGCCCTTGCGTGTCACGATCGACAGCGGGATCCGGGTGCCGTCCGCGGCGGTGGCGAAGGTTTCCACCGACTCGTAAGGGGACAGGTTCCGCGGAAAGGGCGGCAGGATGTGCGTATCGGCCAGGGTACGGGCCGCCGGGTCGTAGCGCAGCCAGACATGCGGCCGGACCCAGGACTCCAGGCCGACCAGCGCACCCGGACGCACCGGGTCGGTGACCAAGCCGCCGGCGCCGCCCTCGTCCGGCGCTATGGTGCCGGCAAACGGCAGCGCGATCGCCTCCGCCCGCATTGCCCCCTCGCCCAGCCGGTGCAGCGAGAACACCGCACCGTCGCGGGTCGCGTAGTACAGCCCGTCCTTGGCGGCGGAAATCCCGGTCAGCACGCCGTTCCCTTCCGGCACCACCACGGCGGCGTGCGCCAGATCGGGAGCCGCAAGGCCGGTCTCGACCGCCTTCAGGCGCGGCGCCCCGTCATGCGTCATCAGGTCGATCCGGTCGCCGCGCACCGCCACGCCCACCACCCCGTCCCGCTGCGCCGCCACCTGCTTCCAGTCCGCGTGCCCGGCCAGCAGCCCGGACAAGGGTGCGGCATACAGCGTCATCTCCGGCGACACCCCGTCGGAGATGCCGGCCAGGGCGTAGTCCGAGCCTTCCGTCACCGCGATCGACGGGAACACCGCGGCGGCGTGGAACGGGAACGGCAGGTGGTCGGAATCCAGCACCGACACGTCGCGCGACGGGTCCTGCCCCAGCACGTGCCGATACACCTGCATGTGCGCGTACTGCTGGTCCGGCGCCGCGGTGGCGGACGAGGCCGGCAGCCGGGCGAAGAAGAAGCTCCGGCCGTCCGGCGCCCAGGACACCCCGGCGAACTGCGCCCTGTCGATGGTGTCGGGCCGGATGGCGCGCGTTCCGGTCTCGATCACGTGCAGGGTGCTGTTCTCCGAGCCGCCGACCGACACCCCATAGGCCACCAGGCTGCCGTCCATCGACGGCGCGAACTGGTCGATCTCGGCGTGTTTGCCCGCGGTGCCGAGCGACGACGGGTCGACCAGCACCGTCTCGTGCCCGGCCGCGTCCGCCACCACCAGGCGGTCGATCTGCGCCCCGGCGTCGCGCTTGAGGTAGAACAGCCGCCCGCCGGCGAGCTGCACCGTGCGCACCCGCGCGGCCAGTCCGCTGACCGCGCCCTCCTCGCGCGCCAGCGCGTCGCGCCCCGGGATCCGCGCCAGCACCGCCCGGGCGTAGTCGTTCTCGGCGTGGAGGTAGTCGGGGAACTGCGGCTTGGGCTCGCTCTCCATCCAGCGATACGGGTCGGTGATGCGGGTGCCGAAATAATCGTCGGTGACCGGGTGCACCGGCGCCACCGGTGCCCGGTCCGGCACCACCGCGCCGGCGACCTTTGCCGGAAGCGATGCAGCCAGGCCGAGAAGGAAGCAGAGGACGTGGCGGGGACGCATGAAGCTCCTGACGCTGGACACGGTCCAAGCCTGGAGCCCGCCTCGCGCCCGGTCAAGCACGGGAGAGCCGATGTCGCCGGCGCAGCGCATCCCGCATTACAGCATTCAGCTCAGTAACGCCTTATCGGTCGAAGTCCCGATCGTTCCATCAAACGGCATGGGCAGATGCATCCGCCTGCCAGGGCAGATCAACCGAACAACTGGTCCCTGCGTCGTCTGTGAAACTTTGTTCCGGTTCTCCGGCATGACCTGCAAATTTTTTCACAGCTGCCCTGGCTCGACGGAAAACGCGGCGGGGATGCTTCGATCGATGGACACTCTGCACGGATTCAACCAAGCTGAGCCGTCCTGCAAACCATGCGAACGACATGGAAGGACCAGGCGAGGGGGACGACACTCATGCGGATGACACGACAGCAGGCCCTGGACGATGCATCGGGTCCCGATCGGGATCGGCATGGCGCGATCGCGACATCCAGCCCGGCGCCCCGTCGGCGGGCTGTCCTGAGGGGCGTCGGAGGCAGCCTGCTCGCGCTCACCCTGGGCGCGCTTGGCGCCGGCACACGGCCGGCGGCGGCGGCGGACCGGCCCACCATCGGCGTCGTGGTGCCGACCCTGTCCGCCCAGTTCTGGAACACCTATGTCGACTTCATCCGAAAGGGTGCCGACCAGCTCGGCGTCAACCTGATCGTGCTCAACGCCGACAACAAGCCGGACCAGATGGTCAAGTCGCTGGAGGACCTGGTGGCGCGGCCGGTCGACGGCATCATCTTCACGCCCTACTGGGCGACGGCGGCGCGCGGCCTGACGCTGGCGAAGGACGCCAACATCCCGGTGGTGCTGACCGACAGCTACCCGCCGTTCCCGCCGCAATCGGCACGGTTCCCCGACTACAAGGCCTTCATCGGCCCCAGCGACGAGGATGCGGGACGGCAGATGGCGGACGCGCTGTTCGCCGCCATGACGCCGAACGCCGCCGGCAAGAAGGTGATCGGCGTGGTCAACGGCACCGCCGGCACCTCGGTGGCGATCGACCGGCGCAAGGGCCTCGCCGACGCGCTGAAGAACCATCCCGAGGTGCAGATCGCCGGCGAGGTCGACGGCAACTTCGTCCGCGACACCTCGCAGACGGTGTTCGAGTCGCTCTACCAGGCCCATCCGGACATCAAGGGCGTCTGGGCCGCGAACGGCGGCACCGCGACCGGCGTGCTGACGGCGCTGAAGAACGCCGGCAAGCAGCCGGGCCGCGACGTGCTCGTGGTGGCGATGGACCTGAACCCGGAGAACGTGGACGCGGTGGAGAAGGGGGACCTGCTGTTCGACATCGGCGGCCACTGGCTGCAGGGCGGCTACGCGCTCGTGATGCTCTACGACCAGATCAAGGGCCATCCGATCGCCAAGCAGGACGACCTCATCAAGCTCAAGCTGCTGCCGCTGACGAAGGACAAGGTCGCCCAGTTCAGGGCCGACTTCCCCGGCGGCGTGCAGCCGTACGACTTCAAGCAGCACTCGAAGACGTACAACCCCAAGGCGCCGCCTCTGGTGGTGGCCGTGCAGTACAGCCACTGACGCAGCCGGCGCCGCACGAGCATCCGCGAGGACATCCTGCCGTGCAGATGGTGGCGCAGAACGTTTCCCGAAGCTTCGGCAGCACGCGGGCGCTGGACGACGTTTCGGTCGCGCTCGAGCCCGGCTTCGTGCACGCGCTGGTCGGCGAGAACGGCGCCGGCAAGTCCACGCTGCTCAAGATCCTGGCCGGCGCAGAGCGCGCCGACCAGGGCCAGGTGCTGCTGGACGGCCAGCCCTTCGCGCCCCGCTCGCTGCGCGAGGCGACGGAGCGCGGGGTCGGGCTGGTGTTCCAGGAGATCACCATCAACCCGGCGCTGAGCGTCGCGGAGAACGTCTTCCTCGGCCAGATGCGCCGGTTCCGGCGCGCGGGCCTGCTGTCGAACCGGCGGCTCGAGCGGGCGGCGCAGGAGGTGCTCGACAGCTTCTCAGCCGGGATCTCGGTGTCGCAGCCGCTCACCAGCCTCGACCTCGGGCAGTGGAAGTGCATCGAGATCGCGCGCGCGCTCGCCTCCAGGCCTCGGGTGCTGCTGCTCGACGAATCCACCGCGTTCCTGAACCACCGCGAGGTGGATTCCGTGCTGTCGGCGATGGCGGCGCTCAAGCGCCAGGACATGGTGGTGGCGTTCGTGTCGCACCACCTGGCGGAGGTGGAGCGGGTCGCCGACCGCCTGACCATCCTGAAGGACGGCCGCAAGGTCGGCGACTTCGACGCCGGGACCATCAGCCGCGACGAGATCCAGGCGCGCATGGTCGGCCGCGGCGTTTCGGTGACGGCATCCACCGGCGGCTCCGCCAGGCTGCACGGCGAGCCGGTGTTCTCGGCCGACGCCATCGCGTCTGCGCCACGGCTGGCGCCGATGTCGCTGGCGCTCCGTCGCGGCGAGGTGGTCGGGCTCGCCGGGCTGAAGGGAGCCGGCGGCGAGCGGGTCATGGAGCTCATCGCCGGGGTCGTCGGCCCCGACAACGGCAGCATGACGCTTGCCGGCAGGCCCTACCGTGCCCGGCGCCCCGCCGCCGCCTGGCGGCAGGGCGTGGCGTACCTTCCCGGCGACCGAACGGCGGAAGGGCTGATCCTCGACGCCAGCGTGCTGGACAACCTCCTGATGGCCCGGCCGCCGCGTCGCGGCCCGTTCTTCGACCGCGGGCGCGCCGCGCGGTCGGCGACGGAGCTGATCGCCCGGCTGCGCATCAAGACCAGCTCGAAGGACGCGCGGTCCGGGCTGCTCAGCGGCGGCAACCTGCAGAAGGTGGTGCTGGGCAAGTGCCTCGCCATCAGGCCGAGCCTGCTGCTGCTGCACAACCCGACCCGCGGCGTGGATGTCGGCGCCAGGATGGAGATCTACCGCATCCTCCGCGACGAGGCCGCCGCGGGGCTCGCGATCGTGGTGCTGAGCGAGGACCTCCACGAGCTGACCACCCTCAGCGACCGCATCCTGGTGATGCGCCGCGGCGAGGTCGCGTTCCAGATCGACGACCCGCCGGCTGCCACCGAGGACGACATCATCCGGCACATGACGTGAGGGGCCGACCATCATGGACCAGTCCGACATGATCGACACCGGCGTGGCCAGCCCCGGCCAGGCCGTTCCGGGACAGGCGGTGCCAGATCAGGCGCCCCCTCATCAAGCGACGGGCCGCTTCAGCCGCGATGCGGTCAAGCGGCTGTTCCCGGTGCTGCTGCTCCTGGTGCTGATGGCGGCGTTCTCCGTGCTGTCGCCGCGCTTCCTGCGCTTCGCCAACCTGATGATCGTGGCGGAACAGGCGGTGGTGCTGCTGGTGGCGGCGCTCGGCATGACCTTCGTGATCATCGCCGGCTCGATCGACCTGTCGGTGGGCGCGATCGTCGCGCTGGCGGCGCTCGCCACCGCGTGGACCGCGCCGACGCTCGGGATCGCCGCGATCGTGCCGGCCTGCCTGGTCGGGCTCGCCTGCGGCATCGTCAACGGCGTGGTGGTGGCCAAGGGCAAGGTGCCCTCCTTCATCGTCACCCTGGGTGCCATGGTGGTGTATCGCGGCATCGTCCTGTTCTTCACCCGCGGCGCGCCGATCTCGATCGACGACGAGGGCTTCCTGGACGTGTTCTCCGGCCGCGTGTTCGGCGTCCCGACCTCGGCCCTGATCGCCCTGCTGCTGGTGGTGGTCACGGTCGTGATCCTCGACCGCACGGTGTTCGGCCGCGAGGTCCGCGCGGTCGGCGGCGGCGAGCGGATCGCCTTCCTGACAGGGATCGGCGTGGACCGGACCAAGATCGCCCTGTTCGCCCTGCTCGGCCTGCTCTGCGGCATGGCAGGGCTGCTTCAGGGGGCGCGCGCCATGGCCGCCACCGCGCAGCTGGGCGAAGGGCTGGAACTGGACGTGATCGCCGCGGTGGTGGTGGGCGGCACCCCGCTCACCGGCGGCATCGGCGGCATCGGCGGCACCATCCTGGGGGCGCTGATCATCACCGTGCTGTCCAACGGCATGAACAGCATCGGCCTCGACCCCTACTTCCAGAACATCGTGAAGGGGCTGGTGCTGGTGGGCTCGGTGTTCGTGACCATCGACCGCAAGAAGATCGGCATCATCAAGTAGGCACCGTCCCGCCGCGTCGTCCGCGGCGGGACGGTGCCTCACGTCATGCCGTCAGCCGCCGGACTTCAGGTGCGGGCGGAGCAGGGTCAGGTCCTCCTCGGACAGCCGGTCCGAGGCGGTGTTGGACTGGTGCCAGTACGGGTAGAGCAGCGGCGGCCGGCTGACCTCCTCCAGGGTGGCGATCTCCTGCGGGGTCAGCACCAGGTCGGTCGACCTGAGGTTGTCGGCCAGCTGCTCGTCGGTGCGGGCGCCGACCACCACGGTGCTCACCGCCGGACGGGTCAGCAGCCAGGCCAGAGCCACCTGTGCCGCCGACACGCCGTGCGCCTCGGCCACCGCGACCAGGGCCTCGACGATGTCGTACAGCGCGTCGGTGTCGCGCACCGGCGGCTCGGTCCACTGCGCGAGCTGGCGGGTGCCTTCCGGCGTCGCCTGGCCGCGACGGTGCTTGCCGGACAGAAGGCCGCCGGCCAGCGGGCTCCACACCATGATGCCGACGCCCTGGTCGAGCGAGGCCGGGACCAGCTCGTACTCCACCTCGCGCGCCTGCAGGGTGTAGTGGATCTGCTGGCTGATCGGGCGAGCCAGGTGGTGGCGCTCGGTGATGCCGATCGCCTTCATCAGGTGCCAGGCGGAGAAGTTCGACACGCCGACGTAGCGCACCTTGCCGGAGCGCACGAGGTGGTCGAGCGCCTCCATGGTCTCCTCCAGGGGCGTGATCCCGTCGCGCTCGTGCAGCTGGTACAGGTCGATGTAGTCGGTGCGCAGCCGCTTCAGGCTGGCCTCGCAGGCGCGGATCAGGTGGTGGCGCGACGAGCCGGCGTCGTTCGGGCCGCCGGCCATCGGGAACCGCGCCTTGGTCGCGACCAGCACGTCGTCGCGCTTGCCCTCGATCGCCTCGCCGACGATCTGCTCCGACAGGCCGGTGGAGTAGATGTCGGCGGTGTCGATGAGGTTCACGCCCGCGTCGAGGCACAGGTCGATCTGCCGCCTGGCGCCGGCCAGGTCGGTGTTGCCCACCTTGGCGAACGGGCCGGTGCCGCCGAACGTCATGGTGCCCAGGGTGAGCACCGAAACCTTCAGCCCGGATCGTCCCAGCGTGCGATACTGCATGATCTTCTCCTCCATCGGTGGTCGGCGGCCATGAGGCGGGAACAGGGGGCCGTCCCGACCTGTCCTACAGGATTACGCCTTGTGGCCGGCAGCAACAACGCATGGGTTCGGACCAGCGCTGCGTCCGTGGCAACCCGGCGGACCGCGTTCCCCGCTTTTCCCGCCTGGGCACCCCCCGGCATAAGGGAACACGCCCAGCCAGGAGCAGCCCTGCGATGAAGGCCATCCTCTACGACGCGCCGCGCTCGTTCAGCTATCGCGACGTGTCCGAACCTCCCATCGCGGAGGACGACGTGCTCATCCGGGTCAAGGCCTGCGGGCTGTGCGGCACCGACCTGCACATCCACGAGGGCGAGTTCGGGCCGCGCTTCCCCCTGATCCCCGGGCACGAGTTCGCCGGCGAGATCGCGGCCGTCGGGGCCAAGGTTACGGGCTGGCAACCGGGCGACCGCGTGGTCGCCAACTGCAACCGGGCCTGCGGGCACTGCTTCCAGTGCCGGCGCGGCCGGTTCCTGCACTGCGAGAACATGGAAGCCTACGGCATCCAGATGGATGGCGGCTTCGCCGAGTTCCTCCGCGTCAAGGCGGCCGACGTGTTCGCGGTGTCCGGCCTGCCCTGGCGCGAGGCGGTCATGGTGGAGCCGACCGCCTGCGCCGTGCACGGCATGGACGTGCTGGCGGCGAAGCCGGGCGCGGAGGTGCTGATGTTCGGCGCCGGCCCGACCGGGCAGGTGCTGGCGCAGCTGCTCAAGCGCAACGGCGCGGTGCGCCTGACCGTGGCGGCACCCGCCGGACCGAAGCTCGACCTGGCGGAGCAACTCTCCGCGGACCGGGTGGTCGCGGTGGACCGCAACGACCCGGAGGCGCACCGCCGGGCGCTGCGCGACATCAGCGCCAACGGGTTCGACTACGTGGTGGAGGCCACCGGGGCGCCGGGAATGTGCGCCGAGGCCGTGCGGCAGGTGCGTCGCGGCGGCGAGGTGCTGATCTACGGCGTCTATCCCGAGGCGGCGACGTTCCCGGTCAACCCGTTCGACGTGTTCCGCAACGAGATCACCATCAAGGGCTCGTTCGCCCAGATCCACGATTTCGGCCGCGCCCTGGCCTATCTCGAGACCGGGCAGGTCCGGGTGGACCGGATCGTCAGCGACGAGTTCGCACTGGAGCACTGGGACCGCGCGCTGGAGAACGCCTGGCAGCGCCGCGGTATCAAAACCGTGCTGTTCCCGCCCGGAGCGTGAAGGCGCCGGGCGCCGTGGCGGCTTCGTCCGCATCCCCAACACCAGCCGGAGCATTCCCCTCGATGTCCTCGCACGCCGCAGCAGCCGATTCGGTCCCGGTCCCGTCGGAGGCCGGCGCGCGCAGACGGCCGCAGCGTCACCGGCGGCTGTTGCGGCACGTCCTGAACCTCGACGACTTCGAGCGCCTGGTGCGGCGCCGCCTGCCGCGCGCGGTGTACGGCTACGTGTCGGGCGGCGCCGAGTCCGGTGCGGCCTACCGCAACAACCGCGACGTATTCGCGAACTGGCACCTGGTCACCCGGATCCTGCGCGACGTGTCCCGGCGCGACCAGTCGGTGACGCTGTTCGGGCACCGCTACGCCAGCCCGTTCGCGATCGCGCCCATGGGGGCGTCCGCCGTGGTCGGCTACGACGCCGACAACCGCATGGCGGAGGCCGCGCGGGACGCCAACATCCCGTTCGTCCTGAGCGCCAACTCCATCACGCCGATGGAGGAGATCGGCCGCACCAACCCGCACTCCTGGTTCGCCGCCTACCAGCAGCCGGACGCCCGGAACATCCGGGAGATGTGCGAGCGGGTGGCGGCGGCGGGCCTGCGCGTGTTCGTGCTCACCGTGGACGTGCCGGTCGGCTCCAACCGGGAGAACAACATACGCAGCGGCTACACCATGCCGCTCCGCCTGACCCCGCGGCTGGCCATGGACGGCGTTCTCCATCCGCGCTGGAGTGCCGCCACCGCCGCACGCACCCTGCTCCGTCGCGGCATCCCGTCGATCAGCAACATCGAGCCGCGCGACCACCCGACCATCTTCTCCAGGAAGCTCAGCGCCGTCACCGGCCACGCCGCGTTCTCCTGGCAGCAGGCCGAGCTGATACGCCGCCACTGGCAGGGGCCGTTCGTGCTCAAGGGCATCCTGTCGCGGGAGGACGCGCGCATCGCCCGGGACGCCGGCGCGGACGGGATCGTGGTGTCCAACCACGGCGGCCGACAGCTCGACACGGCGGCCTCGCCGATGGAGGTGCTGGCCGGGATCAAGGCGGAAGCCGGCGGGATGACCGTGCTCGCCGATAGCGGGTTCCGGCGCGGCACCGACATCCTGAAGGGGCTGGCGCTCGGCGCGGACGCGGTGCTGGTCGGCCGGCCGTTCCTGTTCGCGGCCGCGCTGGCCGGCGCCGACGGGGTGGCGCACGCGATCCGGCTGCTGGCCAGGGAGGTCGACGTCGACCTCGCGCTGCTCGGGCTGACCGGCCTCGGCGAGGTGTCGCCCGACATCATGATCGCGAGGCAGCCCGCCGGTCCTCCTTCGCAGCCGCCGGACGGTCGCGGCTGAACAGCGTCGACAGCTCCTCGTTGAGCTGGCGCGTGCTCTGGATCAGCGCCGTCTCGTCGTCGCGGATCGCCATGGTTTCCAGCAGCGCCTGCTCGTCCATGCGGGTGAAGGCGTCGAGGGTGCGCTCGATCCCGGCCTCGTCCTGCCCCAGCTCGCGCAGCGCCATCCCGGTCATGCGCAGCGCGGAATGGAAGGTCTCCCTTACGATCAGCCCGACGTCGCGCTCCATCAGCAGGTGGGCGTGGCGGCGGTTGCGGGCGCGCGCCACGATGCGAAGCCCGGGGAAGTTGCGCCGGGCGACGTCGACCACGCGCAGCACGTCCTCCGGGTCGGACAGCGCCACCACCAGCAGCCGGGCGGTGTCGGCGCCCGCCGCGCGAAGCAGGTCGGCCCGTCCCGGGTCGCCGTAGTACACCTTGTTGCCGAACCGCCGGATCACCTCGACCTGGGTCGGGTCCTGTTCCAGCGCGGTGTAGCGGATGTCCTGCATGCGCAGCACGCGCCCGACGATCTGTCCCATGCGCCCGAAGCCGCAGATGATCACCGGCGCGTCCTGTTCGGGGACCGCGTCGTAGACCGGTTCCGGTGCCGTGACCGCGCGCCGGGCGAGCAGCCATTCGGACAGCGCGAACACGATCGGGGTCGCGGCCATCGACAGCGCGATCACCAGGGTCGCCTCCCCGGCCACGCTGCGGGACAGGCTGCCGGCGGCGGTCGCGGCGGCGAACAGCACGAAGCTGAACTCGCTGCCCTGCGGCAGGGCCAGGCCGAAGCGCAGGGCCGCCGCGTGGTCGTGGCCGCGGGTCCGTCCCAGCGCGTAGCCGATCGCGCCCTTGATCCCGAGGAGTGCCACCACCGACGCCGCGATGGCGCCGGGATCGGCCGCCAGCAGGTCGAGCCGGGCGCCGACGCCGACCGACAGGAAGAAGAACCCCAGCAGCAGCCCCTCGAACGGCTGGATGTCGGCCTGCAGCTCGTGCCGGTACTCCGAGTTGGACAGCAGCACCCCGGCCAGGAACGCGCCGAGCGACATGGACAGCCCGACCGCCTGCGCCAGCCACGCGGTACCCGCCACGATCAGCAGCGCCGTGGCGGTGAACACTTCCGGCGTGCGCGCGCCGCCGAGCAAGCGGAACAGCCGTGGCAGCAGCACCAGGCCGCCGAGCAGGATCGCGCCGATCGCCAGGAGCGCCAGCCCGACGCCGCGCCAGGGAAGATGCCCCGACAGCTGGTCGCCCAGGTGGCGGGCGTGCCCGTCCGCCAGCAGCGGCACCAGCGCCACCAGCGGGATGAAGGACAGGTCCTGGAACAGCAGCACGGCGAAGCCGTCGCGGCCGGCTTCGGTGTCCAGCAGCTGCCGCTCCGCCAGCATCGGCACCACGATCGCGGTGGAGGACAACGCCAGCCCCAGCCCGAGGGCCACGCAGGCGTTCCAGCCGAGGCCGGCGAGGGCGTGGATCAGCAGCGCCAGCGCCGCCGCACTCAAGCCCAGATGCGCGAGCCCGAGCCCGAACACCGCGCGGCGCATGGTCCACAGCCGCGCGGGGCGCAGCTCGAGCCCGATCAGGAACAGCAGCATCACCACGCCGAGCTCCGACACCGCCTCGACCTGCGCGATGTTCGACACCAGGCCCAGCGCGGACGGGCCGATCGCCACCCCGCCGAGGAGGTAGCCGAGCACGCTGCCGAACCCGGCCCGGCGCGACAACGGCACCGCCAGCACGCTGGCCAGCAGCAGGGCGACAAGGGTGGTCAGCATCGGGATCGGCCGGTCATGGTGCCGCATCATGCCCGTAGGCGACGGGAACCGGACAGCGGCAAAAATGGTCGCCTGCCGGGCATCCCGCGTCGGACGGAAGGCCACGGAAACGCGGCCGGCCTGCCCGGGCGGCGCAACGGACCGGTCACGGAACAACAGGATCCGTGATCCGTCCACGCGTTTGACGCCCGAACGCGCGTGGCCCGTGCCTTGCAACTTTTT
>CALMVN010000135.1 GCA_937873225.1 uncultured Acetobacteraceae bacterium
GTCCAGGAGCGGGTCCAGGTCGAGATCGGCCATCTGTCTCTCCTGGGCGGTTTGGCCCGCCGACGGGCATTCAGCTCCGATCCTGCCTCGTTTTCCTACGCCCGACAATCACACTTATCGGGCATAGGGAAAAGAGGAGGAAAAGCAGTCGGTGCGGCCGCAAGTCGGCAGAAAGGCGCTCTGAAACAATGGGTTGCGCCGCCAAACGGGATGCAGGCGCAGCTTGTAAACCAAAAAAGTATGCTGTTAGACGCGAATGGACGGTTGCCGCTTTGTTCGGAGGGCGCCAGACTACCGACGCCGACCAACCATTATCCTGTCCGCACCGGCGGGATGCCGCAGGAGTCCGACCTGGCCGCCTTGCCCGTGATCCGCCCGGACGATCCGGACTCGGCGACCGGTTCCGCTGCCGGAGCAGGCGCGGCCGCCTGCACGACCAGCCTAGAGACGCGCCGGGTCTACGCCGGCGCCTGGCAAGCCTTCCGCGCCTGGTGCACCAGCCAGGGCGAAGCGCCGGTCCTGCCCGTGCCGCCGGAGCGGGTGGCGGCCTTTGTCGAGAGCCTGCCGCCCTCGCTCGGGGCGAACGGCCTGAAGCTGCGCATGGCGGCGATCGCGAAGCACCATGCGGAGCGAAACCTGGCGTCGCCGACCGCCCATGCCGCGGTGCGGGCGGCGCTGCGCCGGCAGCAGGCGGCGGGCGAGGCGGTGCTGGCCCGGCTGGACAGCTGCGGCGAGGACCTGGCCGGCCTGCGCAACCGCGCGCTCCTGCTGCTGGTCCAGGCGGGCGGGCTGACGCCGGCCGACGTCGCCGGGATCGACCGCGAGGACCTGCGATTCGGGGACGGGGAGATCGTCCTGTCGGTGCGGCCGGCCGCGGCGCCGGCTGAACAGGCGGGGCAGGTGGTGCGGCTGCCACGTCGCCGCGGCGACCCGCTCTGCCCGGCGCAGGCGCTGGAGCGCTGGCTGCAGCGGTCCGGCATCACCTACGGACCGGTGTTCCGGGCGGTCAGCGCGCACGGCAGGCTGGAGCGCCGGCTCGGCGTCGTCGGCGTGCGCCGTATCCTGCAGGGGATCGAGACGCAGGCGGTCGCCCAGGCCATGCCCGAAGGACGGAAGCTGGTCCCCGGCGCCTGGCGCAAGCCGGGGAAGGGGAAGCGTACAAGAGGCCACAGTCCCGGCGTCTCGCCCATGGGATCGCCAGCCAGGAAGCCCGGGCGCACGTGGTGAGGGTGGGTGAGGACTCCGGCGAGGCCGAGGCGGCCGACGCCGCCGTGCTGGCACCGGTCGACACCGACTGGCTGCGGCACACGCTGACGCTGAGCGGGCCGGCGGCGGAGGTGGCGGCGTTCCAGGTGAAGGCACGCGGACCCTCGGCGATCCCGTGGCACCTCGACCTCGACCACGAGGAGATGCGGCTGCTGGCGCCGATGGCGTCGGCCGGACCAGCAGCACGAGGCCTGGCGCGCGAGCTCAGGCTGCAGCTGGCAGCCCACCAGGAGCGGGTGCTAACGGCGGCAGCCCAGCCCGGCGGCGGCTGCCCGCTCGACCTGCACCGGCTGGTGCCGGTCCCCCACCGCCTGCTGATGCTGGGATCCGACGCGGCCGCAAGCCGGCTGTGGCTATGGACGCACTGGGGCACGCTGCAGCCGCTGCGCCACGTGCGGGTGCTCGAGCACGTGGCCGACGCGCGGCTCAAGCGCAGCGCCCGGGTGGCGTGGGAGTTCTGGTCGGCGGACTGGACGCCGTGGCGGGCGATCACGCGGCTCAGGCAGGACTGGCCCAGCCTGATGTTCGACGTCCGGCCGCACTACGAGGATGGGGCCGGTGGCTGAGGCGGTGGCCATAGCCGAGGATGACTGGGACACGCCGCCGCGGGTACCGACCATCCCGGAGCTGCACCTCGACGGCTTCGACGGGCCGATGGACCTATTGCTGGACCTGGCGGAGCGGCAGAGCTTCGACTTGGGCCGCATCTCGGTGCTCGACCTAGTCGAGCAATTCGTTGCGGTGATGGACAGGCTGGCTGGGCGGGTGCCTGTCA
>CALMVN010000136.1 GCA_937873225.1 uncultured Acetobacteraceae bacterium
CACCCTGAGCGGGATCGCCCACCTGGCCTCGTCCAGCGTCACCAGCTTCTGAAGCGCCGCAACCCCGAATGGCGCAAGCGGGTAAGAATGTTTGGACGACCGTCGGCTAGAAGAATTCACTTGGCCCAATATAGTTCGAGGTGTTTAGTCAGAGACTGTAGTGATGCATCTTATGCGCATCTCCGGAGGGAAGAGCTATGGGTCAGATTCTGTACGGCGGCGCCAAGACGACGCACGCCGTCCCAGCCGAGCTACAACCATTGAACGCCTCTGTCGCCACCTCGCCCTGCAGTTCGGTATCAACTCCAAGATGGTCCTGAAGTGACACAAGCGCGCCAGTGTTTAGGACAGCCCGACGGGGCCATCGGAGGCACGCTCGACGGTGTTGACACCGCCCAATGCGGCAGCGGCTGTCGCGTTCCGCAAGCAGACCCTGCTGCCGCTCGACAAAGTATTGTTCGCGCCCTCGCCGCAGGTCCTCAGCTTGACCCGGCCCAGCCTGCATCGACTTCTGGAACATCATAGCATCTCGCGCCTGCCCAGGAACGACAGCGTTACGGACGAGTACAAGCGCTTCAATAGCTATCCGATTGACTTCTTCCACATCGACATCGCAGAGGTAGGCGGCAAGGACGGCAAGCTGTTCCTCCACGTCGCCGTCGACCGGACGTCAAAGTTCGCCTACGCCGGGCTGCACGCCGAGGCAACACGGCCGATCACCGTGCAGATGTTAAGCAACGTCATCGAAACCGTACCCTACCGCATACATACCGCGCTGACCGACAAAGGCAACCAGTTCCCCACGAGCCGGGCACGTCGACCTACAGCACGCACAGCTTTGACCGTATCTAGGTGGACAACGCCAGCGAGCGATCACTTGATCAGCCCAAATGTCCCCGGACCACCGGGCAGGTCGAGCGGATGACCCACACCACCATGGACACAACTATGCAGACCTTCCAATGCGCTTCTGCGAGCGAGGTGAAGCAGCACCTGCGCACGGCAACCCGGTGTCAGGCCAACAAGGTGGCGACCGCAGGTCTGGACGCATCGAGACGCAGACTGTTTTCATCCTGAGCGAATGCGAGGCCAAGTCCGCCGTCACGCTGTCCGAGCTGCAGACCAGGCTTGCAGCGCGTGGCGTTCGTGTAGGGATCGGCACGCTGTGGCGGTTCTTCGACCGGCGCCGCATCACGCTCAAAAAAACAGCGCACGCAGCCGAGCAGGAACGTCCCGATGTAGCGGCTGCCCGTGCAGCCTGGATTGCAGAGCAACCTGATCTCGACCCGAACAGGCTGGTCTTCATCGATGGTTGAGCTCCGAAGGAGATCGACAGCACCAACACAAAGATGGCACGCCTATGAGGGCGGGCGCCTCAAGGCCAATGCTGTGTCGCCGCCATCCCGCACGGCCACTGGATGACGACAACCCTGACCGCCGGCTTGCTCACAGGCGGCATCACCGCGCCGATGCTGCTCGATGGTCCCATGGATCGCGAGGCCGTCCTGGCCTACGTCGAGCAGGTCCTGATCCCGGACCTGTCTCCTGGCGAGATCGTCATCATGGACAACCTGCCGGCGCACAAGGTCGCCGGCGTCCGCCCAGCCATTGAGGCCGCAGGCGCAGAACTGCGCTATCTGCCGGCATACTCGCCCGACCCTTGATCCGCTTCGCGGCTCAAGCCAATCGAGATGGCATTCTCCAAGCTGAAGTTGATCCTGCGCGCCGCTGCATCACGAACCGTCGACAACCTCTGGACAGCAGCCGCCAACGCGCTCCAGCAGTTCAGCGACCGCGAATGCAAAAACTTCCTCGCCGCCGCCGGATGCGCCTCTACCTGATCAGAAAAAGCTCTAACAGAACCGTCTGATCTGGTTGAAGCAAACGAGCGCGCAACCGAGGATGTTGAAGGCCAGGAAGATGTCGGCTCGGCGTTTGTAGCGCACGCTCAGGCGCCGGAAGCGGTTCGGCCAGGCATGCGTGCGTCTCACCACCCCAGCGGTGACGTTTAAGGCGTTGGCTGTTGTCCTCGCCACGCCTAGCGGTACGGGACCGGATGCCACGGATACGGCACTCCCGGCGGGAGCGCCGGTAGTCGTAGCCCTTGTCGTCATACAGCTTGTTAGGCCGTCGTCGCGGCCGGCCGCGTCTTCCGCTCCCCACCGAGGGAGTGGCATCCAGCGTCGGCGCCAGCATGCGGCTGTCGTGCTGGTTGGCTGGTCCGATCAGCACGCCAAGCGATGTGCCTCTAGCATCGACCGCAATATGACGTTTGCTTCCTAGCCTGCCGCGATCCGTCGAGTTTGGCCCGATCGCGGAGTCTCCCTTTTGCCTGCACAGACGCGCTGTCCAGGGCGGTCCGGCGCCAATCAAGCTGTCCTGCCGCGTGCAGGCGCTCCAGCAGCACCTGGTGCAAGGCCGCCCAAGCTCCTAACTCGCGCCAGTCACGCAGGCGTCGCCAGCAACTCATGCCCGAACCGCATCCCATCTCGGCCGGCAGCATCTCCTATGGCAGGTCCGACTTCAGCACGAACAGGATGCCAATCAGAGCCGCGCGATCCGGCAGGCTCGGTCTGCCACCCTTCGGCTTCGGCGGTTCAGGCGGCAAAAGCGGCGCAGTCGCCGCCCCACCAAATCGTCGGGAACAAGAGGTCTGGCCATGCCTTGCACAACGCGCCAGAGGCAGTTTCGTTAGGCACTCCAAACACGTAAGGCTAGATAGAAGCTCAGCACAGAAGTTAGCAGCCAGCCAACTCTGCCCGCTTAGTTCTTTGAAGCTGAGCTGCTCGCGATGCACGAACACCTAGACCGTGCGGTAGTCGACCTGAAGCTCACGTTCGACAAGCTCTGCCATAAGGCCGCGCAGGATGAGTGCAGCCGCATGAGCACGCTCGATGAGCCAGTCCCGGTGCTCGCCTATGTTTCTAGCCGCCGATCCGACCCGGTGCCGCGCTACCTGTGATCCGCAGGCGCTGCGACCACCGGACCACGCTGGCCGGACCGACGCTCAGCGCCATGGCTGCCACGCGGATGCTCTCCCTCGCTGCCACACGCGCCATCACCCGATCTCGCAAGTCCATCGATAGAGGTCACGTCATCCTTGCCGGCCTCTGACCCAGCAAGAGGTTTGCATCAAAAACAACGCAGCTTGGAAAGCCCTCAGGTCGTGTTCCTAGACGTGGTGTAGGAGCGCCGCCGGTTGGTTCTCTCGGGCAGGGATGGTTGCGCGTCAGGCTGCCACGGGCGGCAGGCTGACGGACGAAGTATCGCCCAGCGGCGCAAGCGTCTCCAGGCTCATGTAGCGGCGCTGGATGGCCCACTCGTTGTGCTGTTCCAGCAGCAGGGCGCCGATCAGCCTGGCGACGGCTGCCTCGTTCGGAAATATGCCGACCACGTCGGTGCGGCGCTTGATCTCGCCGTTGAGCCGCTCGAGCGGGTTGTTGGAGTGGATTTTGGCCCGGTGCTGGGCTGGAAAGCCCATGAAAGCCAGCACATCCGCTTCGGCGTCATCCATCAGGGCGGCGAGCCGGGGCACCCGGGAGCGGAGCTGGTCGACGACCTGACGCCACTGCGCCGTGGCCCGGGGCGCATCGGCTTCGGCGAACGCCGTGTCGATCCAGGCCAAAACGACGCGGCGCTGGGTTCTGCCAGCATGTACCATGGCGTTGCGCATGAAATGGGTTCTGCATCGTTGCCAAGTGGCGCCGAGCACCATGGTGATGGCGGCCTTGAGTCCCTCGTGCGCGTCCGAGACCACCAGCCTTGATCGCCTTCGGCGCTCAAGCCCGCGCAGGCCGCGGCGGCGAGAGAGCGCAGGAAGTCGGTCCAGAACGGCTCGGCCTCGCTGTTGCCCATCGTCATGCCCGGCACCTCGCGGCGGCCGTCGGTGTTGACGCCGACTGCGATGATCACCGTCACTCACACGATGTGCCCGTCCCGGCGTGCCTTTACGTAGGTTGCATCCAGCCAGACGTAGGGCCAGTCATCCTCGATTGGACAGGCTAGAAACGCCCCCACACGCTCGTCGATCTCGCCGCACAAGCGGCCGACGCGGCTCTTGCTGATGCCGTCCATGCCCATAGCCCGGACCAGGTCATCCACCGAGCGGGTCGATCGACGTATACGTCGATACTTGGACATAGGCCTCCTGGATCACCGCCGTCAGCGCCTTCTCCGCCGTCTGGCGCGGCTTCAGGAAGCCCGGAAAGTAAGAGCCGCGGCGCAGCTTCGGAATGCGCAGCTCCACCATGCCCGCCCGGATCTGCCAGTCCCGCTCGCGGTAGCCGTTGCGCTGCACCCGCCAGTCCGAGCTGCGCTCGCCGTGGGCCGCGCCGGTCAGCCCCTCGGTCTCCAACTCCATCAGCCGCTGAGCGGTAAAGCCGATCATCTCCCGCAGCAAGGTCACCTAAGCCTTCCGCCAGAAGCTCACGCAGCGCAGTCTCTTGGTCGGTCATCGTGGTGGTCCTCGGGTCGGTGTTGCGTGTCGCAACCCAACCTTACCCAGTCCCACCGCGGTGACCGGCTCCCACACCATCAGTCGGGACACGACCAGCCCTCACGATCCAGGGCAAAGTCATCCCGCTCCTGTCTGCGGCCCAAGTGACTTGGCACACGACAACTCGTGAGTAGCTATCATCCGGCAGATTATAGCACAAGCCAATATTGGTTTCTCCCCTACGCAGAAGGAGGAATTGGTCGCCAGCTGACAGGTGCTCGGACCGTGCTCCGGAGGTTCATTGCCGCTACGGATCGGTGTTCTGCAACGATATCATTACGCTCACGGATTTGTGTTCGTTATCGAAGAATGGCTGCATCATCAGCAATCTTGCTATTAAGGATTGAGAAATATTCGCTCAATAGGGTCGCCTTGTAACTGTTAACGATTTCCTCTGGCACCCCTCGGAGCAATACAATGCGACAGCTGCTTTTCACCACAGCCACGCTTCTTCTTTCCGTAGCACCTGCGCTGGCACAGACTGCCACGCCGACGACCATGAGCGTCAACCTGACCAGCACCCAATACCAAGCGGCGTCCACGATCAACGCAGGCATCATCGGCGCAGGGGTCGGTGGCCCAGGGCACGCGCAGGTCGGTCTGGCCATCAACATGAACAAGGCGAACTGGTGGGACACCAAAGCCGCTATCGGTGAGGAGGACGGCGTCTACTCGACCATATATCAAGGCGGCCCGAGTTCCGACACCTCTGCCTACCTCGGCCAAGTCACCGCAACAGGTCTTGGCTTCGCGAACATCATGGAGGGTGTGATCATGATCCAGCCCCCGATCACGTCGGGGAACGGCACTGTCGATGCCATGCTCGATGTCCAGGTTGGCGTGATCAACGTTGGTGACCAGATTTACGGTTCGAACTACAACCTGTCTTTGAAACCAACGGGTGCCACTGCAATCGGCTATAGCATGAACGGCTCTGGCTGGGACTACATGGCGCAGTGGTTTAACGGCAGCACAGAGGAATTTCATGTCACCGGGGCCGGTAACTTGGCGACTGCGGGAGCTGTGCAGGCCGGCTTGTTTACCACGGCAAGCCTTCCAAAGATCTGCTACGCCGGGCAGCAGCTCTACGCGAGCGACGGACGGAAGGCAGGCGAGACAGCCGGCCAGGGATCGGGTGTTCCGGTGATCTGCACCGCGACCCGCCGGGGCTACCCGACCACCTGGTTCAGCATGTGGAGCGGGGCGGCGGTCACGGATTGAGCGTCCCACTGCAGTGCTTGGCGGTAAGATGCCGCTCCAAGCACCGATAGCCGGCCTGGCGTAGGCCGGCAGCGCAGCCATCGGGCTTAATGCGGTCTTCCTCAGGGGTGAAGGTAAGACCGCTCAAGCCGCACCTGACCTCTGCAGCACCGGCTGCCATGCGGATAGGCGTCCAAATCTGGCTCTGACGCGCTTTTGGTGTTGCTGATCACGGGGCGGGAA
>CALMVN010000137.1:0-13356 GCA_937873225.1 uncultured Acetobacteraceae bacterium
CGACCTGGCCGAGGCGACGCGGCGGCAGGCGGCGCTCGACCGGCACGCCCGGCAGGCGGAGCGGGACCGGCTCGCTGCGGAACGACGGCGCGTGGCGATGGCGGAGCCCGACGCGGCGCTGGCCGCGCGCGGCCACGCGGCTGCGGCGGTGCTCGCCTCGCGGCAGCGCGCCCTGTCGGCGCTGTCGGCGTCGGCGCCGGACGGCACGCCCGAGCTCGCCGACGCCGCGATCAGGCGCCTGGAGGAAAGCCAGTCCAACCGGCGGGAACGGGTCGCCACCCTGCGCGAGGCGGTCGCGCGCCTGGACGCGCGGATCGCCAGGGAGGAAGGGGTCGGGCTCGACGAGGCGATCGAGGCGGCGCTGCGCCGGGGAGAGGCCGCGCAGCGCGGCGCGGCGCACGACCGGCGCGAGGCGGCGGTGCTGTGCCTGCTGCGCGACACGCTGAAGGAGGCCGACCAGGCGGCGCGGGAGCGCTACCTCCTGCCGCTGATGACGCGGCTGAGCCCCTACCTGCAGGCGCTGTTCCCGCGCGCCCGGCTGAGCCTGAACGAGGACTTCCTGATCGACGGGCTGTCGCGCGGCGAGCGGGCGACCGGCGAGGACGGGGAAACCTTCGACAGCCTGTCGCACGGCACGCGCGAGCAGGTGGCGATCCTGTCCCGGCTCGCCTTTGCCGACATGCTGCTGGGCAGCAACCGGCCGGCCTTCCTGGTGCTGGACGACGCGCTCGCCTTTGCCGACAGCGCGCGGATGGAGCGCATGTTCGACATCCTGACCGATGCCGGCACGCGGATGCAGATCCTGGTGCTGACCTGCCGCGAGGAGGTCGCGTCCCGCCTGGGCGGCACCCGGATCGGCTTCGCCGACGCGATGCGGGCCTGACGGTGCCCGCGTCGCCCAGGCCGCTGCTGCCGCTGTTCCTCGACCTCGACGGCCGGCACGCGCTCGTGCTGGGCAGCGGCGAGGCGGCGGACCGGCGGATCGCCACCCTGCGCGCCTGCGGGGCGATCGTGCGGGAGGAAGCCGACCGCTTCACCCCGGACATGCTGGACGGCTGCGCCATCGCCGTCGGCGCCGAGGCCCCGGACCCGGCCCTGCTGGCGATGACCGAGGCGGCGCGGGCGCGCGGCATCCCGTTCAACGTGGTGGACCGCCCGTCCTTGTCCGGCTTCTCCACCCCTGCGGTGGTGTCGCGGGCGCCGCTGCAGGTGGCGATCGCGTCCGGGGGTGCCGCCCCGGTGCTGGCGCGCCTGCTCCGGGCGCGGATCGAGACGGTGGTGCCGCCGGGCTTCGGCCGGCTGGCGGCGCTGGCCGACCGGATGCAGGCGGAAACCCGACGCCGGCTGCCGGACGTGCTGCGCCGCCGCCGCATGCTGGAACGGGCGTTCTCCGGCCGGGTGGCCGAGCTGATGCTGGACGGCCGCGAGGCGGAGGCGGAGGCGGCCTACCAGGCAGCGCTCGCCGCCGCCGAGCGGGATGCCGAACAGCCGGAACGCGGCATCGTCTACCTCGTCGACGCGCCGGCGGAAGCGGACCTGCTGACCCTGCGCGCGCTCCGCCTGCTGGGCGAGGCGGACGTGATCGTGCACGAGGCGGCGGAAAACCCTGCGGTGCTGGAGCTGGCCCGGCGCGACGCGAGCCGGCGCGTGGTGACGGCCGGCGAGGCGGTCGGGGTGCTGGAGGCTCTGGCGTCGGCGGGGGCGAAGGCGGTGCGGCTGTCGCCCCGTCCGGGCGAGGCGTCGGCGCTGTCGGAAGCGGGACACGAGGTCGTGTCGGTGCCCGGGGTGCCGAACCCGGCTGCGGCGGATTGACGGCGACCGGATCGGCGTTCAAGTCCGGCCCCATGTCCCGCCTCGACCTGTCCCGCCCCTTTCTTCCCGTCCGGATCGCGGTGCTGACCGTATCGGACAGCCGCACCGCCGCCGACGACACCTCCGGCGACATCCTGGCCGCCCGCGTCGAGGCCGCCGGCCACGTGCTGGCCGACCGCGCGATCGAGCCGGACGACGCCGCCCGCATCGCCGCCCGCCTGTCCGGCTGGATCGCCGATTCGACGATCGACGTGGTGGTCAGCACCGGCGGCACCGGCGTCACCGGACGCGACGTGACCCCCGAGGCGCTCGACCGGGTGCTGGAAAAGCGCATCGAGGGCTTCGGCGAGCTGTTCCGCATGCTGAGCTACGCCAAGATCGGCACCTCGACGATCCAGTCCAGGGCGATCGCCGGCGTGGCCAACGGCACCTACCTGTTCGCCCTGCCCGGCAGCACGGGGGCGGTGAAGGACGGCTGGGACGACATCCTCGTCTGGCAGCTCGACAGCCGCCACGCCCCCTGCAACTTCGTCGAGCTGATGCCGCGTCTGAACGAGCACCGGCGCCAGGGCCTGAAGCCGATCGGCTGAACCGCCGGACACGGCGACAGCAGACTGTCGAGGCAGCCTCCGGACGCAGCCGAACGAAGCCGAAAGGGTACCCATGCCTCCCTCGAACGGTTGGGACGAACGCTGCGGTCGGTCCCCTCCGGAAATCGAGACGCGGAGGCTTGTGCTCGCCGGGCACAGGCGAGAGGATTTCGATCCCTTGGCAGCCATGTGGGCCGACGTGGATGTCGTGCGGTACATCGGCGGAAAGCCTTCCAGCCGACAGGAAAGCTGGACCCGTCTGCTCCGCAATCGCGGGCTATGGCCTGTCCTCGGTTATGGCTACTGGGTGATCCGGGAACGGCAAACGGAACGGTTCGTTGGCGAGGTCGGTTTCGCCGACTTCCAGAGGGATGCCGAGCCGTCGATAAGCGGAACGCCCGAGCTGGGTTGGGTGCTTGCCACCTGGGCGCACGGAAACGGCTACGCGAGCGAGGCTGTAGCGGCGGCCCTGGCATGGCTGGATCGAGGCAACCAGTTCCACAAGGTCGTCTGCCTGATCGACAGCGGAAACACGGCCTCACGCCGTGTCGCGGAAAAGAACAGCTTCATGTCCTCAGGAGAGATCAAGCTGGACGGAAACAGGGTATCCTTGTTGAGCCGCTTCCGGCCGACATGATGGCTCGACCGCTTGCGGTCGGAACCAGGCGAAACCGTGCTCCTCGTGCTGCGTCGGCGACCGCGTCCTGACGCCCATCAGGTCACATCCGCTGAACGAGGTCGAGCAGCTCCTCCAAGCCCTGGACCACATGGGACGCGGTGCCGGGTCGTGAATGCGGGCGGATGACCAGCACGGTCGTCAGTCCGAGCTGGTTCGCGACGTCGAGGTCGTAATCGGCATGGGCTGAGACATGCCACCAGGCGGGAGACGGCTCCAGGCCCCGGAGCCGACTCATCTGAAGCCAGAACCCGGGGTCCGGCTTGTAGATCCGGGTATCCTCCGCGCACAGCCAGACATCCATGCAGAAACCGAGCTGTGCCTGGATCTGCTGCCCATGGACACGGTCACTGTTCGTCATGGCGCCGCATGTCGCGATCTGCATCATCGCGCCTGGAACCGCCGCATCCGGATAAAGCGGCCACGCTCCGACCTCTGCGCCAATGACGGCCGCTTCTGCTTCTTCAAGGCCGAGCACGCTGGTGAGGCTGCGCTCCGTCACCGTCGCGTAATCGACGAAGCTGCCTTGTTCCAGTTCGGCCTGTGCATCGACGATGCGGTCGAACTTCCCTCGCAAAGGCCTGCCTGCCGCCCGGCAGGAAGCGTCCAGGCCGCTCCGCCAGTCGAGGATCGTTCCAAGGATGTCGAACGTCACGAACTGGGGACGGCGCACGTCTCCACGCCGGCCAGCACGGACGATCCGCTGCAGCACGACAGAATCCTCAGCATCGACCGGAGAGTCCGCTCCGGATCGGCTGCGGACCTGACCCGGTTCGGCCCGGGACGGCTCACAGCGCCCGACCCAGGTAGCGCACCGTCTTGCCACCGGGGAGCACCGCCTGGCCGATCCCGGCGAACCCCATCCTGGCGTGGAACGCGTCCGACACCGGGTTGGGCGGATGCTGGTTGACCTCGCACAGCACCTGGTCGTGCCCGGCGGCGCGGGCGCGGCCGAACAGCGCCTCATACAGCCGGCCGGCATGTCCCCGCCCGCGCGCCGCCGGCGCGGTGACGACCCGGTCCACATAGACGAAGCGGGGATGACGGGCGCGCAGCCACAGGAAGTTCGGGCTGTCGTACTCCGCATCCTGATCGAAGGCGATCAGGAAGGCGTCCAGCGCCCCCACCGTCTCGACCAGGAACGCCGCCTCCAGCATCCGGTCGAGCCGGCTGACGTCGAGCAGGGAGGTCTGCTCGGCGTGAACGTTGTTCAAATCGAGCATCAGCGCCCGCATCTCGGGGGAGGGCAGGGGCAGCGCATTGACCATCACCGGGTAGTCCACGTTCAATCGGTCGGGCGGAGGGAGCGGTGTGCATGACCCGTGCGGAGCTGACCGAGAAGATCGTCCGGACCAGGATCGAGCAGGGGCTTAGCTGGGCTGAGCTGGCCGCCCTCGCCACCGGCCTGTCGAAGGAGTACGTCACCGCTGCCCTGCTGGGGCAGATGACGCTGCCGGCAGAGGCGGCGCAGGCGATCGGCGACCGGCTCGGGCTCGACCCGTACGAGATCCGGCTGCTCCAGGTGCCCCCCTATCGCGGCTCGCTGCCGACCGCGGTGCCGACCGACCCGCTGGTCTACCGCTTCCACGAGCTGGTGTCGGTGTACGGCACCACCTTCAAGGCGCTGATCCACGAGGAGTTCGGCGACGGCATCATGAGCGCCATCGACTTCCGCATGGACCTCCGGCGCGAGCCCGACCCGGCCGGCGATCGCGTGTCCATCACCATGAGCGGCAAGTTCCTGCCCTACAAACCCTTCTGACCGAGGACCATACCGCATGATGTCGAACAGGCTTGCCCCCGCCCTGCTGGGCCTTCTCCTGGCCGGAACCGCGCTCCCCGCCGCCCTGCCGACGCCCGCCCGGGCGCAGGCCGGCGCCAGCTACACGCTGCGCCGGGTGACGTTCGTGGGCAACAGCCAGGTGCCGACCGCCGAGCTGCAGGCGGCACTGCCCTACGGCGCCGGACAAACGATCGACCACGACGCGCTGCAGGCCAACATGGACGCGATCACCGGGGTGTACCGCAAGCACAACGTGGGCGCCAACGTGTCGCAGCGCATGACCGCGACCGGCCATTCCGCCACGGTCACCTACACCTTTGCCGAGCAGGCGCCGGTCGCGCCCACCGTGGTCCATGTCGGCGTCACCGCCGACACCGTCACCGCGTCCGGCAACAGCCGGATCAAGACCGCCGACATCGTGGCCGCGTCCGGCATACGGCCCGGCGGCCCCGTCACCACGCAGGCGATCCAGGCGGCGCAGGTGGCGATCATCGGGCTCTACAAGAAGGCCAACATCGGCTGCACCGTCAACAGCGACTGGAGCAACGCGTCGCAGCCGCAGCACGTCAACCTGGTGTTCAGGATCGTCGAGAAGCCGGACAGCTGAGGCAGGCAGGAACCGGTCAGGGAGATACCTCCCAGCCGGTGCTGACCCGGCGCACCCCGTAATATTGCGGCCGGAGCAGCACCTGCTCCGGCAACGGGCCGCGCACGCGCTCCCAGATGGAACAGGACGCGCTGTCCGGGGTGGGGCCGGGCGCGGTGCGCACCGCGTCGCGCACCAGGCCGAGATGCGACAGGTCGGCCTGGCCGTCGGAGTCGTCGAGGGCGTCGAGCACGGCGACGCTGCCGCAGCTCTGCTCGGCGCAGCCGGCCAGTCCCGGGACCAGGGCCAGGCCAAGAACGGTCAGCAGCGCCGGAAGCGCCGGCCGTTTCGGATCGTGCCTCATGCGGCCCGCCGGCGCAGGCGACGCGCGAGCCGGCCCAGCGCCGGGCCGTCCGCCGGCACCGGCTCCGCCAGCAGGTCGAGATGGTCGGTGCCGCGCCTCTCGTGCTCGCGCATCACCGCCTCCGGCGTGGCCGGGCGGGCGCTGCCGTCGGCCTCCACCACGTGCAGGCGGTAGCCGAGCCCGACCAGCCAGTCGAGATAGGCCGGCCCGGAGATGCCCGAGATGCCCGGCATCAGCGACGGGCTGAACTCCGTCACGATCAGCGGGCGGTCGCGCCGTATCGTCGCGGTGCAGCCGCCCAGCGCCAGGTATTCCGCGCCTTCCACGTCCGCCTTGATCAGGGCGATGCGCCGGTTCGGCGGCACCAGCGTGTCGGCGCGCACGCAGCCCACGGTTTCGGCGTCGAGCAGGCTGGCGGTCGCATCGGGCACGGCGGAGGTGGTGCCGTTGGAATGGGACCGGTTCAGCACCAGCAGCCCGGGCGACAAGCCCGCCGCCACCTGGACGACCAGGACGTTGCCGAACCCGTTGGCCCGTCGGCTGGCCTCGACCAGGCGGGCATTGGCCGGGTTGGGCTCCACCGCGATCACCGACCCGGCGGGTCCGACAAGGCTCGCCGACAGCATGGAGAAGTAGCCGATGTTGGCGCCCAGATCGAGCACGTGGTCGCCGGGACGGAGACTCCTGCGGAACAGGGCGGTCACGTCCCGCTCGTAGTCGTCCTCCCGCACGTAGCGGCCGACCGCGGCGTCGTCTGCCTGCGTGTAGATCGAGAACCCCGGCAGCCGCGCCAGCTCGACCTGTCCCAGCGCCGCCGGACCCAGCAGGCCGCGCCTGCTGAACTCGAGCGAGTTCACGTAGCTCGCCACCACGCCCTCCAGCGGCTCGCCGACACGCATCGTGTGGCCGCGCCATTCCTCGCGGTTCGGCAGCCGGCCCAGGATCAGGCGGAAGCAGGCGAGGATGTCCGACGCGTCGGCACGGGAGGAGAAGCTTCCGCTCCACGGCTCGGATCCCGGGGATCCCTTGCCCGCCGCGTGGTCTTCCTCGGACTTGGTCTGCAGCACCGCCACGTTGACGCGTCGCTCCGGATGGCGCATCCCCGGCCGGACGTGGCGGGACCCGCGAACAGCGCGCAATGTGGCAGCGCTCGCGCGCAAGAGCAAAGCCGGCCCGGACGGGATGGCCGGCGAGCGGGGCGTTCCGGCGCCCGATTGCCCCTTCCCGGAGCCCGGCCAGGACGGAGAACAGCGTGCCCAACAGGATATGGGTCGATGTCGAGGACCTGTTCCAGTACTCGGTGTTCAACGCACGCCCGAGCGGCATCCAACGCATCGAGCTGGAGCTGTGCCGCGCCCTGGCGCTGATGCCCGAGACCCGCGACCGCGTCGGCTTCGTGCGGCACGCGAGCGCCCGGAACGGCTTCACCGCCATCCCGTTCGCCGCCGTGGACGCGCTCCATGCGCGCCTGACCGCCGCGGCCGCTTCCCCGCCTGCGCCGCGGCAGGCGGCGGCCCCCGGCCCTGTTCCCGACGCCGGTCCGGGCAATCCGGGGCTTGCGAGACGCATCGCCTACCGCATCCCGCTCGACATGCGCGCGCCGCTGATCCGGCTGGTCAGGTCGCAGCGCGACACCCTCCATGCCGCCGGCAGCCTGGCCGGGGTGGCGCTGAAGCGGCTGCGCCCGTTGGCACGGGCCGAACGCCGGGCCGGGCGCCGGGCCGTCGCCTCGGCGGGCGAGGCCCCATCGGCCGCCGGCGGCCTCACCGTGGCCGGCTTCGCCGCCACCGCGGAGCCGGACGACGTGCTTCTGGTGCTCGGCTCCAACTGGTTCCACCCGTTCTACGGCGAGCTGGTGGCGGCTGCGCGGGAACGGCACGGGCTGCGCGTCGCCCTGCTGATCTACGACCTGATCCCGCTGCTCCGGCCGGAATGGTGCGATGCCAACCTGGTGCAGCGGTTCCGGCACTGGGCCGGCAGCCTGCTGCCGCAGGCGGACATCCTGCTCACCATCAGCCGTTGGAGCGGCCAGGACGTGGTGCGCTTCGCCGAGCGCCACCGGCTCCCGCTTCGCGCGACGCCCTGCACCATCCCGATCGGCACCGGGTTCAGCATGCCGCCCGGCCATCGCGACGAGGCACCGGCGGGGCCCGGCCGGCTGCCTGCGGCCGGCAGCTACGTGCTGATGGTGTCCACCATCGAGGCGCGCAAGAACCACGCGCTGCTGGTCCGCACCTGGCGCCGCCTGCTGGACGCGCTGCCGACCGAGCGGGTGCCGACCCTGGTGTTCGCCGGCAAGGTGGGCTGGCTGGTCGACGACCTGATGCAGCAGCTGCGCAACGCCGACTGGCTCGGCGGCAAGGTCGTGCTGGTCGAGAACCCGCAGGACAGCGAGCTGGAACAGCTGTATCGCGGCTGCCTGTTCACCGTGTTCCCCTCCTTCTACGAGGGCTGGGGCCTGCCGGTGACGGAAAGCTTCGGCTTCGGCCGGCCCTGCATCATCTCCAACGCGTCCGCCCTGCCGGAAGCGGGCGGCACGCTGGCGCGCTACTTCGACCCGGAGAACGGCGTGCAGGCGTTCCAGGTGCTGCGCGAGGCGATCGAGGACCCGGCCGGGGTCGAGGCCTGGGGCGCCCGGGTGGCTGCCGAGTTCAGGCCCGTCAGCTGGGAGGAATCCGCGCGCGGGATCCTGCGCGCGATCGACCACGGCCGGCCGGTCGTGCCGGCTGCGGACCAACGCCGGGGGACCGGCCAGCCGGCGGCGCCCGCGTCCGGCCGCGCCTCGCACCTGGTCTGAGGCGGCCCGGTTTGCATCCGGCGCCCACGCCGACACGTTCGAGGCAGGAAGCCGTGCCCGGAACACCATGACGTTCGTCTCCTACGCCCAGAACTTCGAGGACGTCCTCCTGTGGCGCGCGCTCGGCGCGGTGGAACGCGGCTTCTACATCGACGTGGGCGCCCAGCATCCCGACCAGGACAGCGTCACCCGCGCCTTCTACGACCGCGGCTGGGCCGGCGTGAACGTCGAGCCGCTCGCCGCCGAGGCGGCCCGGATACGCGCCGCCCGGCCGCGCGACGTCACGCTGCAGCTGGCGCTGGGCGCGCATGCGGGCGAGGCGGTGCTGCATGCGATCGAGGGCACCGGGCTGTCGACGCTGGACCCCGCGATCGCCGCCGGCCATTCCGGCACGCGCATCGTGCGCGAGGTCGTGGTGCCGGTGCGCACCCTGGCGGAGATCTGCCGCCTGTACGCCCCGGACGACATCCACTTCCTCAAGATCGACGTCGAGGGCGCGGAGCGCGCGGTGCTGGAAGGCGCCGACCTCCAGCGGTTCCGGCCCTGGATCGTGCTGGCCGAGGCGACCGCGCCGGACTCGACGGTCCCCACCCATGCCGACTGGGAGCCGCTCCTGCTGGAGGCCGGGTACCGCTTCGTCTGGTTCGACGGGCTCAACCGGTACTACGTGGCGGCGGAGCGGCACGACGCGCTGGCGCCGGCGTTCGCGACCCCGCCCAACGTGTTCGACGACTTCCTGCGCGCGTCCGACAGCGTATGGGCACAGCGCATCGGCGCCGCCGAGACCGAGCTCGCCCAGCTTCGTGCCGCCCTGGCCTCGACGCAGGCCGGGCTGGACGCCAGCGCCGCCCGGGAGATGCGCGGCACCGAGCACGGGGAGCACGAGCTGGCCCGTCTGCGCGAGCTGCTCGGCCGCCAGGCGGAGGACGCGGCGCAGGCCGAGCACGCGCGGCGCGAGCTGGCGCAGGCGCTGCACGACAGCCGTCACGAGCTGCAGCAGACCCACCTCCGCCTGCAGGCCACCGAGCACGCGCTGCACGACAGCCGCCACGAGCTGCAGCAGACCCATCTTCGCCTGCAGGCCACCGAGCGCGGGCTGCATGCGATCGAGACCAGCCGCTCCTGGCGCGTCACCGCGCCGCTGCGCCGTGCGGTGCGGCAGGTACGCGCGCGGCCGGAGGTTCCGGCGGCGGGAACGCCGGCGGCGCCCGCCCACCTGCCGCCGCAGGCACCCGATCCGGCGCCGATCGACGCGCCGTCCGCTCTGCCGGCGCCCGCGCCGGACGCCACGCCCGGGCCGCAGGGCGACACGGCGCCCCTGCCCGTTTCGCCGCCGCCGGCGCTTGCGGGGGAAGGCGAGGGCGGCCTGCTCGCGGTGCACCAGTTCCATTCCGGCTCCGCGGTCGGCGACGCCATCACCAACGCCATGCTGCTGACGCGCACGCTGCTTCGCGGCATGGGCTACGCGAGCGAGATCTTCGTCGAGCAGCCGCCCGCCGCGCTGGCGCACCTGCTGCGGCCGATGGAGCAGCTGCCGCGACACGACCGCTACGTGCTGATCGTGCGCCATTCCATGGGCTACGACCGGTTCGAGCAGGTGCTCGACCTGCCTGCGCCCAAGGTCCTGCTCTACCACAACATCACCCCGCCGGCGCTGCTGGCCCGGCATCCCCATCTCGCCCGCTACGCCCGGCTCGGCCGGGACCAGCTCGCCCGCTTCCGCGGCCGGGTGCGGGCGGCGCTCGCCGACAGCGAGTACAACGCCATCGAGCTGCGACGGCTGGGCCTGTCTCCGGTCCGCGCCTGCACCCTGCTGTTCGACACCGCCTCGCTCCGCGCCCGTGCCGACGCCGCGCGCGCCGGGCGCGACACGGGAGATGCGCCGTTCACGGTGCTGTTCGTCGGCCGCATCGTCGAGGCGAAGGGGCAGCTCGCCCTGGTCGAGGCCTATGCCGCGTTCCGGGCCCGGTTCGGCGCCCCTTCCCGCGTGGTGCTGGTCGGCCGCGACGAGGGCGCCGCCGATCCCTACGCGACCCTGCTGCGCCGGCGCGTCGCCGAGCTTGGGCTGGACCGCGATGTCGTGCTGGCCGGCGCGGTGCCCGATCCGGAGCTGGACCGCTGGTATGCCGCCGCCGACCTTTACGTGTCGCTGAGCCGGCACGAGGGCTTCGGCGTGCCGCTGGTCGAGGCGATGGCGCACGGGGTGCCGGTGCTCGCCTGGCCGTGCGGGGCGGTGCCCTACACCCTGGCCGGCGCCGGAAGGCTGCTGGACAGCCTCGAGCCGGACGCCGTCGCGACCGCCATGCTGTCCCTGGCGCAGGATCCCGGGGCGGTCGTGGAACAGCGGCGGCGGCAGGACGCGGCGCTGGACCGCTTCGGGCTCGACCGACAGCGGATGGTGCTGCAGGACGCGCTGCTTCGCGCCGGCGCCGACCTGCCGCCCGACGCCGCCACCGCGCCGCTGCTGGACGACAACCTGCGCTACACGGTCAGCGGCCACGTCAACGGCAGCTACAGCCTGTCGGCGATCAACCGCGAGCTGGCGCTGCAGCTCGAGCAGGCCCGTCCCGGTCGGGTCAGGCTGCGGCCGGTGGAGGGGGGCGACACCCTGGACCTGTCCGGCGTGCCGCCCGGGCAGGGGGAGGCAGTGGCGGCGCTGGTGTTCCGGGAGCCGCATCCGACCGGCCCGGAGCTGGTGATCAGCCAGCACTACCCGGTGCACGTGCCCGCCCGTCCGGGCGACGTGGCGGTGGCGATGCTGTTCTGGGAAGAGTCGCTGATGCCGGCGGAAACGATCGCCGTGCTGGACCGCCATTTCCGCGCCGTGGTGGCGCCGACCGCGTTCGTGCGCGACGTGCTGCTCGACTCCGGCCTGTCGCTCCCGGTGCGCGTGATCCCGCCCCCGGTGCGGCTCGACCGCTTCCTCGCCCTGCGCGATGCCCGCGCGGCCCGGCCGAGGCGCGACACCCACGGCTTCCTGCACGTGTCCTCCTGCTTCCCGCGCAAGGGCGTCGACGTGCTGCTCCGCGCCTGGGCGCGCGCGTTCCGGGCCGGCGACCCGGTGCGCCTCCTGATCAAGGGGTTTCCCAACCCGCACAACACCGTGGCCGCCGACCTGGCCGCCCTCCAGGCCTCGGACCCGGCGCTGGCCCCGGTCGAGCTGATCGACTGCGACCTCGACCCGGAGGCGCTGCTGTCGCTGTACGCCGATGCCGACACCATGGTGCTGCCGAGCCGGGGCGAGGGCTACAACCTTCCCGCCGCGGAAGCGCTGGCCGCCGGCCTGCCCCTGATCGTCACCGGACGCGGCGGCCACATGGACTTCTGCGCCGGTCCGGACGGTCCGCTGCCGGGGGTGCGGCTGCTCCGCTGCCGGGCGGTTCCGTCCGCCAGCCACGTCGCGGTGGCCCATGCGCTCTGGCTGGAGCCGGACGAGGACGACCTGGTGGCGGCGCTGCGGCAAGCGGCCGCCGCGCAGGAGCGGTCGATGCCGGCGTCACCCCCGGTCTCGGCGCCGGACGGGCTCGCCCGGGCCTATGCGCGGCTGGCGACCGCCCTGCTGCTGGCGCCGCCGCCGCCGCCGTTGCGGATCAGCTGGGTGTCGAGCTGGAACCTGCGCTGCGGGATCGCCGAGTACTCCCGTCACCTGATCGGCGGCATGGACAGCGGGAGCGTGCGGATCCGGATCCTGTGCGACCGCCGGACGCAGATCGGGGAGTCCGACGGCGCCGCCTTCTGGCCGTGCTGGCAGATCGGGGATCCACGCACCGTGGAGCCGCTCGCCGCCGCGCTGGCCGCCGACGACGCCGATGCGGTGGTGATCCAGCACCAGCCGGGCCTGCTGCACTTCCGCGACCTTGCTGCGCTGCTGTGCCATCCGCTGCTGGACGACCGGGTGGTCGCGCTGAGCCTGCACAACACGCGCGACCTGCTCGACCTGTCGGACGCGGACCAGGTCGCGGTGACGGGGGCGCTCGCGCGGGTCGACCGGCTGCTGGTGCATACGGTCGCCGACATCGAACGGCTGCGGGCGCTTGGCCTCGCCGGCAACGTGATGCTGCTTCCGCACGGCGTCGCGCCGTCGCTGCCGGTCCGGCCGGTGCGTCCGCTGCGGCCGGACGACGCAGGCGGCCCGGTGATCGGCTGCTACGGGTTCTTCCTGCCGGGCAAGGGCATCGACACCCTGATCGAGGCGGCATCGCGCCTGAGGGAGCGATGGCCGCACCTGCGGCTGCTTCTGGTGAACGCCGAATACGACGCTCCGGACTCGCGCGACGAGATCCGCCGGTGCCGGCAGCTGGCGGACGCCCTCGGCCTCGCCGACCGGATCGAGTTCCGTACCGCCTTCCTGCCGCAGATGCACGCGCTGGACATGCTGGCGAGCTGCGACATCCTGGCCCTGCCGTATCGGCCGTCAAAGGAGGCGGCGAGCGGCGCGGTGCGTGGTGCGCTGACGACAGGCGTGCCGGTCGCGGTCACGCCGATCGCCCTGTTCGAGGAGCTGGGCGAAGCGGTCCACCGCTGCGACGGGATCGACGCGGACCACGTGGCGGCCGGGCTCGACCGCCTGCTGGGTGATCCGGTGCTGCGGCGACAGGTGCAGGACGCAGCCCAGGCCTGGATCGCGGCGCGGCAATGGCCCGACGCGACGCGGCGGCTCCAGGGCATGCTGACCGGCCTGGTCAGGACGAAGGAGCTGGGGTGAGGCGGGCGGGATCCGCGGGGGCCGGCAGGGCTCGCGGGTCCCG
>CALMVN010000137.1:13366-20115 GCA_937873225.1 uncultured Acetobacteraceae bacterium
CGCACCGCGGGGGGGGGCGGGGGGGGGTTTCCTCGTGCCGGCACCGGCGTCGTGTATCCCGGACCGGGGAACGCCCGTCGGCAGCGTGCCAACGGACGCTTGTGCGGATCAGACGGCCTTGATGGTGCCGTTCACCCCGCTCGGGAAGAACAGGCCGCTCGCGGTGCCGGGCGCGCTGTTGCCGTAGGCGATCGCGAGCACCTGGCTGGTGGTACGGCGGAAGTTCTGGCCGGCGGCGTCGGTGTTGGTGAAGTTGAACGGGTTGGAGTCGTAGTCCGTGCCGTGGTCGCCGACGCCGGACAGCGTCTGCCGGAGCGCGGAGATCGCGTTGGTCGCGTCACCGGCGCCGACGCCGGCGAGATAGGAGCGGATCAGCCCGGCCTGGTAGCTTTCCGCGCCCAGGATGCTGGCCGCGTAGGCGATGTTGTCCGGGTTGGTCAGCAGGGCCGCGGCGCCCGCGAGGGCCGTGACGCAGACGTCCTCGAGCACATAGGCGCCGAGCAGGAAGTTGATCTCGCTCGAATACGGGTCGAACGAGCCGCCCGCGGGAACGAGGCCCGCTGCGGCGGCCAGCACGCTCCAGGAGTCGGCGAGGTCGATCGACGGCTCGGAGATGGCGGCGCTGCCGAGCACCTCGCGGATGACCTGCACGTGGCCGAGTTCGTCGTTGGCGAGCCCCTGCGCGTAGTAGCCGACCGCGTCCGTCTGGAACGGGACGGGCGCCCCGCCGGTCACCTGCCCCTGCGTTCCGGTGCCGGCCAATCCGGCTGCCCCCACATACGTGCCGAGGCCGTTTCCGGTCGTGGCGCGCAGGTAGTACTCGGCGCCGAGATACTCGAAGTTCAGCGCGAAGTTGAAGATGTCGACGTCGGTCACGGTTGCAGCGCTGGCAGTCCTGCTGCCGAACAGGCTTGCCGCCGCGATGCCGGCGAGGCCGAAGCCGGCGCGGCGCATCACGACGCGCCGACGGTTGGTGGCGTTCTCCTCCGGGACCCTGTTCGCGTCAAGCACCGGGCTTGCGCTGGTCTCGGGCTGGCTGGTGGTGTCGAGCATGGAATGATCTCCTGCGGAAGACGTATGCCGCGACCTGCTGTCGGCCTCGGCGCCGTCCCGCGTGTGCCTGGACGTGTTGAAGGGGCCGGACCGGTCGATCAGGTGGCGGTGCTGTTGAACAGGCCGTTCACCCCTTTGGGGAAGAACAGGCCGGCTGTCGCCGACGCGCCGCCAAAGACGATGTTCAGCACCTGCTGGGTCGTGCGGCGATAGGTCTGCCCGTTGTAGTCGACGTTGTTGAAGGTGAACGGGTTGTCGGTCGTGGACGTGCCGTTGTCCGGAACGCCGCCCAGCTTGTTGCGCAGCGCGGAGATGGCGTTGGTGGCGTCGCCGGCGCCGATCTGCGACAGGTAGCCGCGGATCGCGCCCGCATGGTAGCCCTCGACCGCGAGGACGCTGGCGGCGTAGCTGAGGTTGTCCGGGTTGGTGAGCAGGTTGGCCGCACCGGCATAGGCGGTCACGCCGACGTCCTCGAAGATGTAGGCGCCGAGCAGGAAGCTGATCTCGTCGGCAAACGGGTCAAAGGTGCCGGTCGGCCCGATCAGCCCGGCGGCCTGCGCCAAGGTCGTGAAGCTGCTCGCGAAGTCGATCGAGGGCTCCGCGATCGCGCTCGCGCCGAGCGCGGTCTGCAGGAAGCGGACATGGGCCAGCTCGTCGTTGGCGATCCGCAGCGCGTAGTAGGCGAGGGCCGGATTCTGGAACGGAACCAGCGAGCCGCCGGTGACGGTGCCCTGCGTGCCGACTCCGGTGAGGCCGGTATAGGCGCCGAGCGGCTGGCCGGTCGCGGCCCGCAGGTAGTACTCCGCTTCCAGGTATTCCAGGTTCAACGCGAAGTTGAGGATGTCGGCATCGGTATAGGTTGCCGCCGACGCAGAGGTGCTCGTGGCGATGCTCGCGGCGCCCAGCGCGCCGAGTGCCACCGCACCGGCCCCGGCGCCCTTCATCAGGCTGCGGCGGCCGAGGGCAGGCCCCTCGGGCATCACGTGACTCGTCTCAAGTCCGGCCATTTGAACGTTCCTGTCCTTAGGTGACGCCTGCCTGCTGCCAAGACGACAGGCAGACGGATGGCGTCGTGCGCCATGCCCCTACCGATACAAGCGACGACCACCTGTGGATGCAGGGCGTTGATCAGAATCCTCCGGAGATGACATAAACTAACTGTGAGTAAGCCTTTGCAACCGGTCGTTGCGCTGACGCGGCCGGCAGCCACGGCGATGTCGGACCCGATCCCGGGGGCTGCCGGCTGGTCCCGAAGCCGGAGGACGAGGCGACCATGGCCGAGATGATCCTGACCGACGTTGCCGGTCCGCTCGCACCGGCCGGGCCGAGGCATCCGCCCGGCGGCGCAGGCCGCGCGCTGCCTCGCACCGACAGGATCGTCTTCGCCAACCAGCTTCGCGGCCTGTGCGTCGTGGCCGTCATGCTGGTCCACTATGCCGTCGTGGCGCAGGTGATGCGCGGCGCGGTCGCCTGGGTGGTGGCCGCGCCGCCGCTGGACACGCCGCCGAGCCCGATCGTCGCCTGGGCATATCCGCCGTGGCTCGACCTGGGCAAGTTCGGGGTCAGCGCCTTCTTCCTGATCAGCGGCTTCGTCATCCCGTTCTCGCTGCGTCGCTCCGGGATGGGCAGCTTCCTGCTGGCGCGCGCCTTGCGCATCTATCCGACCTTCTGGATGGCGCTGCTGCTCGAAGGCTGCGCCATCGCCGCCAGCGGCCGCTACTGGCACCGTCCGCCCGCCTTCGGGTTGCATGCCTACCTCGTCAACGGCCTGCTGTTCGCGACGCCGCTCGGCAGCCTCACCGTGGACTGGGTGAGCTGGACCCTGTCGATCGAGGTGAGCTTCTATCTCCTGGCGGCGCTGCTGCGGCCGGTGCTGCTGTCGTCCCGCGTCTGGCCGCTGATGGCGCTGGCGGCGGGCGCCCTGGCGATCAACGCCCTGCAGGGGCACGACGTGCTCCACCTGCCGGTGCCGCTGGTGAGCGCGCTGATGTATATCGGCTACATCTTCATCGGAACGCTGTTCCACTACCGCTACGAGGGCGCCATCTCCCGTGGCCGGCTGACGGCCGGCGTGCTGGGACTGGGCGTCCTCTTCTTTGCCGCCTACGCGCTCGGTCCGACCGCCGGCGATTTCCGCTCGCTCCACACCACCAGCTTCGGGCTCGCGATCCTGGTCTTCGCCCTCTGCTACCGGAGCCGCCGGCGGTTCCGGCCGAACCGCGTCCTCGATGGCCTGGCCGCCATCAGCTACCCGCTCTACCTCATCCACGCCGCGTTCGGCTTCGCCATCATCAGCTTCCTGGTCATGGCGTGGCATCTGCGGTTCCCGATCGCGGCCCTGCTCGCGGCGGCGCTGGCCGGCGCGGCGGCGACGGCGCTGCATGTCGGGATCGAGCGTCCCTCCATCAGCCTCGGCCACCGCCTGCGCCGGAACCGGAAGATCCGGAAGCGGAACTGATCCCATGGTCCGGCCATCCGGGTCCGGAACCCACCCTCGACGCGAGGCTTCGTCAGGCGGCACGGCTGGCTGACGTCCCGCAGGGAGGCGCCAAGGCCGACGCAATGCCGAACCAGACGCCTGGCCCGCGCCTCGTGCGTCGGTGCCGGCTGCCGGTGCCGTCCGGGACGGCCTCGCCCGGCTGCGCGCCGCGCTGCCGCACCGACGTCGGCAGGCGCTGTCGCATGCCGGCCTGGCTCGGCGAACAAGGTCCAGGCCGCCCACCCGCCGGGGTCCGGCAGGCGCCGCAGGAGCCCCGCCGGCACCCTGCCGGCGGAGGCGTGCCGTCCGCCGGCATCCCGCCCTTTCCGGCCAGTTCAGGTGCCAGCCAACCCGGTCGATCCAGGCACCAACCCATGCTAGTATCCCGGATCCGACGTCCGCTGGACGTCGGATTCTCAGTGGACATCAGTTTTCTCGATGAGATGGTGTCCTGCCCCCGACATTAGCGTGCGAATGTCGGGGGCAGGACACGGGTATCCGCCCAGGAAGCCAGGTGTCGCGGTTCGGGACCTGAATGGCGGACATGGACATCTCCGGCAGCGCGTCATCGGAAGGGTTCGCATCCGTCGGCCTGTTCTCCTCGCTCGCCAGCTACCTCGAGCGCGGGATCGGCACGGTCGAAGGCTGGCTGTCGCCGACCACCGCCTCCATCCTGGCGCAGCTGCTGGTCGAGCAGGTGCGGGCCGGCCTGCGCGGCGACGTGTGCGAGATCGGCGTGCATCACGGCCGGCTGTTCATGGTGCTTGCCAACGCCCAGGCGCCCGGCGAGCGGGCGGTCGCGGTGGACGTGTTCGGCCACCAGGAGAAGAACGTCGACCGCTCGGGACGGGGCGACCGTGCCGTCTTCGAGCGGAACCTGGGTCGCTACGCGCCCGCCGCAACCGTCGAGATCGTGCAGGAGTCCAGCCTCGACCTCCAGCGGCTCGGCTTCCTGTCGCACCGCTTCCGCTTCATCTCGATCGACGGCGGTCACACCGCTCCCACGGTGGCCAACGACCTGCGGCTGGCGGAGCGCACCCTGCTCGGCGGCGGCATCGTGGCCCTGGACGACATCCTGAGCAGCCACTGGACCGGCGTGCTGACCGGGCTCGCCGCCTATGTCGGGGCCGGCGGGACGCTGGTTCCGTTCGCGCTGGTGCCGAACAAGCTGCTGCTGACCACCGATGCGGCTGCGGCGGGGCAGGGCAGGGCGCTGCTACGACGCTTGTTCCCGCTCGCGCTGGCCAAGCCCGACCTGGAGTTCCTCAGCGGCACGGTCGACAGCTACGACGACCATCCGCACTACGACCGCGAGACCTGCGGCAACCTGCACCGCGCCCTCGACGCGCTGCGGGGCGAGCGGGACGCGCTCGCGTCGCAGCTCGCCCAGGTCCGCGAGGAAGCCGCCCGCCTGCAACGCGAACACGACGCGCTGGCGAGCCGGGTTGCCGCGGCCGAGGCGCACGCCACCCGGCTGCAGGCGAGCACGTCGTGGCGCGTCACCGGGCCGCTCCGCACCGTCGTCGGCCTGGCCAGGGGCAGGGGCTGAAGCCGGCCCGTCCGCCTGGATGTCGATGGCGCACGCGTCCTGCGGGATGGTCGGTCCCGGCGCTATCCACGGTCCCGTTGCCGGGCCGTGTGGACCATGCGCCGCTGCATCGCCAGCCGCTCGGCCACCGTACGCTGCCTCGCCCCCGGCACGCCGCCGCCGCCCACGAACAGCCGCTGCGCCGACCGCATCACCAGCGCCTGGTAGGCGGCGTTCAGCGCCAGGGTGTGCGAATGGTAGTTGCCCACCGCCTGCATCAGGTCGCCATGCGCCTCGTCCAGGTAGGTGCGCATGATCGCCCCGGCGGCGGCCACGTTGTAGCAGGGCTCGTCGCGCAGCCGGGTGTACACGGTCTCGACCCCGGTATGGGTGTAGCGCGCCAGCGGCCCGAGCCAGACGGTGTTGACCTGCATCACCCCCAGGTCCTGGCTGTCGTTGCCGTTGCGGTGCACCAGCCCCGGGCTGCCGCCTTCCACCGCCTGGATCGACGGCAGCACGCGCGGCGGCAGGTGGTAGATCGAGGCCACCAGCCCCATGCAGGCGAGATACGGAACCGGCATCAGGGCGTCGGCGCACGGGTCGTCATGCACCGATCCTGGCACAAACGACACCTGCGCGAAATCGTCCGATCGGCTCCGATGCGCTAGAACCTCCCGCATCGCTCCCGAACCGAGGCCATGCCGCCGATGTCGAACCGTTCCCGCCTCCCACGCTCCCGACCGGACACGGCCGGGGACCAAGGCTTCACCCTGATCGAGCTGCTGGTGGTGATCGCCATCCTGGGCCTGCTGATCGCCCTGGTGGCGCCGGCCGTGCTGGGCCAGCTCAGCGGCGCCAAGATCAAGATCGCGCACCAGTCGATCGAGCGCATCGGCCAGATCCTGGACCTGTACAAGCTCGACGTCGGCTCCTACCCGTCCACCGACGACGGCCTGCAGGCGCTGGTCACCAAGCCCTCCGACGCCGACAACTGGAACGGCCCCTACGTGAAGGGCTCCGTGCCGGTGGACGCCTGGAACCACGCCTACCTGTATCGCAACCCGTCCAACCGCGACGGCCACGACTACGACCTGTGCTCCGCCGGCCCCGCCAACAACGCCGGCGACAGCAGCAGCGAGATCTGCAACAGGTAGGGCGCCCGGTGCCGCCCTGGCTCCCCCCCGTGCTGCTGTCGCCGGCGATCGGCAGCCTTCTCGGCGTGCTGGCGATGCGCCTGCCGGCTGGCCGGCCGGTGGCGCTGTCCCGCTCCGCCTGCGACTCCTGCGCCCACGTGCTCGGCCCCCTCGACCTCGTGCCCCTGCTGAGCTTCGCCGCCTCCGGCGGGCGCTGCCGCCACTGCCGCGCGCCGATCTCCCGCGTCCACCCGGCGATCGAGCTCGCGGCGCTGCTTGTGTCCCTGGTCGCCGCCGCCGTGCTGCCGGCGGATCCCCGGCTGTTGTGGTCCGGCTGCGTGCTCGGCTGGGCGGCGCTGGTGCTGGCCTGGATCGACTGGCGCTCCCTGCGCCTGCCCGACGTCCTCACCCTGCCCCTGCTTCTGGCCGGCCTCGCCGCCTGCGCCGCGACCGACCCGCCGGCACTCCTCGACCGCGCCGCCGCCGCCGCCGCCGGCTGGCTCGCCTTCCGCCTGCTGTCCGCCGCCTACCGCCGCCTGCGCGGCCGCGCCGGCCT
>CALMVN010000138.1 GCA_937873225.1 uncultured Acetobacteraceae bacterium
GTAGATCTCGGCCTTGGCGCCGACATCGATGCCGCGCGTCGGCTCGTCGAAGAACAGGATCTTGCAGTGGTGGTTGAGCCAGCGCGCCAGCACCACCTTCTGCTGGTTGCCGCCGGACAGGGTTTCCACCGCGGTGCCCTGGTTCGGCGCCTTGACGCCGACGCTCTTCATCATGGCGTCGGTGGTGGTGCGCTCCGAGGCGAAGTCGAGGAACGCGCCCATCTGCCGGTACTTGCCCAGGTTGTTGATCGAGATGTTGTCGCGGATGCTGAAGCTGGTGATCAGCCCCTCGACCTTGCGGCTTTCCGGCAGGATGCCGAGACCGCTGGCCAGGGCCGCCGCCGGGTCGGACAGGCGCGCCGGCTCGCCGTTGATGCGTACCGTCTTGCGGTAGGCCGGATCCGCGCCCAGCACCGCCATCACCGTCTCGGTGCGCCCCGAGCCGACCAGGCCGGAGAAGCCCAGGATCTCTCCCTCGTGCAGCACGAAGGCGTTCACCGGGCCGCCGCGCTCGATCTGCAGCTCGACCTCCAGCACCGGCCTGCGCGTGCCGTGGAACTCCGGCTTGGGCGGGAACGAGCGCTCCAGCCTGCGGCCGACCATCATCTGCACCAGCGCGTCCATGTCGGTGTCGGCCACCGGGGTGACGCCGATGAACTGGCCGTCGCGCAGCACGGTGATTCGGTCGCAGATCTCGAAGATCTCGTCCATGTGGTGCGAGATGAAGATCATCGCCACGCCCTGCGCCTTCAGCGCCCGCATGATGATGAACAGGTGCTCGGCATCGGCCGGGGTCAGCGTCGCGGTCGGCTCGTCCAGGATCAGGATGCGCGCGTCCAGCGCCAGCGCCTTGGCGATCTCGATGAACTGCTGCTGCGCCACGCTCAGCGTGCGCACCTCGGCGGACAGGTCGATCGACACCCCCAGCCGCTCGAACAGGGCCACCGCCTCCGCCCGCATGGAGGCGGACTGCAGGATGCCGAAGCGCCGGCGCTCGCGCCCCAGGAAGATGTTCTCCACCGCGTTCAGGTACGGGATCAGGGAGAATTCCTGGAACACGATGCCGATGCCGGCGGCCACCGCGTCGTGGTAGTCGTTGAAGTGCCGCTCCTGCCCGTCGACGACGATGTGACCCTCGTCCGGCCGGTAGATGCCGGACAGGATCTTCATCAGCGTCGACTTGCCGGCGCCGTTCTCGCCCAGGAGCGCATGGATCTCTCCGGCGTTGACCGACAGGTCGATCCCGGACAACGCCTTCACGCCGGGAAAGCCCTTGCTGATCCCGCGAAGCTCCAGGATCGTATCCATGCGCCCTGACCTATCCTACCAGTGGCCCAACTTTACCAATGACCCAACTTTACCAATGAAACGTCTTGGCCGCCTCGGCGTCGACCTGCTTCACGTCGATCGGCACCAGCTTCGGCACCGTGTTTCCTGCACCCCAATAGTCGGCCAGCGCAAGCCCCAGGCCGATGCGCACCATGTCGCCCGGGAACTGGGCCGAGGTCTCGATGAACTTCGAGCCCGGCTTGGCGATCGCCGCCACCGCGTCCGGCGCGCCGTCGACCGAGGTCAGCTTGATGTCCTTGCCGGACGAGTTGATCGCCGACAGCACGCCCATCGAGCCGCCGTCGTTGACGCTGAAGATGCCCTTCAGGTCGGGATGCGCCTGGATCATGTTCTCGGTGACGGTGAGCGCCACGTCGCGCTCCTGCTTGCCGTTCTGGGTGTCCACGATCTTGATGTTGGGGAACTTGGCGAGCCCGGCCTTGCAGCCGCGCACCCGCTCCAGGATCGGCACCACCGCGATGCCGTCCAGGATGGCGACGCTGCCGCTTTCCCCGATCGCCTTGGCCAGGTAGGTGCACGACATCACGCCGGCATCGTAGTTCTTGGAGCCGACGAACGCGTCGACCGGGCCGCTGGCGTTGGCGTCCACCGCCACCACGATCACGCCGGCCTTGTGCGCCTCGGTCACCGCGGACGCGATGCCGGTGGAGTCGGTCGGGTTCACCAGCAGGATGTTGATGTGCTGCTGCAGCATGTCCTCGACGTCGCTGATCTGCTTCGACACGTCGTGATGCGCGTCGGTGACCACCACGGTGGCGCCGATCGTGCCGGCGGCCTGGCGCAGCGCCTTCTGCATCGTCACGAAGTACGGGTTGTTCAGCTCCTGGAACGTCATGCCGATCTTGATCGGCGCCGCCTGCGCGCCGGTGGTCGCAAGGGCGGCCGCGGCGACCGTTCCGAGAATGATGGACTTGAGCTTGGACATCAAAGACTCCCTTTGGGTTTCGTTCTTCTACGACCAGGACATCGACCGGCTGGACGATGCCGTTGCCGCGGCGGCGGCTCCGCTGCGGTGGCGACGCCGGAATTCCGACGGCGACATCCCACGATAGGAGCGGAACTGCCGGTTGAAGTTGGACAGGTTGTTGAACCCGACGCCGAAACAGATGTCGGCGACGTGCGCATCGTCGGCGATCAGCATCTCGCACGCCTTGTTCAGGCGGATGCCGTGCAGGTAGCGCACGAAGCTGGTTCCGGTCTTGCGCTTGAACGCCTTGGAGAACCTGCTCGGGCTGTAGCCGCTCAGTGCGGCCAGGTCGGTCTCGCGGAAGTCGGAGGCGGGGTTGGCGGCGATCTGCGCCAGCACGTGGTTGAGCGGCTGGCTCAGGTACACGTCCGGCGTCGCGCGGTAGCCGAGCCCTGCCAGCGGCCTGGGTGCGGGCGCGTCCTGGATCAGCGACAGCAGGGCGAAGAACAGCTCGATCCGGCGCGGCCCGGTGGTTCCCAGCATGCTGCGCATGACCGGACGCACCGCGGTGCCGGTCCCGGTGGAGAATTCCAGGCCGCGGCCGGCGGACTCGAGCAGCCTGCGCAGGAAGGCGAGCTCGGGGAACAACCCCATGGCGCTGACCGCGAAGGCCTCGGTGAACTGCAGCACCAGGCAGCGCTCGGCGATCACCGTGTCGGGCGGCACGTCGCTCAGCCAGTTGTGCGGAACGTTCGGCCCGACCAGCACCAGGTTGTCCGGCTCGAACCGGCCGATGTAGTCGCCGACGAAGCTGCGCCCGCTCGTGGTGGTGATCAGGTGCAGTTCGTACTCGGGATGGAAGTGCCAGCGCACGGTCGGATAGGGCAGCCCGTGCGACCATATCTTGAGGCAGGCATCGGCCCCGACGTTCACCAACTCAAGGGCAGGCTGGACGTGCATGGACCGGTCTCAGCGCGCGGCGGCCCGCGGGCAGGCGCCCGGCGCCAACCGGACCGGACGGAGCCGGAATCCCTGGTGTTGCGGCATCTGGTCGTCTCCCGCGCCAACGCTTCGGAGTGTCGAGCGTCGGCGTCATTCTCGTTGCCGCGAGACTAGGCGCTCACCGTCACGTGCTCTACTGCTTTCTGGCATCCCGACCGATACTTTTTTGCCGTCGAGGCCAGGTTTCGTGCGGTCCCGACGCGCTTCTGCACCGCCGCCGCCCGGGGCGCGATGCCGCGTCGGCGTCGTCGACCGGAACGGGACGCGGGATGTCGGGCGGCAGCGACGCCGTCGCCACCGCGTCGCCGGCAACGTCGCAGGCATCCCTCGCCCGTGCCGTCCGCCTGCCCGGCGTCGGCCCGCAGCGGCCGGCGTCGACCTGCCGCAGGCCGGGGCGACGACGCCGCCGCCCGGCGGGATGCTCCCGATCAGGCCGGCGCGGCGTCGTTGAACGGGAGGCCAAGCCGGCCGAACCGGGTGCGCATCACAGCGAACAGCCTGTCCGGCCGCCGGCACCCGACGGGCCGGCCCGGTGCACCGGGATGCACGCGGCCGCCTCCGCTCGGCCGCTTCCTCGGCCTGCATCGCGGCGTCGTGCAGGATCGCCCGGCGACGCGGGCGATCCGGTCTCCCTGGTGCCGGACGGCGACGTGGTCACGGCGCGACGCCACGGCGGCCGGCGACCGATCGCAGCGCCAGGGCGGCGACGCGCCGTCCGCGCGCCGGCAGCAGCAGGGCGGTGGCGGCCGACAGCAGGGCGGCGATGCCGAGCGCGTGCAGCCCGGCGGTGCCGGTGCCGAACAGCCGGCCGGCCTCGGTGCGCAGGTTGGGCGCCACGAAGCCGCCGAGGTTGCCGATCGCGTTGATCACGGCCAGGCCGCCGGCCGCCCCGGTGCCGGCGAAGTGGTCGGTGGGAAAGGTCCAGAAGATCGCCTGCGAGGCGATGATGCCGGACGCGGCGACGCACAGCGCCACGATCGCCACCGCCGGCGAGGAATGCGCCGACACCAGGATGCCCGCCGCCACCATCAGCAGGCAGACCAGGAAGAACAGCCGCGGCCGGTTGGCGCGCGCCGCCAGCACCGGCCAGAGTGCGGTGAACGCGATCGCGCACAGCCACGGGATCGCCGAGACCAGGCTGACCAGGCCGCCGATCCTCACCCCCAGCAGGGCGCTGACCTGGTCCGGCAGGTAGAACACCACGCCGTAGCTGCCGATCTGCATCAGGAAGTAGATCACCACGAACTGCAGCAGCCGGACGTCGCGCAGCGCCTGCCCGAAGGTGCCGGCGCCTTCCGCGTGCTTGTCGTCGGATTCGCGGACCAGCACCACCGACAGCGCGGTCTTCTCCTCCGCCGACAGCCAGGACACGTCGGCCGGCCGGTCCGGCAGCACGAACAGGGTCAGCACGCCGACCGCCGCCGCCAGCAGCCCCTCGACCAGGAACATCCACTGCCAGCCGGCCAGGCCCCACAGCCCGTCGAAGCCGAGCAGGAGGCCGGAGAACGGGGTGCCGAGGGTGAGCGCCAGCGGATAGCCGAAATAGAACATCCCCAGCACGCGCCCGCGGTATTCGGGCGGGAACCAGTAGGTCAAATAAAGGATCACGCCGGGAAAGAAGCCGGCCTCGGCCAGGCCCAGCAGCAGGCGGAGCCCCACGAACGACCAGGCGCCGGTCACGAACATGGTGCAGGCGGCGACGATGCCCCAGGTGATCATGATCCGCCCGAGCCAGATGCGGGCGCCGACGCGGTGCAGCACCAGGTTGCTGGGCACCTCGAACACGGCGTAGCCGATGAAGAAGATGCCGGCGCCGAGCGCGAACCACGCGTCGGAAAGGCCCACCTGCGCGTGCAGCGCCTGCTTGGCCATGCCGACATTGGTGCGGTCGAGGAAGTTCAGCATGTACATCAGGATCAGGAACGGCATCAGCCGGTTGCGCGCCCTGGACACGGCGCTCGCCAGTGCCCGGCCGCCCGGGATCGCGGATCCCGGCGCAGGATCGAATGGCGCCGCAGCGCCGATGATGTCGGCCATGACGTTTCCCCCTGGTCCTGCCCGTGGTGCCGGGCGTGCTGCCGGTTGATCCGGCGCGATCGCTTCCGTTCAGCCGATCCGGCCGCCCATCTCGTCGGCGACATGGGCGCGGATGATGTCGGCGAAGGTCGTTTCCGCGGTGAAGCCGAGCGCCAGGGCCCGGGCCGGATCGAAGGCGCGCGCCCACCCCTCCACGATGCGCTCGATCGCCGGATCGGGCTCGCGCCGGATCAGCGCCACCGCCCGGTCGCCGGCCACCTCCCGAAGCGCCTCGATCTGTTCGGCCACCGTGGCGGACAGGCCAGGCATGGCGAGGTTCGGCCGGTCGCCCAGGCGGTGGAGGTCGAGGGTGGCGGCGTGCAGCATGAAGCCCACCGCCGCGCGCGGGCTGGCGAACCAGTGCCGCAGCGTGTCCGGCACCGGCAGGATCGCCTCCTGCCCGGCCAGCGGCTCGCGTATGATGCCGGAGAAGAAGCCGGACGCCGCCCGGTTCGGCCGGCCCGGCCGCACGCAGACCGTCGGCAGGCGCAGCCCGATGCCGCGGAGGATGCCGCGCCGGCTGTAGTCCGCCAGCAGCAGCTCGCCGATCGCCTTCTGGGTGCCGTAGCTGGTCTGCGGGGTGAGCAGGTAGTCGTCGTCGACCACGTCGGGCAGCGGACCCCCGAACACCGCGGTGGAGGAGGCGAACACCACGCGCGGCCGCCAGTCCGTGCCTTCCCCTTCGCGCCGGATCGCCTCGAACAGCGCCCGGGTGCCGTCCAGGTTGACGCGGTAGCCCTTCTCCAGCTCCGCCTCCGCCTCGCCCGACACCACCGCCGCCAGGTGGAACACCAGGTCGGGACGCCGCGACGCGAGCCCCGCCGCCTCGCCCGGAACCGACAGGTCGACGGCGAGGCAGTCGCAGGCGCCGGGGCAGCCCGCCGGCGCCGTCGGCGCCACCACGTCGGCCAGGGTGAGCCGCTGCACCGGATGCCCGTCCAGGGCGGCATCCCGCGCCAGGCGCCCGGCCAGCTTGCGGCCGATCATGCCGGCGGCGCCGAGGATGAGGATGTGCATGGCGTTACGCTCCTGGATCCCGGACCGGTGCGGCCCGTTTCATGCCGCGGCCGAACGGGCTGGCGCCGGCGGTCCCGGCCTTTTTCATCATGGGCCCGAAGGCCCTTTCGTGAACGTCGTTCACGGATTCAGGTGCTTTCCCGCACCGCCAGCCGGCAGCCGACATCCACCCGCGCCGGCCCGGCCGGGCTGCCCGCGACGCGCGCCAGCAGCTTGCGCGCGGCGATCTCGCCGATGTCGCGACGCGGCGACACGATGGTGGTCAGCGCCGGACTGGTCAGGGCGCCGATGCCGAACCCGTTGAAGCCGGCGATGGCCACCCGCTTCGGCACCGCGATGCCCTCTCGGGCGGCGCACAGCAGCGCGCCCACCGCCAGGTCGTCGTTGGCGAAGAACAGCGCGTCGAGCTCCGGCGCCTGCCGCAGGACCGCGAGCAGCTCGCGGCCGCCGACCTCCGGGCTGGAGCTGTCGGGATGCTCGAACGGCGGCCGCCGCGCGAGCCCGGCCTCCGCCAGGGCGCGGTCGAGGCCGCGATAGCGCTGCATGGCGCGGTAGTCGGCCTCCAGCCGGCCGCCGACGAAGCCGATCCGCCGGTAGCCGCGCTCGATCAGGTGGCGTCCCATCATGGCGCCGGCCTTGAGGTGCGACAGCCCGACGTTCATGTCGATCGGCCGTCCCGCCTCCATCACCTCCACCACCGGGCGGTTGCAGCCGCGCAGCAGGGCTTCGGTCCGCTCGGCATGGCGCAGGCCGGCGACGATGATCCCGGCCGGCGACCAGCCGAGCAGGGTGGACACCAGCTCGGTCTCGCGGTCGAGGTCGTACTGGGTGTTGCCGAGCAGCAGCTGGTAGCCTTCCGCCTCAAGCACCGTCTGCACGCCCTGGATCACCTCGATGAACACCGCGTTGGACAGCGACGGCACGATCACCGGCACGATCCGGCTGTGCGCGGAGGCGAGCATGCCCGCCACCCGGTTCGGCACGTAGCCGAGTTCGGCCACCGCCTCCTCGATCTGGGCGCGGAGCGAGGCGGACACGCTGCTGGGCGTGTTGATCGCGCGCGAAACCGTGATCGGCGCCACGCCGGCACGCTCGGCGACGTGCTTCAGGGTCACGGCTCCAGGACGGACGCGGCGATGCAAGGCGTTCTGCTGACCCATCGGGCCGCATCCTAGTCGCCGGCGGCGCCAACCGCCACCGGCTCCGGCAGGACAGGGAAACAATGATGGTTGCGCTACCATGGTCGGGCGCATAAGGTCGGTTCAAACGCCAGCCATCGGTGCCGCGCAAGGCGCGGTGGCAAGAAGCGTGGCCTATGCGGGAAGGATGTCCAGGAGCATGGAGCGATGCCGGGTACTGTAGCGCAGGCCGGTTCCGCATCGAGCGGAACCTACCGGGCGAGCGACATCGTCAAGAGCTACGGCAGCGTGCCCGTGCTCAAGGGCCTGAGCGTATCGCTGCATCCGGGCCGCATCCACACCACCATGGGCGAGAATGGTGCCGGCAAGTCGACCCTGTTCAAGGTGATGGCTGGCCTGGTGCAGCCGAACGGCGGCACGCTGCATCTCGACGACGCGCCGCTCCTGCTGTCCTCGCCGCACGAGGCGCACCTGCACGGCATCTACCTGGTGCCGCAGGAGCCGGCGCTGATGCCGGAGCTGACGGTGGCGGAAACCATGTTCGTGGGCCAGCTGCCCACCACGGGCCGCTGGCGCCGGATCGACTGGTCCGCGATGCGCGCGCGCGCCCAGGAGGCGCTGCACGCGCTCGGCCTCGACATCGACGTAGACGCGCAGTCGCGCCGGCTGTCGATCGCGCAGCAGCAGCAGGTGGAATGCGCCAAGGCGCTGCTGCGCGGCTGCCGGGTGATCCTGTTCGACGAGCCCACCTCGCCGCTGACCACGCACGAGGTCGACCGGCTGTTCTCCACCATGCGCCGGCTGCGCGGCGAAGGCTACACGCTGGCCTTCATCAGCCACCGCATGGACGAGGTGCTGGACATTTCAGACGACATCAGCGTGCTTCGCGACGGCGCGCTGGTGGACAGCGTGGAGCGGCCCGAGTTCGACCGCACCCGGCTGCTGTCGCAGATGGTCGGGCGCGAGATGCGCACCATCCCCCGGCGCTCCTGGTCGTCGGCGACCACGGAGGCGGTGCTGACGGTGGACGGGCTGGCGCACGCGCCCTCGTTCGCCGAGGTCGGCTTCACCCTGCACCGCGGCGAGATCCTGGGGCTGGCCGGCCTGGTCGGCGCCGGCCGCACGGAGATCGCCGAGACCATCTTCGGGCTGCGCCGCTGCGATGCCGGCAGCGTGGTGCTGGACGGCGCGCCGATCACCGGCCTGCCGACGCACGAGATCATACGCAAGGGCCTGGTCTACGCGCCGGAGGACCGCGCCCGCCACGGCGCGGTGCTGCCGATGACGATCGCGCAGAACGTGTCCGCCGGGCTGATCGAGCGGGTGCGCCGGCGCTGGGGGCTGATGGACCGAGACGACGAGGACCGGATCGGCGCGGAAGCCGTGTCGCAGTACCGCGTGCGCTGCGCCGGCACCGACCAGACCCTGCGCGAGCTGTCCGGCGGCAACCAGCAGAAGGTGGTGTTCGGCAAGTGGATGGGATTGTCGCCGGCGGTGGCGATCCTGGACGAGCCGACGCGCGGCGTCGACGTCGGCGCCAAGGACGAGATCTACGAGCTGATCGAGGCGCGCGCCAGGGCCGGCACCGCGATCCTGGTGATCTCGTCCGAGATGGAGGAGCTGGTGCGGCTGTGCGACCGCATCCTGTCGATCTACGAGGGGCGGATCGTCGCCGAGCTGCACGGCGACGGGATCACGCCCGAGCGCCTCGGCCGCTCCTACCTGAGCCATGCCGGGCTCGGGGCCGCGGCATGAGCGCGCCGGCACTGCAGGCGGCCGCCGCGCTGCCCGTCCGGCCGCGGCCGGCCCGGGGCTCCGCGTGGCTGCGACGCGACCTGCGCGAGATCGCGCTGGTCGGGGTGACGATTGCCACCGTGCTGGTGGTGGGCGCCTTCCATCGCGACTTCATGTCGCTGCAGAACCTCCGCTTCATGATGCTGGGCTGCGTCGTGCTGTCGCTGCTGTCGCTCGGCCAGACGGTGGTGATCGCGACGCGCGGCATCGACCTGTCCGTGGCCCCGGTGCTGGGGCTGAGCGCCATGGTGACCGGGCTGATGGCGCAGACCGGCGGCCTGCCGCTGTACGGTGCGTTCGCGATCGCGCTGGCGATCGGGCTGGTGCTGGGGACGCTGAACGGCCTGCTGGTGGCCAGGCTGGCGATCCCGCCGATCATCACCACGCTCGGCACCTACAGCCTGTACAGCGGCCTGATCTTCCTGTACTCCGACGGCACCCAGGTGGATTCCGTGCCGCACGCCTATGCGACGCTGGGCAACGGCGTGGTGGCGAGCGTGCTGCCGGTGCCGATCCCGGTGCTGGTGCTGGGGATCGTGCTGCTGCTGATGTGGTTCATCATCGGCCACACCCGGTTCGGCCGCGCGGTACTGGCGATCGGCAACAACCAGGCCGCCGCCTACAACGCCGGCATCCCGGTCACGATCACCCAGGTGGGCGCCTACACCATCTCCGGCGTGCTGGCGGCCCTCGCCGGGCTGATGTTCCTGTCCTACACCGGCTCGGCCACGGTCACGACCGGCACCGGCGACCACATGGAGCTGCAGTCGATCGCGGTCGCCCTGATCGGCGGCACCGCGATCGCCGGCGGCCGCGGCAACGCGCTCGGCACCGTGCTGGGCTCGCTGTTCCTGAGCGTGATCCTCACCGCGCTGGTGTTCGTGCACGTGCCGCCGATCTGGTACTCCGCCGGCGAGGGCGTGATGATCCTGCTCGCCGTCACCGCCGGCCGCGGAGCACGCGCGTGAGCGGCGGCCGCAACGACGTGACCGCGCGCCGCGGCGCGTCCCGCCGCCTGCCGCTCGGCAACTGGGAGCGCGCGCTGCTGGTGCTGCTGGTGCTGCTGACCCTGGGGCTGGTCGCCGCCGTGCCCGGCTTCTATCCGGGCTTCGGCGACTTCCTGGCGCTGTCGGAGAACTTCCTGCCGTTCGGCCTGGTGGCGCTGGGCCTGACCACCGTGATCCTGACCGGCGGCATCGACCTGTCGGTCGGCACCACCGCCAGCCTCGCCGCCATCGTGATGGCGGAGCTGTGGACCGGCCTGCACCTGTCGATCTGGATCGCCGCCCTGCTGGGCGTGGCGTCCGGCGCGCTGCTCGGGCTGGTGAACGGGCTGATCATCACCCGGCTGCGCACCGAGCCGCTGATCGCGACGCTCGCCACCAGCTTCATCTACGGCAGCATCGCCACCGCGCTCGCCGGCGACAACCCGCCGTCCGGGTTTCCCGACAGCTTCAACCGGCTGGGCACCGGCGCCATCGGCGGCATCCTGCCCTACCAGATCGTGCTGTTCGGGGTGCTGGCGGCGTTCTTCTCGGCCCTGATCTCGCGCTCGGCGTTCGGCCGCAAGGTGGTGATGATCGGCTACAACACCGAGGCCGCGCGCTACGCCGGCATACGCGTCGACCGCATCGTCACCCTGTCCTACGTGATCAGCGGCACCACCGCGGCGCTGGCGGGCATCGTGCTCGCCGCCTACTACAGCGCGGTGCGTCCGGACATGGGCAGCATCCTGCTGCTCAGCACCATCACCACGGTGGTGCTGGGCGGCGTCAGCATCTTCGGCGGCGACGGCAGCATCGCCGGCGTGGTGATCGCGGTGCTGCTGCTCGGCATGCTGCGCCAGGGCATGCTGATCGCCGGGTTCTCCGACATGGTGACCACCATGGTGACCGGCGCGATCCTGCTCGGCGCGATCGCGCTGAAGAACCTGTTCGCCGGCCGGGGCACCGGCCTCGCGACGCTGCTGCGGCGGCTGCGCATCCGCCCGGCCGCGACGACCTGAGCCTGCCAAGAAACCATTCAACGGAAACGGACCCTTCCATGACCCAGACGATCATCCGCGGCGCCAGATCCCTTCGGGCCGCCGTCGCAGCGCTGCCGCTGCTGCTCGGCACGGCGCTGGCCGGCCACGCCGCCGACATCGACACCTCCAAGCCGATCAAGGTGGCGATGGTGCCCAAGCTGGTGGGCCTGTCGGTGTTCAAGGCCAACGAGCAGGGTGCGCAGACCGCGGCCAAGGCGCTGAACATCGACTTCCTCTATACCGGCCCGGTCACCGCCTCGGCGCAGGGCCAGGTGGACGTGTTCAACAGCCTGATCGCCCGCCGCTTCAACGTCATCACCACCACCTCCAACAACCCGACCCAGCTGGCCCCGGCGCTGCGACGCGCGCGCAAGCAGGGGATCAAGGTGGTGTCCTACGACAGCGACGTGTCCCCGGACGCGCGCGACTTCTTCATCCAGAACACAGACTACGCGGCGTTCGGCAAGGCGCTGGTGGAGTCGGTGGCGAAGTATACCGGTCCCGACGCCAAGATCGCGATCCTGTCCTCCACTCCGGACGCGACGATCCAGAACGAGTGGATCAAGGCGCTGACCGCCTACATGAAGGCGACCTATCCGAAGATGCAGATCGTCACCACCCAGTACGGCCAGTCCAGCCCGTCGCAGTCGCTGACCGCCGGCCTCAACATCCTGCAGGCGAACCCGGACGTGACCGGCATCATCGCCCCCGACGGTGCGGCAGAGGTGGGCGCCGCGGCCGCGGTGCAGAAGCTCGGACGCACCGGCAAGGTGGCGGTCGGCGGCTGCAGCGACCCGGACTCGATCCGCCAGTACGTGAAGTCCGGCATCATCAAGGAAAGCCCGCTCTGGGACGAGGTGAAGGAGGGCGAGCTGGTGATGTACGTGGCGAGGTTGGCTGCCAACAACGCGATCCAGCGCAACGGCACGTTCACCGCCGGCGACCTCGGCAGCTTCACCGCCAAGGACGGGGTGATCGTGTTCAGCACGCCGTTGATCTTCAACGCCGGCAACATCGACCAGTACAAGTTCTGACCATCTCCCAAGGACACATCGCATGACGCGCATCCTCTTCACCGGCGGCAGCGGCAAGGCCGGCCGGCACGTGGTGCAGTACCTGCTCGACCAGGGCTACGACATCCTCAACATCGACACCAAGCCGCTGCACAACCCCCGGGTGCGGACCCTGATCACCGACATCACCGATGCCGGCCAGGTGTTCAACGCGTTCTCCACCTATACCGGGCTGCACGAGTTCGACGAGGACCTCAGCCCGTCGAAGATCGACGCGGTGGTGCACTTCGCGGCGATCCCGCGCATCATGCTCACCCCGGACAACGAGGTGTACCGGATCAACGTGATGGGCACCTACAACGTGCTCGACGCGGCGACCAAGCTCGGCATCAGGAAGGTGATCATCGCGTCGAGCGAGACCACCTACGGCATCGTGTTCGCGCACGGCCACCGCAATCCCGAATACTTCCCGCTCGACGAGGAGTATCCGGTCAAGCCGATGGACAGCTACGCCACGTCGAAGATCTGCAACGAACGCACCGCGGAAGCCTTCGCGCTGCGCACCGGCACCGACATCTACGCGCTGCGCATCGGCAACGTGATCGAGCCGGACGAGTACGCGCTGTTCCCGGGCTGGTTCGCCAAGCCCGGCTTCCGCAAGCGGATCGCCTGGAGCTACATCGACGCGCGCGACCTGGGCGAGATCGTGAGGCTCGGCGTCGAGACCGACGGCCTGGGCTACCAGGTGTTCAACGCGGTCAACGACCATTCCTCGTCGGACCTGCCGACGGCGGAGCTGCTGCGGCGCTATTATCCCGACGTGCCGGTGCGCGGCGAGATGGGCGAATTCGAAAGCCTGCTGTCCAACCGGAAGGCGCGCGAGATGCTCGGCTTCCGCGAGAACCACAACTGGCGCTCCTACGTGAAGACCGAGGCCTGATCACCCACCGCCTGAACCAAGGAGTGCCTTCATGACGACACAACGAACCGTGGTGGCGGTGCACACCGGACCGGTGACGGTGGCACCCTTGAACGCGCTGGCGTCGGAGCTGATCCCCGGCGTGCGGCTGGTCAACCTGGTCGACGACAGCCTGCTGAAGGATACGATGGCGGCGGGCCGTGTGACCCCCGCCGTCACCCGGCGCCTCGCCCAGTACATGACCATCGGGCAGGAGATGGGCGCCGACATGATCCTCAACTGCTGCTCGTCGGTGGGCGAGGCGGCGGAGGTGGCGGCGCAGCTGCTCGACGTGCCGATGCTCAAGATCGACGTGGCGATGGCGGAGGAGGCCGTCAGGCGCGCCGGCCGGATCGGCGTCGCGGCTACCGTGCAGACCACGCTGGACCCGACCGCGCGTCTGATCGAGCGCACCGCCGAGCGCGAGGGCAAGACCATCCAGGTGTCCAAGCGCCTGTGCGCCGGCGCGTTCGACGCCCTGCTGGCCGGCGACAGCGCCAGGCACGACGCCATCGTGTCGCGCGAGCTGGTGGCGCTGGCGGCCGAGGTGGACCTCATCGTCCTGGCCCAGGTTTCCATGGGCCGGGTCGCGGACGGGCTCGGCGACGCCGTCGCCATCCCGGTGCTGACCAGCCCGCGTCTCGGGATGGAGCGCCTGGCGGAGCGGCTGGCGCTGCTGGACGAGCCGGCGCGCGACGCCGCCTGAGCGGTCAGGGCTCGTGCACGTGCGCCGAAGCGTGCTGCCCGTCCCCGTCGGCGACGTCGGGCAGGCGGAAGTGCTGCACCAGGTCCTGCACCTGCGCCTGCGTCAGCAGCCGCGGGTTCAGGCCGCGCAGCAGCAGGTAGAGCCGTGCGGTCTCCTCCAGCTCCTCGGTGGCGTTGACCGCGGCCTCCAGCGTGGTGCCGGCCACCACCGGGCCGTGGTTGGCCAGCAGCACCGCGGCGTGTCGTCCGCCCAGCGCGCGTATGGCGCCGGCGACCGCCGGGTCGCCCGGACGGTAGTACGGCACCAGCGCGGTGCGGCCGACCCGCATCACCGAGTACGCGGTCAGCGGCGGCAGCACCGAGGCGGGGTCGATCTCCGGCAGCATGGACACGGCGACGGAGTGGGTGGAGTGCAGGTGCACGATCGCTCCTGCCCCGTTCCGCGTCTCGTAGAGCGCCTGGTGCAGCGGGATCTCCTTGGTCGGCGCGTCGCCGGACAGCACCCGTCCCGACGGGTCGAGCCGCGTCAGTCGGGCCGGGTCGAGGAAGCCCAGCGAGGAGTCGGTCGGCGTGGTGAGCAGCCCGCCATCCTCCAGGCGTATGCTGATGTTGCCCGATGACCCGTGCGTCAGGCCGCGCTCGAACAGCGAGCGGGCGAACAGGCAGATCTGCTCGCGCAGCCTCGTCTCGTCCATGATCCCGTCCCCTGCCGTGCCCGGACAGCCGGGCGACGCCCTCTTCATCCGCCGTCCGATCCGGCCCATCCTGGCCTTCGGTGGGCAACCGGGCAAGGCGCCCGGCGGGTCCGGCGCATCGTGCAAGGAGCAGCCATGAGCGGGCAGGACACGACGATGCGGTGCGCGGTGATCGGCCTGGGCTCGATGGGCGGCGGGATGGCGACGTCGCTGCTGCGCGCCGGCTTCTCGGTGTCCGGCTACGACGTCAACCCCGCCGCCCGCGACCGCTTCGCGCAGGAAGGCGTGCGCATCTGCGCCACCCCCGGCGAGGCCGCGGCCGAGGCCGACTGCGTGGTCGCGGTGGTGGTGAACGCCGAGCAGACCGAGGCGGTGCTGTTCGGCCCCGATGGCTGCGCTGCGCGCATGAAGCCGGGCGGGGTGTTCGTGTCGTCGGCCACCATGGCGCCCGACCGCGCGCGGGCGCTGTCGGCGCGGCTGGAGGACACCGGCCGGCACTACCTTGATGCGCCGATGAGCGGCGGGTCGGCGCGGGCGGCGGACGGGCAGCTCACCATGCTCGCCTCCGGCAGCCCGGCCGCGTTTGCCGCCGCGCGCCCGGCGCTGGAGGCGATGACCGCGACGCTCTACGAGCTGGGCGACAGCGCCGGGCTGGGTGCCGCATTCAAGATGGTCAACCAGCTGCTGGCCGGCGTGCACATCGCCGCCGCCTGCGAGGCGATCGCGTTCGCGGCGAAGCAGGGGCTCGACCTCAACCGGGTGTACGAGGTGATCACGAAATCGGCCGGCAACAGCTGGATGTTCGAGAACCGCATCCCGCACGTGCTCGACGGCGACTACGCGCCGCGCAGTGCCGTCGACATCTTCACCAAGGACCTCGGCATCGTGCTCGACATGGCGCGCGCGCAGCGCTTCCCCGTCCCGGTGGCGGGGGCCGCGCTGCAGATGTACCTGATGACCGCAGCCGCGGGCATGGGCGGGGACGACGACGCGTCGGTCGCCCGTCTGTATGCGCAGATCGCGGGCTTGTCGCTGCCGCAGCCGGTGGAGGAACGCTGAGCATGCCGCGCTTCGCCGCCAACCTGACCCTGATGTTCACCGAGCATCCCTTCGCCGACCGCTTCGACACGGCGGCGGCGGCGGGCTTCACCGCGGTCGAGTTCCTGTTTCCCTACGCGCTGGAGCCGGGTGCGGTGGCGGAGCGGCTCCGTCGCAACAAGCTCGACCTGGCCCTGTTCAACATGCCCCCGGGCGACTGGGAAGCCGGCGACCGCGGCCTGGCGGCGCTGCCGGAACGGGCGGCCGAGTTCGAGGCCGGCCTCGCCACCGCGCTGCGCTACGCCGAGGCGTGCGGCGCCGAGCGGCTGCACCTGATGGCGGGCATGGCGGACAAGGCGGACCCGGCGGCACGGCGCCGCTACCGCGACTCCGTCACCCGCGCCGCGGAGGCGCTGGGCGCCCGGGGGATCGAGCTGGTACTGGAACCGATCAACGGCCGCGACATGCCGGGCTACTTCCTGGACGACTTCGACTGGGCGGCTTCCTTCATCGACGCGCTCGGCCTGCCCAACGTGAAGCTGCAGTTCGACCTGTACCACCGGCAGATCCTGCACGGCGACGTGGTGACGGCCCTGCGTCGCATGATGCCGATGATCGGCCACGTCCAGGTCGCCAGCGTGCCGTCGCGCAACGAGCCGGACGGCGAGGAGCTGAACTGGCCGTTCCTGTTCGACGCGCTCGACCGGCTCGGCTACGCCGGCTTCGTCGGCTGCGAGTACCGTCCGCGCGGCCGCACGGAGGACGGGCTCGGCTGGTTCGCGCCCTATGCCGGACGACGCGACGGGGCGGCGGGAGCGGCGCCATGAGCCTGCGCCTCGGCTGCATCGCCGACGACTACACCGGCGCCTCGGACCTCGCCAACGTGCTGAGCCGGAACGGGCTTCGCACGGTGCAGACGGTCGGGATCCCGAAGCCGTCGCTCCTGCTGCCGGAGGTCGACGCGGTGGTGGTGTCGCTGAAAAGCCGCTCGATCGAGGCCGGGCGCGCGGTGTCGCTGTCGCTCGAGGCGGAGCAGTGGCTGCGCGGGCGCGGCGCGGGACACGTCCTGTTCAAGATCTGCTCGACCTTCGATTCCACCGACGCGGGCAACATCGGCCCGGTGATCGACGCGCTGCGCGAGCGGGCCGGCGCCGGCCCGGTGCTGGTCAACCCCGCCTTTCCCGAGACCGGGCGCAGCGTGTTCCAGGGATACCTGTTCGTGAACGGCGTGCCGCTGCACGAAAGCCCGCTCAAGGACCACCCGCTCAACCCGATGCGCGACTCCAACCTGGTGCGCGTGCTGCAGCGGCAAAGCCGGTCACCGGTGCGGCTGATCCCGTTCGCCACGGTGGAGGCCGGCGCAGAGGCGGTGCGCGACGCGCTCGCCGCAATGCCTGACGCGGGCGCCGCCATCGCCGACGCGGTGGCGGCACGCCATCTCGACGTGCTGGGACAGGCCGCGCTGGCGGGTCCGCTGTCGGCAGGTGCCTCCGGCCTCGGCGCCGGGCTGGCGCGCGCCCTGGTGGCCCGCGACGGGATTGCTCCCCAGGCATCGGCGCCCGACACGACGCGCCGGGACCGGAGCGCCGGGCGAAGCGCGATCCTGGCCGGCAGCTGCTCGACCGCGACCAGGCAGCAGATCGCCGCGGCGGAAGCGGCAGGCATCCCCTCCTGCAGGCTCGACGTGCGCCGCCTGCTGGAAGGCGGTGCCGGAGCGGTGGTGGCCGAGACGCTGCGCTGGACCGCCGAGCGGCTCGGGGCGGGCCCGGTGCTGGTCGCCAGCAGCGACGCCCCGGAGGCGGTGCAGGCGATGCAGCGCAGCCATGGTGGCGCCGCGGCGGGCCACGCGGTCGAGCAGGCGCTGGCCGCGATCGCGGAAGGGCTGCTGGCAGCCGGCGTGGACCGGCTGGTGGTGGCCGGCGGCGAGACCTCCGGCGCGGTGGTGGACCGGCTCGGGCTCGAAGCGTTCCTGGTGGGTGAGGAGATCGCCCCCGGTGTGCCGGTGCTGCGCACCGCGGGCGCCCGACATCCCGAGCTGTCGGTGGCGCTGAAGTCGGGCAACTTCGGCGGCGAGGACTTCTTCACCCGCGCCTTGTCGATGCTGGGGTGATGCCGCCGCGGCATGACCGACCCCGGCATCCCGCCTCCTGGAGGCGGCGCGTCGGCGCCGGCTGCCTCGTCCGCATCGCCGACTGGCGGCCGCATCGTCCGTCCCTGCCCGCCATGGACCCGTGACGGTGGCCGGGCGGCAGAACCCTGGGACCGGCCAGAACATCATCCGATCGAACCGATCCGGTCGTTCGGATAAGGATGCCCGACGAAACAAGGCGCCAGAGCACGCTCCGCGGGCTTGGCCTCGAACACGCGTCGACCGGGAATTGCCCGCGCAGCGGCGGAGGAACCCGCACCGGGTCGCGGTCATGGCCGTTCGCGTGTCAACCGGTGCCGACACGCATCGGTCGGGTGCACGGCGACCTCCGGCGGACGCGGTGCCGATCGGGATCGCGACCGTTTCCCGGCGCCGGGGTGGCGGCGCTGTGCGGAGGCCGGTCGCTGCCGGCCGCGCCTAGGCGGTCTTCGCCAGGGTTCCTGCCAGCCCGGTCGCGTCCTTGCCGAGGCGCGCGGAGTCCGTGACGTCGCCCGCCACGGGGATGGCGGAAACGGCGGACATGGCGGCGTTGCCGTACTGGCCCTGTGCCGCATACAGGGCCGCGTTCGCGCCCTCGGTCACCGTGCCGAGCTCCGGCACCATGCCGCCCACGTCCAGCCCTGTGTGCACGAGCTGGCTCGTCATGCTGTTCGGGTTCTTCAGGGCGGTCGCGTCGCGCGAGATGGCCACGAGCGGGTTCATGTCGTGCAGCGCCTGGTCCGCGCCGGCCTTGTTGCCTTCCGACGTGTCGAGCGCGGCCCTGGCGCCTTCGGCAGCCATGCCGAACGCTCCGGGCACCCTGCCGGCACCGTCCAGCACCGTATTGGCCAGGCTTCCGCCGCTCTGCTGATCACCCATGGATGTCGGGGCGCCCCCGGACTCGCCGCCTGTCGAGGCGAGCAGCGAGAAGGCGTCCTCGGGAGAGTCCGAGGCGGACTTGCCGGAGGCGTGGCCCGACCCCTTGCCGGCGGCGGACCCGAACAATGAGTTGGCCTCGCTGCGTATGCCGCTGAGCGATGAGATGTCCATTCCTGGTCTCCCGATTGCCTGATGGCGGAAGCAGCCCACACTTTCTCGACGATGTCCAGAACGGCGATCGGGACGTTTTCCCACCTTCCAGGCGGGCAGGGCCGGCCGTGCGCCGTGCGAGCCGGGACCACATGCCGGTCCGCAGCGGGGCTGCCTTGCGGCGAAAGCCTCGCTTCCGGCCCGGCTCGCCGTCACGCGCCGACGCCGCGACGGCGAGCCGGCCCGTCGGCAGCAGCCACGCCTGACGGCCCGGCGAAGCGCGGAAGCCTCAGGGCGGCCAGGAACAGCATCCCCTGGAGCACGCACAGCAGGGCGAAGGCGGCGACGAACGCGGTCGGCTGCGCCGCGGAGGTGGACGCCGAGGCGAGCCGCCAGCCCAGGAACGTCGCGCACAGCGTGGTCAGGGTCGGGCCGCCCAGTCTTTGAACGATGTTCATGGCTGTGGTCGCCATGGGCAGGTCCTGCCGACGGACGGACGCGTAGCCGGCGGTGATCGAGGGGATGCCGATGGCGCTCATGCCGGCGCCGCGGACGAACAGGGACGCCGCCAGCACCGGAACGGTCATGCCGTGCCCGGCCAGGCAGGGAAACGGCAAGGTTCCGGCCAGGGCCAGCAGCGCGCCCGCGGCCGCGAGCCGGCGTATGCCGAAGCGCGCGGTCAGCGCGCCCATGAGCGGATAGGCGCACATCATGCCGAGGCCCAGCGGCGCCATCAGCCAGCCGGTCCGGGCGGGCGGGATCCCGCACTGGCGGATCAGGTAGACGGGCACCAGCATCTGTCCGGCGAAGCTGACGCCGTTCAGCATGAACATGGTGGCGACCGACGTGGAGAAGCCCCTGCCCTTGAGCAGCCGCAGGTCGATCAGCGCGGTGCCCGGCCGACGCAGGGCGTTGCGCCAGAACAGGGCGAGCAGGACGAGCGACGTCAACAGGGCCAGGTCCCCGGTCCACCGGCCCAGGTGGCCCGACCCGTACAGGAACAGCGCCAGGGCGGGCGAAAGCAGGGCGAGCCCGAGGAAGTCCAGGCTCCGCGGCGTCGCCTCGCCGCGGTCGTCGGGCAGGAACAGCACGGCGAGGCCGATCGCCAGCGCGCCCACCGGAAGGTTGACCAGGAACAGCCAGCGCCAGGAGGCGACCTGCAGGATGGCGCCGGCGGCGACCGGGCCGAGCAGCGGCGCCAGCAGGATCGGCAGCGTGGCGAGGCTCGCCACACGCGCCATGTGCCGGCCGGCGGCGCGCGCGATCAGCATCTGCGCCATCGGCGCCAGCAGGCCGCCGCTCATGCCCTGGAGGACGCGGAAGGCGACCAGCGCGTTCGCCGACCAGGCCAGCCCGCACAGGGCGGAGGACAGGGTGAACGAGGCGAAGCAGCGGAGATAAAGCCGCTTGGCGCCGATGCGGTCGACCAGCCAGCCGTTCAGCGGCAGCGTCAGGGCGAGGGCCAGGAGATAGCCGCTGGTCACCCACTGGATGCCGGACAGACTGGCGTGCAGGTCGCGCGCCAGGCTGGACAGCGACACGTTCACCACCGTCGCGTCGAGCTGCGACAGGAAGGAGCCGGTCGCCGCCACGACGGCGATCCGCCAGATGGCCGGGTCCATCGCGTCCGGGTCGGGATCCCCGGCCGCCGCCGGAAACGGTGCCCTGTCGTCCATCAGCCGGCGCGCGCGTCCAGCAGGGCGAGGATCTCCGCGGTGGTGCCGGTCTCGCCCAGGCGGGGAAACACCCGGCCGACGCTGTTGGCGTGCAGCGCGGGGTCCATGTCGGTCATGGCGTCGACGGCGAGGGCGACGTTGAAGCCGAGCTCGTGGGCCTGCCTTGCGGTCGACTCCACGCCCATGCTGGTGGCGACGCCGATGAGCACGAGCTGGGACACGTTTCGCGCTCGCAGGTGCGCCTCGAGGCCGGTCCCGGTGAAGGCGCCTGCGGTCCGCTTGGTCACCAGGTGGTCGCCCGGCTGCGGGTCGAGCTCGGGCACGAGAACGGCGAAGCCTTCGGGAAGGGGCCCGCGGAAACGGGCCTGCTCGGTGCGTCCGGGCGGCACGCCGGCGACGTTCACCAGCACGACCGGCAGGCCGTGGCGGCGGAAGGCCGCGGCGAGGTCGCGCGACCGACGCACCACCCCGGCGATCGGGTGGACGGTGGGAAGCGAGACGATCCCCCGCTGCAGGTCGATGACGACCAGGGCCGTCGCGTCGTCGAGAAGGGTCAGCGGCACGGGAAGGCTCCTTGTCCGGTCGAGGAAACGGGGCGTGCGGGACCGTCAGGACCCGGCGAGGCGCCTGAGCAGGCCCAGCGCGTGCGCGAGCTGGTCCTGCTCGGCGGGCGACAGGCTCCTGGCGATGGCGCGGAACAGCCAGTCCTCCCGCGCCAGGCGGGCGGTGCCGATCCGGGCCCGGCAGGACGGGGAAAGCGACAGCATGGTCTGCCGCCTGTCCTTCGGGTCCGGCGCGCCGCGCACCAGGCCGGCCGCTTCCAGCACCGCGACGGTGGCGCCCATCGATTGCGGTCGCACCCCCTGGTCCCTGGCGAGGCTCGTCACCGTCGCGGTGCCGACCCGGTCGAGGTGGCCGAGCACGGCGACCTGGGAGGCGGAGAGGTCACCGAAGGCGGCGCGGTCCTGCATCCGCCGCTTGAGCTGGCCGATCGCCACGCGCAACTCCGCCGCCAGGCTGGCGGCGCGTGCGGCAGCAGGATCGTCGTGGTTCGCGACCATGATGCATCCTAACCCCATGCGAAGGAAACTGCAAAGCTTCCTTCTTATATCTAGGGAACGGTTCGCAGCACCGGATGCGCGATGATAGGACAGAGGGATCGTCGCAACGGGTGCGGTCCGGAACGGGCCGGACCGTCCGGAGGGAGCAGATGAACCGCAAAGCGCGTCGTGCCGAGGCCGGATCGGGCGGGATCGCGGTCGCCGGGGGCCAGGGCCTGCCGCCGCTGCTGGTTCTCGCCCAGGCCGCCCATCGCGACGGCCGGCTGGACGAGGCCGACGCGCTGTGCGCCCGTCATCTCGCCGCGTCGCCGGGCCATGCCCGGGCCCTGCACCTGCGCGGGGAGGTCGCGCGGCTGCAGGGCCGGCCGGCCGACGCGATCGCGCATTTCGGCGCGGCGCTCGCCACCGCCCCCGCGGTCGCGGCCGTGCATGACGGCCTGGCGGACGCGTACCGGTCGCTCGGGCGGCCGGTGGACGCCGAGCGCCACTACCGTCGCGTCGCCGAGCTGCGGCCGGGTGCGGCGACCCTGCTGAACCTCGGCAACGCCCTGATGGAGCTGAACCGCCCGGCCGATGCCGCCGCGACCTTTCGCAACGCCCTGAGGGTCGATCCCCGCCTGCCCGAGCTGCATTACGCCCTCGGCACCGCGCTGGGGGCGCTGGAGCACGGGCAGGCAGTGGAGGCCTTCAGACACGCCGTCTCGCTGCGGCCGGACTTCGTGCGCGCGCATGAAGGGCTGGTCGAGAGCTGCCTCGCCGCGGGCAACGCGGACGCGGCGCTGCGTGCCGTGTGCCAGGCGCTGGAGCGCGTCGACACCCTCCGGCTGCGCGTGCTGTTCGTCGACTGCGTGCGCGACGCGGTGCCGGCCAGGGGAATGGCGGGGCTGGAGGAGGCGATGCGACGCGCCCTGGCCGAACGCTGGACCCGGCCGCAGGAGCTGGCCCGGGCCGCCTGCACGATCGCCGCCCTGCGGGAACCGCTCGACGTGCGAAGCGAGCCGTTGCGCACCCTGCTGGACCTGGCTCCGGTGTGCCACCGCGCAGTCGAGCAGGCGCTGACCGGGCAGCGACGGGTCCTGCTCGACGCGGTGGCGTCCGGCGCGGCGCTTCCGCCCGGAGCGCTGGACACCGCCTGCGGCCTGGCGCGGCAATGCTTCATCAACGAGTACGCCTGGTTCCGCACCCCGGACGAGGCGGCGAAGGTCGAGCTGCTTTGCCGCGGGGTGCAGGCCGCGCTCGACGGCGGCACGATGCCGCCGGAGCTGACGCTTGCCGTCATCGCGACCTACCGGCCGCTCGGCGCGCTGGCCGGCGCCGACCGCCTGGCGGCCCGGTCCTGGCCGACGGAGATCGCGACGCTGCTGGCCCAGCAGGTCGGGGAGCCCGCCGAGGAGCACCGGCTGCGCGGCGCCATCCGTTGCGCCACCGCGATCGAGGACGCGGTGTCGCAGGCGGTGCGCGACCAGTACGAGGCCAACCCGTATCCGCGCTGGGTGGCGACGATCGAGGCGCCCGAGCGGATCCGGCTCGGCGACTGGCTGGCGGCCCGGTTCCCGGGCGCGGCGGCGGCGCCGCTGCCGGACGGAACCCTGGAGGTGCTGGTGGCCGGCTGCGGCACCGGGCAGCACGCGGTGGAAACGGTACGCGGGCTGGCGGATGCCGAGGTGCTGGCGATCGACCTGAGCCTGTCCAGCCTGGCCTATGCGTCGCGCCTCACCGCGTCGCTCGGGGTGGACGGGATCGAGTACGTCCAGGCCGACCTGCTGGAAGCGGCACGGCTCGGCCGCTGCTTCGACATGATCGCGGTGGGCGGCGTGCTGCACCACATGGCCGACCCCTGGGCCGGCTGGCGCGCCCTGTCCGGGCTGCTCCGTCCGGGCGGGGTGATGAACGTGCTGCTCTATACCCGTCGTGGCCGCGGCGACGTCCGGGCGGCGCGGGACTGGATCGCCCGGGAAGGCTTCGAGCCGACGCCGGACGGGATACGGTCCTGCCGCCACGCGCTGATGGCCCTCCCGGAGGACTGGGCGGAACGCCTGTCCGCGAGCCCGGACTGCTGCTCGGCCAGCGGATGCCGCGACCTGCTGTTCCACGTGCAGGAAGGAGCGGTGAGCCTGCCGGAGGTGGCCGGCTTCCTGGAGGCGGAAGGGATCCGCCTGCTCGGCGTCGACGTGTCGTCGGCCACCGAGCAGCTGTTCAGGGAGCGCAACCCGGGCACCGGCGGGGACGCGCTGCGCGACCTGTCGCGCTGGGACCTGTTCGAGGCGGAAAACCCCCGCTGCTTCAGCGGGATGCTGAACCTGTGGGTGCAGAAAGGCGCCGCCGCCGCCAGGCTCGGCGCCGCCAGGCTCGGCGCCGCCAGGCCCGATCCGGCAGCCTGATGCGCAGGCCGGGTGCGGTCACGCCCCGGGACCCGTCACCGGCTCGCGCGACGCGCCGGGCCGCAGGGAGCGGCCGCCTGCCAGGCAGGACAGCGCGTAGGCCAGCGCGCTCAGCGCGGTGATCCAGAACGAGGCCGGCCAGTCCGTCAGCCAGGCCAGGGCGACGCCGCCCCAGGCCTCGCCCAGGGCCAGCGCCACCGACAGGAGCAGCCCGTTGCCGAGCCGCACGGTCAGGCGCTGCGCCGCCGCGGCGGGTCCCACCATCAGGGTGAACACCAGCAGCACGCCGACGATCTGGGCGCAGCCGGCGGTGCACAGCGCCACCAGGGCCAGGAACAGCACCGGGACCGAGCGCGGCGCGCCCCTGGCTTCCGCCAGCTCCGGCTGCAGCGTGGCGAACAGCAGCGGCCGGGCGATGGCGCCGAGGCCCGCGAGCGTGAGCAGGCACAGCCCCAGGAGGCCGACCACGGTGGAGCGGTCGACGCCGAACACGTTGCCGAACAGCAGCGCCGTCGCCTGGCTCGCATAGGCGGTGAAGAAATGGAGGAACAGCAGCCCCAGCCCGAGGGCGGTGGCCAGCACCATGCCGATCGACACGTCGCGCCCGGCCAGACGGTCGCCGAGCAGGCCCATGCCGATGCCGCCCGCCACCGTGACCCCCACCAGGCCCCAGAGCGGCGGGAGGCCGAGCAGGACGGCGCCGGTGGCGCCGGTGAAGCCGACATGCGACAGCGCGTGGCCGGCAAAGGTCTGGCCGCGCAGCACCAGGAAGAAGCCGACCAGCCCGGCCATGATCGCCACCAGGCCGCCGGCGGCGAAGGCGTTGCGCATGAAGTCGTAGCCCAGGATGCCGGTCACCCGCGCCCTCCGGCGGCGCTGCGGGAGGGCGAAGGCGTCGCGTGCGCCGGATGGTGGCAGTGCGGATCCTGCGCCGGCTCCCCGCCGATCACGAAGATGCGGCCGGCGGTGCGCACCACCTCGATCGGCGCGCCGTACAGGCGCGACAGCACCGGCGTGGTGATCACCTCGTCCACCGTGCCTAGGCTGGCCTGGCCGCCGCCGAGATACAGCACCCGGTCCAGCGCGCCGAGCAGCGGGCCCAGCTCGTGGGCGCTGAACAGCACGGCGATGCCGAGCGCCTGCTGCACGGTGCGCACCAGACGCACCACCTCGGCCTGGCGGTGCGGGTCGAGCGAGATCAGCGGCTCGTCCAGGAGCAGCAGGCGCGGGCGCCCGAGCAGGCTTTGCGCCAGCAGCAGGCGCTGCCGCTCGCCGCCGGACAGCTCCGACAGCGGGCGGTCGGCGAGCGCGCGCGCGCCCACCAGGTCCAGCGCCTCGTCCACCGCCATGCGCGCGGCGCGGCCGAGGACCGGCAACCCCCAGCGGTGGCCGTCCACCGCGGCGGCCACGACGGCGCGGCCCTCCAGCCGCGCCGCGGTCGCGCCGCGCCCTTGCGGCATGTAGCCGACCAGCGCGTTGCCGCGCCGCACCGGCTGGCCGTGCACCGCGATCCGGCCGGACGACGCCGGGACCAGGCCCAGGATGGCGCGCATCAGCGTGGTCTTGCCGGCGCCGTTCGGACCCAGCACGCCGACGAACTCGCGGTCGGCGATCTCCAGGCTGATCCGGTCCAGGACGGTGCGGCCGCCGAGCCGCAGCGTCACGCCGTCCAGGACGATGGCGCTCATGCCGGCGGCGCGGACAGCGCCCGGTCGAGCGCGTCGAGCTGGCCCCCGATCCAGTCCTGGTAGCTCGCCACCCCGCGCGGCTCGGTTTCCGTCACCCCCAGCACCGGGATCCGGGCGGCCCGCGCGATGCCGAGCAGCCGCCCGGCGGCGCTGTCGGTGGCCTGGCTGTTGTAGATGAACAGCCGGACCTTGCGGCCGCGCAGGTCGTCCTCCATCGCGGCGACGTCGCCGGCACTGGGCTCGGTGTTGTTCATCACCGCAAGCTGGAACCGCTCGTTGCGCATCACGAGGCCGAGTGCCGCCGCCATGTAGCCAAATACCGGCTCGGTCGCGGTCACCGGCGTGCCTGCGTACTTGGTTCGCAGGGCGCGGATCTTGCGGTCGATCGGCGCCAGCGACCGGAGGAAGCGGTCGAGGCGCGCGGCATAGTCCTGCCGATGCGCGGGATCATCCAGGGCCAGGTCGGCGGACAGGGCGCGGGCGACGGCGGGCATCGTCGCGGGATCGTACCAGAGGTGCGGGTTGTCGCCGGGCCCGTGGCCAGTCAGCCGGGCGGCGACCACCTCCTGCCGGGCTGCCGAGCGGGCGGCGGACAGCAGCCTGTCCATCCAGGGGTCGTAGTCGGCGCCGTTGAACACGACGATCCGGGCGGCCGACAGGCTCCGGACGATCGACGGGCTCGCCTCGAACAGATGCGGGTCCTCGTCGGGGTTGCTCAGGATGCTGGTCACCGTCCAGCCGGGCCCGGCGAGCTGCCCGGCGACGTCGCCGTAGAAGTTCTCCGCCGCGACGATCTCCGGACGGCCGGTCGCGCCGCGGGCGTGCGGTCCGGTGCCGAGAACCAGGACCGGCAGCGCCACCGACAAGCCCCAGCCGCGCATCCTGGAGCCGCGGGTCCTGCGACCTTCTGACATGCGCCTGCTCCTCATCCTGCCGCATCCCATACGTTATAACGTTGAACGGAAGGGCCGCCCTGCGCGGCGGCTTTCCCCTCTTCGCCGCCACTGCTACGTTATAACCTGAACGAGCGGAAGGTGCATCGTGTCCACGCCAGGCTTCTCCGAGCAGACCAGCGCGCTGCTGTCCCAGGCCAGCCTGGCCTGCAGCCGGCGCGGCACCCAGCTGACCGAGCTGCGCCGCAAGGTGCTCGGCCTGGTGCTCGACAGCGACAGGCCCGCCGGCGCCTACGACCTGCTGGACCGCCTGCGCGCCCACCACAAGGGGGCCGCACCGCCCACCGTCTACCGCGCGCTCGACTTCCTGCTCGAGCAGGGCCTGATCCACAAGGTCGAGCGCCTGTCCGCCTTTGTCGGCTGCATCCACCGCCACGCGGACGACCACGACCATCCGCATGCCGCGCAGTTCCTGATCTGCACGCGCTGCGGCCGGGTGACGGAGATCGAGGACGGCGGCGTCAACCGCGCGCTGGTCCAGGCCGCGCGCCAGGGCGGCTTCCGCCTCGCCCGCGCCACCGTGGAGGCGGAAGGCGTCTGCGCCGCGTGCGCCGCAATGCCGGCGGGCGCATCGGCCGGCGCCTGAGGAGCGGCATGTTCACGATGGCTCGATCAGGGTCCTGCCGACCGGTCGTGGTGACGACCCGTTAACCACGCGAGGGGATGTTCGGCCGGACAACGGGATCCCGCCATGCGTCCACTCCATCACCTTCAGCTCGCCACCAAGCTCACCCTCGCGGCGGTGCTCAGCACGCTGCTCTGTGCGGCGATGATCCTGGCGGTCACGCTGGCGACCCTGCAACAGGCCGCCCGGAGCCAGGAGGCGGAAAGGCTGGACAGCAACCTGCGGGTGGCGTGGGAGCTGGTGCACGAACACGGCGCGGACCTGCGGCTGGTCGCGGGCCGGCTGCAGGTGGGAACGACGGTGCTGGACGGCGACACCGCCTTCGTGGACCGCCTGCACGAGCTGGTCGGCGGCGTGGCCACCGTGTTCCGCGGCACGACCAGGGTCGCCACCAACGTCAGGACCGCGGACGGGGTGCGGGCCACGGGCACGCAGCTCGCGCCCGGACCGGCCTATGACGCCGTGATCGGCCGGCACGCGCGGTTCAGCGGCGGCGCCAGCATCCTCGGCAGGCGGTATGTCGCGGTCTACGACCCGATCCTGTCGCCCGCCGGGGAGCTGCTGGGCATCCTGTTCGTCGGGCAGCCGATGGCCGACTTCGAAAGCTCCATGCGAAGCGCCCGCGACCGGATCCTGCTCGGCGGCGCCGTCGTCGTGCTGCTGATGGGGCTGGGCTTCGCCCTGGTTGCCCGCCGCATGTTCCGTCCGCTGCACGGCATGACCGCGGCGATGCGGCGCCTGGCGGAGCGCGACCTGATGGTCGAGGTGCCGGGCTCCGGCCGGGGCGACGAGATCGGCGCCATGGCGAAGGCGGTCGAGGTGTTCAAGGACAGCCTGATCGCGGTCGACCTGGCCGCTGCGAGCGGCGAGGCCAGGCGACGGGCGGAGGAGGCGCGGGCGCTGCGGACAGTCGAGCTGGTCGCCGGCTTCGAGGGCCAGATCGGCAGCATGGTCGGCATCCTGTCCTCGGCCTCGGCCGAGCTGGAGGCCACCGCGCGGGCGATGACGGGTTCGGCCGGACAGACCAACGCCCAGGCAGCGATGGTGGCGGCGGCGGCCGGCCAGGCGAATGGCGGCATCCAGACCGTGGCTGCGGCAGCCGAGGAGCTGTCGGCCTCCATCGGCGAGATCACCCGGCAGGTCGCCGCCAGCGCCCGCATGACTGGGGAAACGGCGGAAGAGGCACGGCGCACGGACAGGACCGTGCGGACCCTGGCCGAGGCGGCAGCCCGGATCGGCGACGTGGTCGGGCTGATCAGCGGCATCGCCGGGCAGACCAACCTGCTGGCGCTGAACGCGACCAT
>CALMVN010000139.1 GCA_937873225.1 uncultured Acetobacteraceae bacterium
GCAGCGGCGCGGTGGAGGCGATCCGCGAGATCGGCGGGCTGATCGAGGAGGTCGGCGCGATCACCGGTTCGATTGCGGCGGCCATGGAGCAGCAGGGGGCTGCCACCTCGGAGATCGCCCGCAACGTGCAGCAGACGGCGGTGAACACGCAGCTGGTGACCAGCAACATCTCGGGCGTCAGCCGGGCCGCGAATGACACCGGTGCGGCAGCGAACGAGGTGCTGGCCGCGGCGGGTGGCCTGTCGCGGCAGGCGGGAACGCTTTCGGTGGAGGTGAACAGCTTCATCTCGAAGGTGCGTGTGACCTGAACCGGACCTTCCGCGGCCGACGGTGCCGGGAGTGACGGCCGGCGGGGAGGCTGACACCTCATTGTCATGCTGCCGGCTGTCGGCACCGATCCGCTCCGGCTGCGTACGCCGAAGCGATGGCTGCGAGCGAGGGCGGCATTCCGTGGCCCTGACGCCGACGCTTGCCGCGCTGTGCGGGATTGCCACTGCGATCGCCATCTTTGGCGGCGGCTTGGCGGTCGAGGCAGATAAGCGGCGTCGCGACCGCATGGGCATGGCGCTGGCCGGGGCGATCGACGCGCTGCTCGGGCTGATCAAGACGCGCCGGATGACAATCGCCGTGTCGCGACGCCGAGTGCTCCTGTAACGGCTACTGGCGGTGAACGATGTAGAATGCGCCCTCGCCGGATGGCATCAGCAGGTCGTTGCGATCAAGCACGAGTGCGTCTGCACAGCCAGAGTAGATGTAACCGGCTTGTTTCCCAAGCTTGAACCTTCCCAGGCTCAGGTCCAGGCGCGTTGCCTCCCAACCATTTGCCAGGACGGCATCAACGTCCGCAACCTTGTAGGTGAGGGGATTGAGCTCACATGGAACGCCCGGCAAGAGAACACTACTGGCGGTAATCGTCGCCGTTCTGCCAAGGTTTTTCTCTGCGTATTTCGGGCCTGAGCTGACATCGCCATAACCGGCAATCTTCTTGATCTTCCAGGTGCCGAAGAAGTCGGACAGCTGCGTTGACCAAGCGAGGGACGGAGCAATCCAAACTAGTGCGAAGGCCAACCCTAAAGCTGTCTTTATTGCCGACCCCGTAAGGGAGGCTGTGGCACCGGACGATTATATTGGGCGACTTCATCTGCCCGACGACTGATCAATCCTCGGGACACGATAGGCGGACCCATCAGCTGCCCTTGGGCGTTGTGCCGGTGGATGAGCACGTTCCTGCGCATCTCGTCGGCGACGCCGCCGTCGTTGCCGCGGTCTGCCCGGACGAACGCGCCCCTCATGCCCCGACCTGACTTGTAGCCGCCCGGAACAAGGGCATCGTATTGGTTCTGGTTGAGAGGCCTGTGGGGCACTGCGTGACGCACCGCACCCTCGGCCGACCTGATGCGTGCATCAAAGTCGGCTCGATTCTGGGCCGGGTTGGCGGGGCGGCTGAGCTCCTCCGGCGTGCAGGGGCCGTAGTGGACCAGCGTGCCGATGCCGACGGTGCAGTTGTCGGCCAAGTCGTTGTAAGCGCCGCCCTCCTTTCCGGGCTGTCCGCCCAGGCCTTCTCGCACCGCCAGGGCGGCCCGTCCGGCGGCGGACATGGACATGGCGGCGTTGGCGCCCGGTGGCGGCGCTGCGGAACGCTGTTGCTGCGGTTGGCGGGCCATCCCAGGTTCCTGATTTGGAACCGATGGTGATTCCGAAGCGGAGATTCTACAACCATCCGCGTGGCGCGGAGATCGGACCGGGCTTGCCTGTTGGCTCCTTGTAAAGGAGGAACGGTGATGCCTCGCGAGCCGTGATGTCGATGCACCATCAGGAGCGAGACAGGTGACGGTTTTCCATCCGGTCGCCGTTGTGGGCGCCCATCCCGTTCCCGCCGGCATGGCGTTCCGGTATGGACGGGGAACTGGCGATCATGAGGTCGGGCGCGTTTTGCCCCGGGACGTCGGGAGGTTGGAGGGCGCCGTCCGGGAGCGGACGGGCCGGACGGAGGATGACGGTTCGTGACCCTGACGCCGACATTCGCCGCGCTGTGCGGGAGCATCGCCACCGCGATCGCCATCTTCGGCGGCGGGCTGGCGGTGGAGGCCTACAAGCGGCGTCGCGACCGCATGGGCATGGCGCTGGCGCTGGCCGGGGCGATTGACGCGCTGCTTGGGCTGATCGAGACGCGTCGGATGACGCAGGAGCTTTGGGCTGCGCTGGCGGAGCTGGATGCCGGACACGCCGTCGTGTTCGGCGCGCTGATCGGCGACAACGCGCCGTTCCAGGCGATCACCCTGTCCTATGCCGGGCAGATCGGCAACCTGGGTGGCGACCTTCCGTTCCGGGTTGCCCGCTTTCTGACCTTCAACCAGGGCCTGCAGCACGACCTGAGCCGCCTCGACGGGAGCCGGGACAGTCCGGAGGTGCAGGCCATGCTGATACGGCAGATGAGTCCGCTCTGGGAGAAGACGGAAGCGCTCGGGGTGAAGCTGGTGGCAGACCTGCGGTGTGCAGCCGGAGGTGGCCGATCGGGTTCCCGCGCGGCGTCGAGAGAAGATGGCTAGCGTGACCGGGCGTTGTCGGCGACGGGTTGCGCCTGCTGCTGGCCGGAACCGGAACGTGACAGGACCGGCTGGATGAACAGCATGCGCCGCGGGTAGGAGATCAGGACGCGGTTGAAGCGGAGGAAGTCGCGGCCGAGCAGGGTGGTGCCGGTCTGCAGGTCTGCGACGTCGAAGTGGAAGTTGTTCATCCGCTCGTCGCCGACCTCCAGGCTGCCGAACCGGTGCCGACGTGCCTGCACCACGCGCAGGTCGGCTCCGGTCATGGAACGCACGTCGTCGGCTGCCAGGAGGTCCGGCGTCACCCCGGCGGCGAGGGCGTCGTTGCGGTCGATGACCGTCGCCGACGCGCCGGTGTCGAGGATGGCGGTCAGGGAATGGCCGTCGAGCCTGATGTCCAGGACGACGTGCCCGTCCTCCTCGCGGAACGGAACGGTAAAGTAGGGCGGGTCGAACGGCTGCATTGCGGCGTCGCAGTGGCTCGCCTTGTACAGACCGAAATGCTGCCGGGGCACGTCGAAGTCGACGTCGTAGTTCGACAGGAAGTCGGCACCGAACAATGCGAACACCGGCAGCCCGTCGACGGGGCGTGGGAAGTCGGCGGCGACCGGAAGGTCGAGGCTGTGAACGAGGCCGTGGCCAAGGCCGAGGTCATGCACCGTCACGATCGGGGCAAAGGTTACGCCGCCGATGCCGACCAGGTTGGTGAAGCGGGCGTCGGCGCCCGGGCGGAGGTCGAACTGCTGTGCCCCGTTGTGTGACACGGCAGAGACGACGGCACCGGTATCCACCAGCAGGGCGACTCGGCGGCCCCGAAGGGTGGCCTCCACCGCGGTCACGCCAGCATGGGGCAGGAGCGGGAGGTCGGCCACGGTGTCGACCCGGCAACCCTGTGGTTCTATGGCGCCGCAGGCGGCCACGAGTGCGGTCAGCAACAGGACCGACACGGTGCGCAGGCTCATCGTCGCCTTTCAGGCTGGATCGGCGCCAGGAGACGGAACGCAACCAGACCGGCTGGGAACCGACGACGTTGCGGCAAGGACGGCGCCCGCTGTCAAACCATTGCAGGCTCGAATCGGTCCGGGGTCAAGGCGGTGAAAAGTCAATGCCTGCCCAACCGATCGGGAGGCTTTGCAGGAACGACGTGATCAACGGGTGCTGAACGGCTCCGCCGCTGGCGGAACATTAGGTCCACAAGGATCGTGCACGCCGCTTATCGACGGGATGTGATTTTCAAACTTTCTGTAGTGCAACAGGTAGCACCCAAAGCACGGCACACGGCTCTATCCGTTAGGCCGAAGGGAAAGCCGTCGAACGGATGATAAAAGGCCATCCGACACCCTTGGCGTCACTGGAGGGATCCAGGATCATCGATCGCCAAGACGTTCGAGTACGACCGGAACGTCTCCGGTCGTCTCGTTGCGGCTTCCGGGTCGGGCTACGCGGTGTGCTGCTTCAGGTAGGACTGCACGAAGTCGGGCAGGTGGGTGCCGAGCCAGTCGCCCATCTCCTGCTCCTCCTTCATCGACTGCTCCAGCACGGGAACGTCCTCCGAAGCGCCGGCGGTGTTGGCCAGCGTGATGAGCACCTTGTAGGAGCTGATCTCGTACGCCTTGTAGCCGATCGCGGCGAGCACGTTCTTCAACACCTCGTCGTCGGCAGTGACGTGGGCAAAGCCCGCCACGGTGGCAACGGTGCCGGCGACGATCTCCTTGACGCCCGATTTGGCGGTGTCGCGTTTGGCAAGAAGCTGGTCGAGCCGTGCCGCCTGGGTTTCCGAACGCTGCTTGTCCTGCTGCATCTGCGCATGCAGCGCCGGATAGGGCTCCATCCGGGCAAGCTGGTTCTTGATCGTCCCGATCGCCTGCGTTTCGACGGCGTGCTGGTTCCGGAGCCCGGTCAGGTAGACGTCCATCGCCGCGTTCAAGCCACTCATCTGACACTCCTGTTGGTCACGCCGTGCAACGTCGGTTTTCCGCAATGGATCCGGTCGGCGAGATCACAAAGTTTCGCGGTCCCTGGAAACGCCTGTTGGAGCGGCCATGGCCTGTACGGCAGGCCCCGGCTCTAGCGGCTTTCGAGGCTGGTCCGGGCGCCGGCCCATAGCAGGACGGACAGGC
>CALMVN010000140.1 GCA_937873225.1 uncultured Acetobacteraceae bacterium
CCCACCCCGGCGACCCGGCGGGGCGGCGGCGACGCGGGCCCGGCCAGCCGGTCGAGCAGCCCGGCCAGCGCCTGCCATCCCCGCAGCGCCCGCCTGGCCCCCTGCCCGACCGCGCCCAGCTGCGCCGCGCCGAACGAGCGCGCCTCCTCCTCGATCGCCCGGAACGGCAGCGCGCCGGCGGCGAGGCGCTGCTTCTTGCGCGCCGCGTCGCCGATCCCCTCCACCTCCTCCGCCTGCTCGAAGCGCCACACCGTCACCGGCACGCCGTCGGCGCGGGCGAACAGCACCAGCTTGCGCAGCGGCTGCATCAGCGTGCCGTCGGCGCCGATGCCGTTCAAACCCGCCTGCGGCGAGGTCCGCCCCTCGAGCCCGTCCTCGTCCGGCAGCGGGTGCAGCCCCCCGTCCCAGTAGCGCTCCACCAGCCCCGCCATCAGCCAGGCGCCGTCGGCGAGCCCGTCCACCCCGTCGAGCCGCACCAGCGCCTCGGTCAGCCAGGCCGCGACCTCGATGTCCTTGCCGACCGTGCGCAGGATGCTGAGCGCGTGCTCGCGCACCAGCTGCCAGTTCTCCGCCCCGCTCGGCCGGGTGCTGTCGGAATCCGTCTGCCGCTCGGCGGCGCGGGCGTCGGCGCGCGCGTCGCGCAGGCGGAAATAATGCGAGGCGGGCGAGATGTCGGCGCGCGGGTCCTCGCCCGCCGGCGCGTCCGCGCCGATCGCGTCCAGCAGAGCCGCGATCTCGATCCGTGGCTGCATCGACCGAACCCGTGCCTCGTTCCGGTCCTGCGCGCGTCGCGACCGTTTCCGTATCGTTCCACAGTGTTGCTGGACAGGCCGCGCTGTCAAACCTAACGTTCCGGGGCCGGTCGGTGCCGGCGGGAGCACCCATGGCCGCGATCGACCTGTCCCTGCTCGTCGCCCGCCTGAACCCCACCTGCCGCACGGCCCTGGAAGCAGCCGCCGGCCTGACCCTGTCCCGCACCCACTACAACGTCGAGATCGAGCACTGGCTGCTGCAGCTGCTCGGCACGCCGGGCAGCGACATCCCTGTCCTGCTGCGCCACCTCGAGATCGACGAGGGACGGCTCGCCGCCGAGCTGCAGGCGTCGCTCAACGGGATGAAGACCGGCAACGGCCGTCCGCCGTCGCTGTCGCCGGAGATCGTGTCGCTGTGCAAGCAGGCTTGGCTGCTGGCCTCGGTCGAGCGCGGCGACAACGCGATCCGCTCGTGCGACCTGCTGATGGCGATCGTCACCGACGAGCAGATCTCCGCCCCGCTGCGACGCGCAGCACCCCGGCTGTTCCGCATCAGCCCCGACTTCGACCGCCAGGCGCTGCCCGCCCTGCTCGGGCGCAGCGTCGAGAGCGCGGACGCGTCCGCCGCCCGGACCGATCCGCCGTCGGCCGACGGCGACCCCGCCCCGCGCCAGGGCCCGTCGACCGCGCTCGGCCAGTACACCGTGGACCTGACCGAACGCGCCCGCGCCGGCCGGATCGACCCGATCCTGGGCCGCGACCCGGAGATCCGCCAGCTGGTCGACATCCTCACCCGGCGCCGGCAGAACAACCCGATCCTGGTCGGCGAGGCCGGGGTCGGCAAGACCGCTGTGGTGGAAGGCTTCGCGCTGCGGATCGCCGCCGGCGAGGTGCCGCCGGCGCTAGCCGGCGTGGTGATCCGCACCCTCGACCTCGGCCTGCTGCAGGCCGGCGCCGGGGTGCGCGGCGAGTTCGAGAACCGGCTGCGCGGCGTGATCCGCGAGGTGCAGGCGAGCCCGGTGCCGGTGATCCTGTTCGTCGACGAGGCGCACACCCTGATCGGCTCCGGCGGCGCCGCAGGCTCGGGCGACGCCGCCAACCTGCTCAAGCCCGCGCTTGCGCGCGGCGAGCTGCGCGTGGTCGCCGCCACCACCTGGGCCGAGTACAAGAAGTACTTCGAGAAGGATGCCGCGCTGACCCGCCGGTTCCAGCCGGTGGTGGTCGGCGAGCCGGACGAGGCCACCGCGTCGGCGATGATCCGCGGCCTGGTGGCAACCCTGGAAGCGCACCACCGCATCCCGATCCTGGACGAGGCGGTGGACGCCGCGGTCCGGCTGTCCGCCCGCTACATCCCGAGCCGGCAGCTTCCCGACAAGGCGGTCAGCCTGCTCGACACCGCCTGCGCCCGCGTCGCCATGAGCCAGGCGGCGTCGCCGGCGCTGCTGGAGGACGCCGAGCGCCGCCTCGCCCTGATCGACACCGAGCGCGCCATCCTCGGCCGCGACGCCGACTTCGGCGCCGAGCACGGCGAGCGCCTGTCGGCCCTGGACGCCGAGCACGACGCGGTGTCGTCGCAGCGTGTCGCCCTGAGCGAGCGCTGGGAACGGGAGCGCGAGATCGTCGCCCGGCTGGAGCAGCTGCGCGCCGCGATGCAGGCGCCGGAGCCGGCCTCGGAGGAGGAGCGCGCTGCCCTCCGCGCCGACTACGCCGACCGCAACGCCGCGCTGCAGGCCCTCCAGGGCGAGCACCCGCTGGTGTTCCCGGTGGTGGACGCGCAGGCGGTGGCCGAGATCGTCGCCGGCTGGACCGGCATCCCCACCGGGCGGATGCAGTCCGACCAGATCCGCACCGTGCTCGACCTGCAGGCGAGCCTGGCGCGCCGCATCGTCGGCCAGGACCACGCGCTGCGCGCCGTGGCGCAGGCGATCCGCACCTCGCGCGCCGGCCTGACCGACCCGCGCAAGCCGATCGGCGTGTTCCTGATGGTGGGCACGTCGGGCACCGGCAAGACCGAGACCGCGCTCGCCCTGGCCGAGCTGCTGTACGGCGGCGAGCAGAACCTGACGGTCATCAACATGTCGGAGTTCAAGGAGGAGCATAAGGTCAGCCTGCTGATGGGCAGCCCGCCCGGCTATGTCGGCTACGGCGAGGGCGGCATCCTGACCGAAGCGGTACGACGCCGCCCCTACTCGGTGATCCTGCTCGACGAGATGGAGAAGGCGCATCCCGGGGTGCAGGACGTGTTCTTCCAGGTGTTCGACAAGGGACACATGAAGGACGGCGAGGGACGCGACATCGACTTCAAGAACTGCGTCGTCATCATGACCTCCAACGCAGGCACCGAGATCCTGTCACGACTTTTTGCCGATGCCGAGACCGCGCCGGAACCGGAAGCGCTGCCCGCGCTGCTGCATGAAGAGTTGGTGAAGCGTTTCAAGCCGGCGTTTCTCGGCCGCGTCCGCCTGGTGCCGTTTGTTCCGCTGAGCGACGCGGTGCTGCGCCGGATCGTGACCCTGCAACTCGACCGGATCAGGCAACGTTTCCAGGGCAGGTTCAAGGCCGAGCTCACGTTCGACCCGGCGATCGGCGAGGCCATCACCGGACGCTGCACCGAGAGCAGCGCGGGGGCGCGCGCGATCGAGGGCATCCTGTCCGACACGCTTCTGCCGGAGCTGTCGACCCGGGTGCTCGAGCACATGGCCAAAGGCCTTGCCGTGACGGCGATCTCCGTGGATATGGAAGCCGACGGCGCTTTTCGCTATTTCTTGCAATAGTTCCCAAGGAAAGGAAGATCGATGGCCATCTACATGAAGTTCCCGGGCTGCGACGGCGACGTCACCGAGAGCGGACACACCAACTGGATCGAGCTGCACGGCTTCCAGTGGGGCGTCGGCCGCGGCATCTCCAGCGTGGTCGGCTCGTCGGCCGAGCGCGAGTCCACCGCGCCCACCATCACCGAGGTGACGGTGACCAAGGAGAACGACGTGTCCACCGGCAAGCTCATGCAGGAGGCCCTGTCCGGCCACGGCCAGGAGGTGCAGATCGACTTCACCCGCACCTTCAAGGACCAGCAGGACATCTACCTGACCCTGATCCTGACCAACACCATCATCAGCAACTACGGCCACAACTCCAGCGGCGACCGTCCGACCGAAAGCCTGTCGCTGAACTTCACCCAGGTGCAGTTCACCACCCAGCAGATGTCGCCCGACGGCACCACCGGCAGCCCCGACCACGTCACCTACAACCTGGCCACCGCGAAGACCTCGTAGAACCGCCAGCCGTCGTCTCGCGCCGGGGGCCGCGCCGGGGCCTGCGGGCTCCGGCGGCCGGTCCGGCGC
>CALMVN010000141.1:0-8126 GCA_937873225.1 uncultured Acetobacteraceae bacterium
GGTGGGGATCATCCAACGGAGCCTAGCACGTTTTGCCGGCACGCAGGATCGCTCACGCCCGGCGCTGCTTCTTTGCCCGCTTCTCCCGCGCCGCAGCCTGCGACGGCGCGGCGGTGCCGCCGCGGGCACGGTCCAGCACGAAGCGGGCATAATCGTCCATGTCGCCGTCGAACGGCACCACCGTGTTGTCGGCCGCCAGCCACAGCCGGTCCGCCACCAGCTCCATCAGCGAGCGGTCATGGGTGATCAGGATCACCGCGCCCTCGTACTCGTTGAGCGCGTCCAGCAGCGCCCGCCTGCTGTCGATGTCCAGGTGGTTGGTCGGCTCGTCCAGGATCAGCAGGTGCGGCGCCGACATCGCCACCAGGTTCAGCAGCAGCCTGGCCCGCTCTCCACCGGACAGGGCCGCCGTCGTGGTGTTCTGCTTGTCGAACCCGATCCCGAACTGCGCCAGCCGGGATCGGTGCGACTGGTCGCTGTCCTGCAGCCGCGCCTCGCGCATGATGTCGAGCGGCGTCTGGTCCGGGTCCAGCGCCTCGATCTGGTGCTGGTGGAACCATCCCACCTCCATCCGGCTGCTCCGGGTCATCCGGCCGGAGCGGATGCCGAGCGCGCCCGCCGCCATCTTCGCGAAGGTCGACTTGCCGGCGCCGTTCACCCCCAGCAGCCCGATCCGGTCGTCGAGGTCGAGCCTGAGGTCGAGCCCGCGCAGCACCGCCGGGTCGTCGCCGTAGCCGACCTCGACCCCTTCCAGGCGCATCAGGGGTGGTGCCAGCGGCCGCGGCGGCGAGGGCAGCAGGAACGGCGACACCCGCTCCTCGATCGTGGCCGCGATCGGTTCCATCTTGGCCAGCCGCTTCACCCGGCTCTGCGCCTGCGCCGCCTTGGCGGCCGACGCCTTGAACCGGTCCACGAACGACTGCAGGTGCGCCCGCTCCGCCTCCTGCTTGACCCGCGCAGCACTTTGCAGCCGGATCCGCTCGGCGCGCTGCTTCTCGAAGCTGTCGTAGCCGCCGGTGTAGAGGTCCAGCTTCCGCTCGGTGATGTGCAGGATGTACCCGACCGAGTTGTTCAGCAGCTCGCGGTCGTGGCTGATGATCAGCGCCGAGTGCGGGTAGCGTGCCAGCCGCGCTTCCAGCCACAGCGCGCCTTCCAGGTCGAGGTAGTTGGTCGGCTCGTCCAGCAGCAGCAGGTCGGGCGCTGCGAACAGCGCCGACGCCAGCGCCACCCGCATGCGCCAGCCGCCGGAGAACTCGGACATCGGCCGGTCGAGATCCGCGGTCGAGAAGCCGAGCCCGTGGAGGATCTCCGCCGCCCGCGCCGGTGCCGTGTCGGCGTCTATCTCCATCAGGCGCGACCAGATCTCGCCCATGTGCTCCGGATCGGCCGTTTCCAGCGATGCCAGCAACGCGGCCCGCTCCGTGTCCGCAGCGAGGATCGTGTCCAGCAGGCTGGTCGTGGTCGCCGGGTGCTCCTGGTCCACCGTCGCCACGCGCGCCGAACGGGGCACGCCGATCTCCCCGCCATCCGGCTGCAGCTCGCCCTTGATCAGCTTGAACAGCGTCGACTTGCCGACTCCGTTGCGTCCCACCAGCCCGACCTTGGACGGGTTGGGCAGGGTGACCGAGGCCCGGTCGAAGAACCGCCGTCCCCAGGCGTTGAAGGTAAGGGCATCGATCTGCAGCATGGGCGCCTTCCCGGACCGGCGCCGCTTCTAGGCCCCTGGCGGGAACCGGGCAAATCGCTCCCCCGGCGACCCTGCCGCTCCGGCGCTCCCAGGCACGGGATCCCGGGAAGCGCCGGACCTGCCGGTCGTCAGGCTGCGGCGGCCTGCCGGTTGATGCTGCTTGCGGCCAGCGCGGTCAGCTTCTGGTCGGTCGCCTTTTCCTCCTCCAGCGTCTGCTCCAGCAACGCGGCGATGTCGGCGCGGCCGAGCTGCTTCGCCAAGGCGGCCAGGGTGCCGTAGCGGGTGATCTCGTAGTGCTCCACCGCCTGCGCGTTCGCGATCAGCGCGGTGTGCAGCACCGCCTGGTCGTCGATGTCGCCGAAGGTCTCCTTGGCCTCCTTGATGATGCCGTCGATCGCCTCGCAGGTGACCGCCTTGGCCTCGGTGCCGTGGAGGCGGAACACCTGCTCCAGCCGGGTGATCTGGCCTTCCGTTTCCTGCAGATGGGTCTGGAACGCGTTCTTGACGCTCTGGTCGGTCGCCTTGCCGATCATCTGCGGCAAGGCCTTGGTGATCTGGTGCTCGGCGTAATAGATGTCCTGCAGCATATGCACGAACAGGTCGTCGAGCGTCTTGATCGGCTTGGTGAACAGGGCCATGACCGTCCTCCTGGCTTGTGGATGACCAGGCCAACGACGGAGCGGCGCGCTTGTTCGCCATCCGCCCTGCACGACCGCGTGTGTCCGGGTCGCAAGCCTTCCGCTTCTGCAGGGAAACGGCGCCAGGCATCCGGTCCGGTGTGTCCCACAGCCTGGGCAGCACCAGGGCGGAAGCAGGCGTATTCCGCCTCCGGAGTGATACGATCCAGATGCCCCCGTCATGGCCGGACAAGTCGGTCATGATGGGGGCGTCTGGAGCAACGAATCACGTCCGCCGTTCTCACCCGTTCGGAACGGCGCGTCGCAACAGGTCCCGGACCTTTCCCGGCGTCGGCATGATCCCTGGCCTGCAATACAACCGGACCTCACCGTCCGCACTTTTATGGCTGTCGCACAGCGTCCAGCCCGATCCTGCCGCCAACAACACCGCGACCAGCTGCCGATCGTGTTCCAGGGCGTAGGCATCCGGGGACATGTCCGCGACCAGCCAGCCGATCCCGCTATCGGCGAGCCATGCGGCGGCAGCCGCGGTTGTGGCAAACCGGCTCTGGTAGCGGGTGCCCATCAGGTTGCCGCCGGCGAGTTGCTGCGTCCCGCGCAACACGTAGTGCGTGCGTCCCGGATCAAGCTCGTCGAAGGCTGCGATGAGGGCGCCTTCCGCCCGGGTGGATCCTAACGCGAGAACGAGCGGATTCTCCGAACGATCGTGCAGGATCCGTTTCGCGACCGCCTGCATCCCGAACGGTGCGACGTGCGGCCATCGCAGCACAAGTGCCGCGTTGAGCACGAGCAGCGCCGGAACCGCGACCGTCCACCGGATCGTCAGCGGTGCGATGAGGCTGGCCATCCCGACGGTGGAGACGACCACCGCGCAGGGGATCAGCACGACGAGATAGCGGGCTGAGATGTCGGCCGGCGCGATCAAGGTGAAGCACCCCATCGCCAGGACGGTGCTTGCCAGCGCCGCCAGCGTCTGGTCCGGTGAACCTCCGCCGCCGGTCCGTGCTGCCTGTCGCAGGCCGACCAGAAGACCGATCACGCCGATCACGCCAAGGTTGTCGACCAGCGCCGATGCATAGGCCGGCAACGCATGACCGGTATAGGCCCAGCCGAACGCGTAGTTGAAGCCGCTCGCCTGCATGCGGAACGTCGCCAGGTGCCAGGGAAGCGTGAGCACGGCCACCACCGCCGCCGCCGTCCAGGCCTGCCAGCTCAGCAGCGGGCGGAGAGTGCGCGTGAGCGCTGCGTGCACAAGGGGCAGAAGAGCCAGGCCGAACCCATCCCCTTTTGTCAGGATGGCGACAACCGAGCAAGCGGCGAACGCGGCCGCAGGAAGGAGTCCAGGTCGTCTTGCGAAGGCAGCCCAGCACAGCGCCGCCCAGCACACGAGCAACGCCATGACGGTGTCGAGCATGACCGCATCCAGAAGGAAAAGCAGGACAGGCGAGGCAAGCACCACCAGTCCGGAAGCCAGGGCGGCGGGACGGCCAAGCCTGACATGCACCAGGATGGCAACCGTTCCCGCCGTCAATCCAGCAACAACCGCTTGCAGGGCGAGCGCCGCCGCAGAGGACCGACCAGCCAGCGCGAACACCCCCGCCTGCAGAAGATAGAACATCGGTGGCCAATGGCCGATCGAAACGCGGGGAAAGTGAGCGTAATAGTCACGGGCGAACGACAGCGGGTTACTGAATGCCGCCTGCCGCAGATAATCCAGAACCAGCAGGCTGTTGACGAAATGGGCGGCCTCGTCGTTGGTGAGCCCCCGGTCCGTCGCATAGGCGCCGACCTGCAGTTGCACCAGCACGGCCATGCCGGTGAACAAGACCACGTAGAGAAGACCGGAACGAACCGCCGGCATCATGCGGCGAAATCGCGCAAGTCGCATGGAGGCTGGACTTCTCGCTGACAGGATGGCGGCAGTTCCCGGTTGATGGCAGGCGTGATCCAGAACCACGATACGCCGCGAACGGTGGTGCCGTCGCTACTTCTGCCACATGACCATCGCTTCGCGAATCATCCTGCCGAATGCGGCCATCGGTGTCGATGACGGGGCGAACGACGATCTCCCGCCTTCGTGTCGCCGGTCCTGCGCCGTCGAGACAGGCAGCGCCATGCGCGCCCTCCGCATTGCCGATCCATGACATGTTATCGATCGGCGTCCGCATCCGGAGGCACGATCCCTGCCCGACGCAAACCTGCCGGAGTCCGGACGTTCAGCACCCACTGCGCCAGCCGGAGTCCGGAATGCATCTCATCGCCAGACCGTTCGGCCGGCCACGCCGACTGGCCGGCGGCCTGCCGGTTCTTCTCGCAGCCGTCCTCGTCGCGCCCGTGCAGGCCGCACCGACCACGCCGCACGCGGCAGCAACGGCTGCACCCATCCCTGCAACCCGCCAGCCCCCTTCCATCCTGTTCGGCCCGCTCTACCGTGCGGTCGAACTGGCTTGCGTGTTCACGGACCAGAAGACCTTCGCCGATGCGATCCCGAACCAGGCTCCCGGAACCATCAGGGCCGAATACAGCCAGGCCTCGATCCGTCCGGGCTTCAGCCTGGCGGCGTTCGTCGCGGCACATTTCACCCTGCCGCAGCGCAGGAGCGTCCCCTTCAAGCCGGGGCCGGACCGGAGCATCGCCGGCTACATCGCCACGATGTGGACCATGCTGGAACGCCAGCCCGACCCGGCCGGGCCGGCCTCCTCGCTTCTGCCGCTCCGCTTCCCCTACGTCGTGCCCGGCGGCCGGTTCAGCGAGATCTACTACTGGGACAGCTACTTCACCATGCTGGGCCTCCAGCGCGACGGCCATCCCGACCTCGCCCTCGACATGATCCGCAACATGGCCTCGCTGGTCGACCGCTACGGCCACATCCCCAACGGCAACCGCACCTACTACCTCAGCCGGTCGGAGCCGCCCTTCTTCGCCTGCATGATCGACCTGATCGCCGCCCGTGACGGGCCGCAAACCTACCTGACCTTCCTGCCGGAGCTGCAGCGCGAGTACGAGTACTGGATGGACGGCGCAGACAGCCTCCTGCCCGGCCAGGCCTCCCGCCACGTCGTGCGCCTGCCCGACGGCACGCTGCTCAACCGCTACTGGGACGACCGCGACACGCCCCGCGACGAGTCCTACCGCCAGGACGTGGATACCGCACGACAAGCCAGCCGCCCCGCGGCCGGGCTGTATCGCGATCTGCGCGCCGGCGGCGAAAGCGGCTGGGACTTCAGCTCGCGCTGGCTCGGCGACGGCCACACCCTGTCCACCATCCGCACCACGGCGATCCTGCCGGTCGACCTCAACAGCCTGGTCGCGCACATGGAGCGGACCCTGTCGCATGCCTACGCGCTGAAGGGCGACCGCAGCCGGGCAACGCAGTACCGCGTCCTCGCCGACCGCCGGATCGACGCCATCCGGCGCCTGATGTGGGACGACCGGGCGGGCGTGTTCACCGACTACGTGTGGACGGACGCCCGCCTGAGCCGCGCGATCTCCGCGGCCACGGTGGTGCCGCTGTTCCTCGGCCTCGCCACGCCCGCCGAAGCGCATCGGGTCGCGGCCGCCATCCGCGCCAGGCTGCTCCGCCCCGGCGGCCTCGCCACCACCCTGACCCCGAACGGCCAGCAATGGGACAGCCCGAACGGCTGGGCGCCGATGCAGTGGATGGCGGTGAGCGGCCTGCGCGACTACGGCGAGCCCGCGCTCGCCGCCACCATCGCCCAGCGCTGGATCGAGCGCGAGGTCGCCGGCTACGCCCAGGACGGCGTGCTGCTGGAGAAGTACAACGTCAGGGCCCGCACGATGCCGGCCGATGGCGGCGGCAGCGGCGGGGAATACCCGCTGCAGGTCGGGTTCGGCTGGACCAACGGCGTGCTGGTCGCCCTGATGCAGTCCTACCCGCAGAAGACGCGCAACAGCCTGGCGGGCCATCCGGCCGCGTCCCTACCCGCCGGCGGCGATTGACAGCCCGGACCCGGCGGCTACCGTCCGGCGATGCAGCCGGATGCCACCGACCGGCAGCTCATCGAGCTGCTGACCGCCAATGCGCGCCTGCCCGCCGCCGTGCTCGGCCGCCGGCTCGGCCTGTCGCGCACCACGGTGCAGGGCCGGATCGAGCGCCTGGAGCGCAGCGGCGCCATCCTCGGCTATACCGTGCGCGCGGCCATGCCCGCCGCCGACCAGGCGGTCAGGGCGCACGTGCTGATCACCCTGGCGCCCAAGCAGACCGCCTCCGTGGAGGCGATGCTGCGAAAGCTCCCTCCCGTGCGCGAACTGCACGCGGTGAGCGGCGCCGTCGACCTGATCGCGGTGGTGTCCGGCGCCTCCACCGCCGAGCTCGACGGGGTGATCGACCGCATCGGCGCGCTCGACGGCGTGCTGCGCACCACCTCCATGATCCTGCTGTCCACCCGCTTCTCGCGCTAGGGCTTCCGCCATGCCGCATGCCGTTCCCGCCGATCCCGACGCGCTCCGCGCCCGCTTCTCCGAGGCGCTCTCGGCGATGTACCGGCAAGAGGTGCCGCTCTACGGCGACCTGCTGGCCCTGGTGGCCCGCACCAACCGTCCCGCGTCGGACGACCAGGACCACCGCCTGGAGGTCGAGCGGCACGGCGCGATCCGGCTCGGCACCGAGGCGGAGCTTGTCCTGGTGGCCCGACTGTTTGCCGTGCTGGGCCTCCACCCGGTCGGCTACTACGACCTCGCCCCTGCCGGGGTGCCGGTGCATTCCACCGCCTTCCGCCCGATCACGGCACGGGGACTTGCCATCAGCCCGTTCCGCGTCTTCACCTCCCTGCTCCGGCTGGAGCTGATCGCCGACCCGGCGCTGCGCGAGGAGGCCGCCGCCATCCTGTCCCGGCGATGCATCGCCACCCCCCGCCTGCTGGAGCTGCTGGCGCTGGCCGAGGCGGAAGGCGGCCTGCCGGAGGCTGACGCCGACGCGTTCGTCGCCGAGGCGCTGCACGTGTTCCGCTGGCACCGCACCGCCGCGGTGGACGCCCCCCTCTACGCCCGGCTGAAGGCGGCGCATCCGCTGGTCGCCGACGTGGTCTGCTTCCGTGGCCCGCACCTCAACCACCTGACCCCACGCACACGCGACATCGACGCCGCCCAGGCGGCGATGCGGGAAGCCGGCATGAACCCGAAGCCGGCAATCGAGGGGCCGCCGCGCCGGCAGGTGCCGATCCTGCTCCGGCAGACCAGCTTCCAGGCCCTGGAGGAGCCGGTGCTGTTCCCCGGCCCCGGCGGCGAGGCCGCCGGCACCCACACCGCCCGCTTCGGCGAGATCGAGCAGCGCGGCGCCGCCCTCACCCCGGAAGGCCGCGCGCTCTACGACCGGCTGCTCGCCCAGGCGCAGGCCGCCATCGCCGACGGCGCGCCGCACGACGACGCCACCCGCCGGACCTTCGCCGGCTTTCCCGACGACCCGGGCAGCCTGCACGAGGCCGGCCTCGCCTTCTTCCGCCCGGGCACCCCGGAGCCGATCCTCTACGAGGACTTCCTTCCCGTCAGCGCCGCCGGCATCTTCCGGTCCAACCTCGGCCACGACAACAAGACGGGCGGGCTGGCGGCCGGGGAACGGGCCCGGTTCGAGGCCGCCCTGGGGGCGAAGGTGCTGGACGAGATGGCGCTGTATGCCGCGGAGGCGGGGGAAGGCCAGGGCGCTGCCCATCGATCCGCTTCATCGCCCGATCCGCTCGGAACGGAACCCTGAGGATCCGGCCGTTCACCGGAAACCGGGAGTTCGGCCTCACCAACGGCGATGGGATTCGACCTGCACAGGCCAGGGCCCTGTCCTGGACCCG
>CALMVN010000141.1:8136-17166 GCA_937873225.1 uncultured Acetobacteraceae bacterium
TATCAAGACTGATGAGGTCTGGGGCCCTGCGGCTTGCTCGCCTGTGGGTCAAACCTCACCGCCGCTGGTATCAGTCCCGCAGAAGCCGCGACAACGCGAGCAGGATCGCCGCCGTCGCACCCCAGATGTCCTCCTCCGGATGCGGCCAGGACCAGGTGCCGGCGCGCGGCCCATCCTCGATCAGCCGTGGCGCGTCGGGATCGACCAGCACCGCCAGCGGCAGCCCGAAGATCGCCGCCACCTCCTCTTCGGACGCGCGCCAGGCGGCGTGCGGCGACAACAGTGCCACCACCGGCACGATGGTGAACCCCCCTGCATGGGTCTTCTGCTGCGGCAGCCGGCCCAGCACCTCCACGAGGCAGGGATCGATCCCGACCTCCTCCCGCGCCTCGCGCAGCGCGGTGGCGACCGCGTCCGTGTCTCCCGGGTCGGCGCGGCCGCCGGGAAAGCTCACCTGGCCGGCATGGTGGCGCAGCAGCGCCGAGCGCCGCGTCAGCAGCACGAACGGCGACGGCGCCAGCACGATCGGCACCAGCACCGCGGAGCGGCCGGCGCCGGCATCGGTCCCGACCCAGGGCGAAGGCCGCGCCGGCGCCAAACCGTTCAGCCGCAGCCGCAGCCAGCGCTCGGTGGAAGGGTCCGGGCAGTCCATGAGGCAGAAGATCCGTCGAACGGCCGCCTCACTCCGGACGCCCGATCGCGGCTCCGTAGAGCACCGGTCCGGTCGGAAGGCCAGTGGGCGAGCCGCCGGCCGGCTCCAGGCTGACCAGGATCTGCGCCCGTCCGGCCGGCAGGCGGTCGACGGGCAGACGCACGCCACCCGACGGCAGCACGCCGAGCGGACGCGGCACGTGCGCGCCTTCGGCCAGCGACCACAGCTCCAGGTCCCGTCCGGCCGGAACCGGCGCCGGATGGATCGGCACCACCGTCAGGCTGCCGTCGCGCGCCGCTTCCAGCACGAAGGCCGCACGTGCCGCCCCCGGCGGCGCCAGCACCGCGACCGGAACCGGTGCCGGCGGCCGGGCGAGCAGCGCGATCCCGGCGGACGCGGCGGCGAGCAGGCTGGCGGCGGCGACGCCGCGCCAGAACGGCAGGCTCCGGAACGGCCCGCGTCCGGGTTCCTGGCGCCTTGCTCGTCCGAACGCGGTCGACGCGATCCGCGGCCACAGCAGTTCCGGAGGTGGCACCGCCGGCACGGCGGGCAGAAGCGGCGCCAGCCGTTCTTCCCAGGCAGCGATCGCGTCCGCCAGCACCGGATCGGCATCCGCTTCGGCTGCGACCCGCGCGGCCTCGTCGCGCGGCAGCGTTCCCAGCACGTACTCGCCCGCCAGCACGGTCAGCGCCTCGTCCGGCTCCGTCAGGCGGCCGGCGCCGCTCATGCCTCGAGGCAGCGTCGCAGGCTCAGCAGCCCGCGACGCACCCAGGACTTCACCGTGCCGAGCGGCGACCGCAGCCGGGAGGCAAGCTCGACATGCGACAGCCCGTCGAGGAATGCCAGCACGATCGCCCGGCGCTGCGCCTCCTCCAGCTCCTCCAGGCAGCGATGCAGCGCCTTGCCGTCGGCCCGTCCGGCGAGCTGGTCGAACGCGTCCGGCGAGCCGTCCGCCTCCTCCGTCCGCTCCGTGCCGTACTGTTCGCGGCTTCGCCGGCGCAGGATGTCGATCGCCCGGTAGCGCAGCAGGCTGGCGAGCCACGCCTCGCCCGCGTTGCGCGACGGGTCGAACCGGGCGGAGCGCTGCCACACCTGCACGAACGCGTCGTGCACCGCGTCCGCGGCCAGGGCCGGCTGCTGCAGCAGCCGGAGCGCCAGCCCATGGAGCCGAGGCGACTGCAGGTCGTAGAGGCGCCGGAACGCCGCTTGGTCGCCCTGCGCGCAGGACCGCAGCAGCCGGGTGGTCTCGGTTTCAACGGGATCGTCCGGTGTCGCCGGGCGCTCCCCTCGCTCGTCCATGCTCGGCCACAGCCCCTTGCAGAAGGCGACAAGCATAAACCAGTCCGGCGCGTCGGCCAGGGTCGTCATCGGGACCGGATGCGGGAAAACACGCGCGTCATGCTGTCGATACGGGCCGCGACTGCTGCTGGATGCCCGTCAGCCGCGCAGGAAGGCGAGGCAGTCGCTCAGGGTCGGTGCCAGCGACTGCAGCGGCCGGCCGATCGCGCCGACGATTTCGAGATGGTCCACTCCCGGATAAAGCCGCTCCTCGACCGGGCCGCCCCTGGACCGTATCCGCGCGGCGAGCCGGATCGTGTTCAACGGCATCACGGTTCCGTCCGCGGTGCCGGCCGCCAGCAGCATCGGCGGGTTGCGGCCGTCGACATAGGTGATCGGCTGCGTCGAGGCACCGGCCGGACCGGGACCGAACACGCTTCTCAGCTCGTCGCTGTGCAGGGGCAGGAAGTCGTAGGGCCCCGCCAGCCCGACCACCCGCGACAGGTCGGAGCGCGGCGACCGCCCCACCGCGCCCAGCAGGGACGGGTCGAGCGCCAGCATGGCCGCGTTGTAGGCACCGGCGGAGTGACCGATCAGCGCCGGCGCCGAGGCGCGTCCCCCGTAGCCGGCGATGTTGGCCCGGGTCCAGGCCAGCGCCAGCGCGCAGTCCTGCAGGAACACCGGATAGCGGACCTCCGGCCACAGGCGATAGTCGGGGATCACGGTCAGGATGCCGTGCGCCGCGAACGCGTCGCCGACGAACCGATACATCGACCGGTTGCCGCTGTCCCACGAGCCGCCATACAGGAACACCATCACCGGAAATGGTCCTCTGCCGGTCGGCCGGTAGATGTCCAGGCGCTGCCGCGGGTCGGTCCCGAACGGGATGCCCTTCGCGGCCAGCCGGTTCGACGCCAGCACGTTCAGCACCGCCGCCGGCGAGCACCCGGACAGCAGCAGCCCTCCGGCGCCGGCCACGAAGCCGCGGCGGCGCAGCGCGTGTCCTGGGTCGCGCGTCACGGGCGCCATGTTCGGGATCGTCGTCGCACAGTCGGAAACGCCCATCCGCCCGGCGCGGACGCGCCGACCCGGCGCCCGACTGTCTAGCTGTGCAAGATTTCCACTTGTTTAACGGCAGCGACCGCTCCGGCAGTCAGCCGGACAGGGGCCGTGCCACCTCCTCCAGCGACTTGCCTTCGCAATCGACCCCGAACCGGAGCGCCATCGCGCCGGCGGCCAGCATCAGCAGCGCGGCAGCACCGTAACCCAGCGAAAGCGGCAAACGGCCGCCCATCTGGATCAGCCTGGCGAACAGGTAGGGCGCGCCGACGCCGCCGATCAGCGTGCCCAGCACGTAGAAGACCGAGATCGCCATCGCCCGCGTTTCCAGCGGGAAGATCTCGCTCGCGGTCAGGTAGGCGGCGCTGGCGGCCGGCGAGGCGAAGAAGAAGATCGCCATCCAGCTGAGCGTCTGCGTCAGCGCGGTGAGCCGGCCGCCCGCGAACAGGACGGCCACCCCCACCATCAGCAGGCCCGCCGTGCCGAAGGTGACGAAGATCATCCGCCTGCGACCGACGGTATCGAACAGCCGCCCCAGCAGGAACGGACCCAAAACGTTGCCGATCGTCAGCGGCAGGACGAACAGCCCGACACGCCCCGGCGACACTCCCTCGAAGGTGGTCAGCACCTGGCCGTAGGTGAAGAACACCGCGTTGTACAGGAACGCCTGCGCCACCATCAGCAGCAGCGCCAGCGCCGAGCGCATCTTGTAGCCGGCGATCATCGCCGCGAAGATCAGGCGGAAGCTGAAGTTGCGGCGCGGATGCACCGTGATCGTCTCGTGCACCGGCTCCGGCGGCACACCGGTCGCGGTTTCCACCCAGGCCTCGATCTGCCGCGTGGTCGCTTCCGCCTCCTCGACATAGCCGTGGGTGAGCAGCCAGCGCGGGCTTTCCGGCACCCAGTGGCGCAGGAACAGCACCACGAACGCCATCACTCCACCTGCGGCGAAGCCGATTCGCCAGCCATGCGCCACCATGCCGTGGCGTGTCAGCAGCAGCGCCACGACCGCACCCGCCGCCGCCCCGATCCAGAAGGACCCGTTCACGAACAGGTCGACCCGACCCCGCACCTTGGCCGGGATCAGCTCGTCGATCGCCGAGTTGATCGCCGCATACTCGCCGCCGATGGCGAAGCCGGTCAGGAAGCGGAACAGGACGAAGCTCAACGGCCCCCAGGCGCAGGCGGTGCCGAACACGCTCACGATGTAGATCCCGAGCGTCACGTTGAAGATCCGCTTGCGCCCGACCTGGTCGGTCAGCCGGCCGAACAGCAGCGCGCCCAGCACGGCGCCGGTGAGATAGGCCGAGGCGGCGCTGCCCACCTGCGTCATCGACAGCCCGAGCGTGCGCTTGTCCTGCAGCGTCGGCCCGATCGAGCCGACGATGGTGACCTCCAGCCCGTCCAGGATCCAGGTGATCCCCAGCGCTGAAACCACAAGCATGTGGAACCCCGACCACGGCAGCCGGTCGAGCCGGGCCGGGATGTCGCTCTCGACCGCGGGCAGCCCGTCGGTGGATGCCATCAATCTACTGCCCCAGTCGCGCGACCAGCGCGTCCACCACCGTGGGATCGGCCAGGGTGGACACGTCGCCCAGCTGCTCGTGCTCGCCGGTCGCCACCTTGCGCAGGATGCGACGCATGATCTTGCCGGACCGCGTCTTGGGCAGGTCCGGCACCAGCAGCACACGATCCGGCACCGCGTAGCGGCCGAGCATGTGCCCGACATGGCGCGCGATCCCCGCTTCCAGCGCCGGCCCGGCCTCGCCCCCCCCGCCGCCACGCAGGATCACGAACGCCATCAGCGACTGCCCCTTCACCGCGTGCGGCACGCCGATCACCGCACTTTCCGCCACCGCCTCGTGCGAGCCGATCGCCGCTTCCACCTCGGCCGAGCCGATGCGGTGGCCGGACACGTTGACGACGTCGTCCACACGTCCCGTGATCCAGTAGTAGCCGTCCGAATCGCGCCGGGCCCCGTCGCCGGAAAAGTAGAGCCCCGGATAGGTGGAGAAGTAGGTCTGCACGTAGCGGGCGTGGTCGCCCCAGACCGTGCGGGCCTGCCCGGGCCAGGAGCGGGCGATGCACAGGCGGCCTTCCGCCTCGCCTTGCGTTGCGCCTTCCAGCACCGTCCCGTCATGGCCGACCAGCACCGGGCACACGCCGGGCAGCGGCAGGGTGGCGGAACCCGGCTTCTGCGCCACCGCGCCGGGGAGCGGGGCGATCATGATGCCGCCGGTCTCGGTCTGCCACCAGCTGTCCACCAGCGGACAGCGGCCGCCGCCCACTTCCTCGTGGAACCACAGCCACGCTTCCGGATTGATCGGCTCGCCGACCGAGCCAAGCACGCGCAGGCTGTCGCGCGAGCTGGCCGCGAGCACGGAGGACGGCTCGCGCATCAGCGACCGGATCGCGGTCGGCGCGGTGTAGAAGCCGCGCACCCGGTGCTTGTCGATTACCCGCCACCAGCGCCCCGGCTCCGGCCAGGACGGCGTGCCTTCGAACAACAGGCTGGTGCCGCCGTTGCTCAGCGGGCCATACACCACATACGAGTGCCCGGTGACCCAGCCGAGGTCCGCGGTGCACCAGAACACGTCTCCGGGCCGGTGGTCGAACACGATCTCCTGGGTCAGGCTGGCCCAGAGCAGGTAGCCGCCCGTGGTGTGCAGCAGCCCCTTCGGCGCCCCGGTGCTTCCGGAGGTGTACAGGATCAGCAGCGGGTCCTCGGCTCCCATCTCCTCCGGCGCGCAGTCCGGCTCGGCTTCTCCCACCAGGCGCGCATAGTCGAGGTCGCGTCCGGCACGCATCGGCACCGGAGTACCGATCACCGGCACCACAAGCACCTGCCGCACCGGACTGCCGCCTTCCGTCTCCAGGATCGCCAGCGCCTCGTCGGCCAGCGCCTTGAGCGCGATCCGCTTGCCGCCGCGCCGTCCCTCGTCGGCGGTGAGGAGCAGCACGGCGCCGCTGTCGCGCAACCGGTTCGCCACCCCGGCGGCCGAGAAGCCGGCGAACATCACCACGTGCACCGCGCCGATCCGGGCGCAGGCCAGCATCGCCACCACGCCCTCCACCACCATCGGCAGGTAGGTCGCCACCCGGTCGCCGCGCCTGACCCCCAGCCCCTTCAGCACGTTGGCCAGCCGGCACACCTCCGCGTGCAGCGCGCGGAAGCTGACGTGGCGCACGTCGTCCTCCGCCTCGCCCTGCCAGATCAGCGCGATGCGGTCGCCGTTCTCCGGGAGGTGCCGGTCGAGGCAGTTGACCGACGCGTTCAGGGTGCCGTCGGAGAACCAGGACAGGCGCACCTCGCCCTCGAACCCGCCGCCGCCGGCGAGCGTCGGCATACGGAACCAGTCGAGCCGGCGGGCCTGCTCCAGCCAGAACGAATCCGGCTCATTCAGGGCGTGGTTGGTCATCAGCCCGTGCCGCTGGGCGTTGACGTGCGCCGACGCGGCCAGGTCCGGCTTCACGTGGAACATCTCGTCGGTCATGGCCGCCCCCCGAGCGTCGCCTGCCGGCCGGCTTGGAACGCCGGCACATGCTGCCTGGGGCGGCATCGTCGGCCCGGCACCACCCGCGGTCAACCGCGGCCGTTCAGGCCAGGCCGAGCCCCGCCAGCACCCCATACACGAACGCCGTCGCCGCCAGCGCCCCGCCCAGGTAGAGCAGGGAGAACAGCCGCGTCACCATGAACAGCCCGACCAGCACGATGGCGATCTGCAGCCCGCGCACGCTCCGCTCCAGCCCCTCGTGCAGGTGGAGCGCTTGCTCGCGCCCCCGCTCCTCGGCCTGCGCCCGTGCGGCAACCTGACGCATTCCCTCATGCCCCGGGTCGTCGGCCAGCTGCGCCGCGGCCGCCCGGTCCGACGCGGCCGCGCGGGCGATCCGGTCGGCGCTGCCCGAGGGCGCCCCCACGGGCAGCAGGGCCGCCTCGGCGTCGAGCACGTCCGCCGCGTCCAGCATCACCGTCCGACGCACCGACTTGCCCTGGTACTGCGACCACAGGTCCGACGCCGCCACGTCGTGCGCCAGGTAGGCCGTCTGCTGGTCGCCACCGTCCATCTCCACCACCACCGCGGTGGCGGCGATCACGGCCACCAGCACCGCAGCCCAGCGTGTCGAGCGCGGCGCAGGCGCATGCTCGTGGCCCCCGTGTCCGTGCGCATGCTCGAGGCTGTCCTGGGCCATCTCGACGTTGTCCAACGAGCGTCTCCCTTTGCGGTCCCCTGGCGATGATGCTCGCGAATTCATGATCCTGTCACGACAGGACGGACGGCAACGTTGCGGGCATGGTGCCGTTTCCCGTCGGCAACGAAGCCCGCGCCGCGTCGCCGCCCGGCACGAAAAACGGGACCGTTGCCATCGGCTGCGGAACGGCTCAGAATCGAGATGGAATCCTGCGCAAGACGGGATCAGGCAATCAGTCGCCACGGGGCGGCAGGGGGATCAGAACGATGCAGACCAACCTGACCATGCAGGATCTTTCGGACATCCGCGACGCGGTGCCGCACCTCGATCTCCAGTCGATCCGCGCCCTGCGCCGCGCCGGCTTCGACCTCGTCCGCTCGGAACCCGGGCCGTCCGAGTCGCACGGGCTCTGGTCGATGATCCCCCGCCCGATGACCAGCTCGCTGCTTCAGGCCGAGCGCAGCGCCGCCGAATAGGCGCTGCCCCTTCCCCGTGCCGGGAAGGGGTTCAGCCGCGCAACAGGACCGCCGGGCTCGCAGCCAGCGCCCGGCGGGTGGCGAGGAATCCCGCCGCCAGCATCAGCACCGTTGCCCCCGCCGCCACGCCGGACAGGGTCCAGGGCAGGAAGGTCCATCGCGAGCGCAGCACCTCGCGCATCAACAGCCAGCTCAGCGCGCCGCCGATGCAGCCGGCGCACGATCCCGCCACGACCCCCAGCACCGCGAACTCGACCAGCCAGGCAGCCCGAAGCTGCGGACCGGTGGCGCCCAGCACGCGCAGCACCGCCGCCTCCGCCACCCGCTGACGCTGCGCCGCCGCCAGCGTGGACGCCAGCACCAGCGCCCCCGACAGCAGCGCCACACCACCGATCGCCGCCAGCGCCCAGGCCAGACGGCCGACGATGCTGCCGAGCTGCGCCAGCACGTCCGCCACCCGTATCCCGGACACGTTGGGCAGCGCGTCCGTCACCGCCGCCAGGATCGCCGCGTCCCCGGCCGGCTGGCCATTCGAGGCGACGGTGGCGACCATCGAGTGCGGCGCCGCCGACAGCAGGCCGGGCGACGCGATGAAGGCGAAGTTGAGCTGCAGCGAGCGCCAGTCGATGGTGCGCAGGCTCCCCACGCGCAGGTCGATGTCGCGGCCCAGAACGTTCAGCCGGATCACCGAGCCGACATGCACGCCCCACCCGGCGGCCAACCCGGCGTCGAACGACAGCAGCGGCGGCCCGTCATACCCCGCCGGCCACCAGCGTCCCGCCGCCATGTGCGTGTCCGGCGGCGGCGCGGCCGCGATGGTGAGCCCCTGGTCGCCGCGCAGCGCCCACCGCGTGCCGGGCGTGGCCGCCACATGCTCCGCCGGCACCCCGTCCACCGCCACCACCCGCTCGCGCAGGCTCGGCAGAGACCGCACCTGTCCCGCGGACGGCACCCCGCGCACGGCCGCGTCGAAGCGCTGCATCTCGTCCGGCTGTATGTCGATGAAGTAGAACGACGGCGCGTGCTTCGGCAGCTGCTCGAACAGCGACGCGCGCAGGTCGCCCTGTGCCAGCGCGATCGTCGCCAGCACGGTCAGGCCGGCACCCAGCGCCAGCAGCATCTGCCCCGCCGGTGCCGCCGGCCGGCCCAGCGCCGCCAGCCCGAGCCGCACCGCCATGCGCAGCACGCCTGTCCCCGCCCTTGGCCGCGGCACCGACCTGGCCAGCCTCGTCATCCCGATCGCCGCCAGCCGGAACAACAGCAGCACCAGCCCGGCCACCACGCAGAACCCCCACGCCAGCCGCCGGTCCGGCGCGGTCAGCACCGCCAGCAGCACCAGCAGCACCGCCAGCCCCGCCTGCGCTCCCCAGGTGG
>CALMVN010000142.1 GCA_937873225.1 uncultured Acetobacteraceae bacterium
TCCGGCAGCCAGGGCCGGTGCGCGTCGAGCAGGTCGTCGACCAGCCGGGTGATCTGGTCGGGATCGAGCTCGGCGGCGGTGTGCGGGTCGAGCAGTGCCGCGTGGTACACGTGCTCGCGCCGGCCGGTCAGCGCCGCCTCGACGGCCAGCGCCTGCACCGACACGTTGGTCTGCATCAGGGCGGCGAGCTGCACCGGCAGCCGTCCTACCCGCACCGGATGCAGCCCGGTGCCGTCCACCAGGCAGGGCACCTCGACGCAGGCCTCGGACGGCAGGTTGTCGATCAACCCGGCATTGGGCACGTTGCCGTAGATCACGGCGGGCACGCCGGTCTCGATCGCGTTGATGATCCGGCCGCCGTATTCGTGGCTCGGCACCACCGCGATCGGCGTCCCCAGGTCCTGCAGCGCGCGCCCCTGCTCGGTCCAGGCGGCGATCTGCTCCTCGCAGCGGCGCGGATACTCGTCCAGCGGGATGTTGAGGCGTTCGATGAGGTCGGGACGGTCGCGCTTGATGTACCAGGGCACGTACTCGGCGAAGTGCTCGCTCGATTCCGTCACGAAGTAGCCGAAGCGGTCGAGCACGTCGTAGCGGACCCGGTTGTGCGGCGGCATGCGGTGCCTGGCGCTCACCTCGCGGATGCGCGGGTAGAGGTCCTCGCCGCTGGAGGAGAAGCGCAGGTAGAACGCCATGTGGTTGATGCCGGCGGCGAGGTAGTCGATCCGCTCCACCGGCACGCCGATGTCGTGCGCCAGTTCCGCCGCGGTGCCCTGCACGCTGTGGCACAGCCCGACGGTGCGTATCCGGCTGCTGCGGGTCAGCGCCCAGCAGTTCATCGCCATCGGGTTGACGTAGTTGAGGTGCAGCACGTCCGGGCAGCGCCGCTCCATCTCGCGCACCATGCCGGACAGCACCGGGATCGTGCGCAGCGCCCGCATGATGCCGCCGATGCCGAGCGTGTCGCCGATGGTCTGGCGCAGGCCGTAGCGGTTGGGGATCTCGAAGTCGGTCACAGTACAGGGGCGGTAGCCGCCGACCTGGATCATGTTGATGGCGTAGTCGGCGCCGTCGAGCGCCTGGCCGAGATCCGTCGTGGCGGAAACCTGCGCCGGCGCGTCCAGCGCCTGCACGATCCGCCCGGCCACCACCTCGGACACGCGCAGGCGCTCCGGGTCGATGTCGTACAGGCAGATACGGCTGGCCGACAGGGCCGGCTCGCCCAGGATGTCGCCGAGCAGGTTCCTGGCGAACACGGTGCTGCCGGCGCCGAGGAACACGATCCGCGGGCCCACCGCGGCGCGCGCGGCGCGCGCCTTCGTGCGCATCGGCACCGGCCTGTCGGGACGCGGCGTGGTTGCTGCGGGCGGCGCCCGCGGCACCTCCGCAACGGTCTGCCCGGTCGCCGGAAGGGATGCCCCCGGCGTGGCCCTGCCTTGTGCCGCCGCGCGCACCGGCGGGTACACCTCCAGCGGGCGCTCCTGCCCGGACGGATCGACCGCAACCACCGTCACGAGCCCGTCCAGCAGCTCGTCGATCCCGGCAAGGCCGGCGCCGTCGAGGGAGAAGGCGAGGTCGAGCCCGGGATCGGCCAGCACGTCGAGGCGCGGGCCGGCCGGCCGCACCTCCGACAGGACGTTGGCGCCGCGGCGCAGCTCGACACGCAGGCCGCCCACGTAGGTGCCTTCGTGCCGACGGCTGACCCAGCCGCCGATCCGGCCGGCGCCGAGCTGGTCGATCACGCCGACGATCCGGGTGACGGGTTCGTCAAGCATGGCGGTTCAGCGGAGACGCTCCGGATCCGGACACCGCCGCCCGCTCATTGCGCCGCGTGACGCGGATGGGCTTCGGCCACGACGTCGGCCAGGATCTCGCCCAGCCGGTCGAGGTAGCCGGCCCGGCTGTTTTCCGCCTCGATCCGGCGCAGAGCCTCGTCGCGCACGTCGTTCCAGCGCGCCTCGTCCGCATAAAGCGCCATCACCTGGTCGGCGAACGCGGCCGGGTCGTCGGTCCCGCCGGACAGGATCGCGGTGTTGTCGGTCCAGCCGACCTGGCGGCACAGCAGCTCGGTGGCGACGACCGGGAGGCCGTGCGCCGCCGCCTCGTGCACCTTGAACGGGATGCCGCCGGCAAATCGGGTGGGGGCGACGAACACCCGATGGGCGTCATACAGTTCCGCGAGGTCGCCGACCGGCCCGAGCAGGTCGACCCGGCGGTTGCGGCCGAACGGCGACATGTCGACCCTGCGGTCCACGTAGCCGGCGATCGAGAACCGCACCTCCGGCGGCAGGCGCCCCTCCAGAAGCGGCAGCACCTCCTTCACGAACCAGGACAGGCTGTCGTAGTTCGGGCTGGAGGTTTCGTGCACGGCACCCAGGAACAGCAGGCCGCTCCGCCCGCGCCAGGGTGCCGGCGTCGGGACCGGCTCCTTCAGGTGGCCGAGCACCGACACCTTGCTGTGTCCGGTCAGGCGGATCAGGGCGGCGTCGCGCTCGTTCACGGCGACGATCTTCTGGCAGAAATAGGCGCAGGCCAGTTCCGTGCGCAGCATGGTTTCCAGGTCGTGCTCCAGGGCGCGACCGAGCACGCGGGCCTGTTCCACCAGGCGGGGTGCGGCGATCGCCTCGGTGTCGAGCACGACGCTGTGGTCGGGAAGTGCGGAGGACGCGTCGGCCAGGATCGGCAGCAGGCGCTGGAGGTTGTGCGTGCGACCGATCCAGACGATGTCGTAGTAGCCGCTGCGCTCGGCGATGAACTGCGGGAGCTGCTCCTGGCCGCGGTCGTACAGCACCTCCACGGTTTCCGGGAAGTCGCCGAGCGTTTGCAGCAGGCTCGTGGTGGCGGGATACACCGGGTAGACGCTGACGTGGTAGCCGAGCGACGCCATGGCGTGGACGATGTCGTTGGAGCGCACGTAGCCGGAACCGAGGTCGCGCATCGGGATGCGGTCCTCGATGAACAGGATGCGGCCGCGTCCCGACTTGGGCGAACGGGCGAACAGGGCGTTGCGCGGACGCGGCGGATGCTTGTAGCGCAGCCAGTCCAGGTGCTTCTCGACGAACATCCTGTGGTTGCGCCCGATCATGCGTGCCGAGCGTGACGAGCTGGCGGAGCCGAACTCGACGTGCTGCACCACCACGGACGGGTCGTAGACCACGCGGTGGCCGGCTTTCCGGAGCCGGACGCACAGGTCGGTCTCCTCGTAGTACGCCGGCCGGAAGTCGTCGTCGAAGCCGCCGAGCGCCTTGAGGCAGGCGGTGCGCACCAGCAGGAAGGCGCCGGAGCAGAAGTCGACGTCGCGGACGAAGTTGGCTTCCGGGCAGGCGGGATCGCTGTCGCGCAGGTAGCCCACCGTGGAGCCGTCGCGCCAGATGATCGAGCCCGCCTCCTGCAGCAGGCCGTTGGTGCGGATGAACTTGGCGCCGACCGCGCCGATCCTGGGGTCGGACTGGAGCCGCGCCAGGGCGAGCTCGACCGACTTGATGCCGAGCGTCAGGTCGTTGTTGAGGTAGAGCACCGCCGGCGCCGTCGCATGTGCCAGGGCGGCGTTGCAGGCGGCCACGAAGCCCAGGTTGTGGGCGAAGCGCATGATGCGGGCGCCGGAAAGGTAGCGGGCGAGGTGACGGGTCTCGTCGCGCGAGCCGGAGTCGACCAGGATCAGCTCGATCGGGCCTGCATGCACCGCGCGCAGCGACGACAGCGCCGTCATGGTGAGGGCGAACTTGTTGTGCAGCACCATGATGACGCTGACCGCAGGCTGGCCGTGCACGGTGAAGTCGAGCTTCGAGCGCGCGAACTGCGGCAGCATGGTGTCCGCCATGCGCGCGAACAGCTGCTTGCTCTGCACCTCGGCGACCGGCTCCGGATTGCCGTCCTCCTCGGCGGCGTGACGCTGTGCCAGCCAATGGGTGAACGCGTTCTCGTAGTCGCCGCGCTCGATCGAGGCCTGCACCGCGACCGAGCGGTAATGCTGGACGAGATCGACCTCGGCATGCGGCCGCCGGCGCTCGGCCGCACCGAACTTGACGAAGTGCTCGTAGGTGTTGCGGAAGGCGCCCTTGTCCACGGCGGCCAGCACGTCCGGATAGGTGGCGCCGTAGTACTGCTCGGAGAACCATTGCAGGCCGTCGTAGCGCTGCGTGCCCCGGTTGCACAGGAAGTGGTGCAGCGCGCAGGTCCAGCCCGACGCGATCTCCTCGCGCAGTTCGGGATAGGTCTTCAGATACCAGGCGGGATCGAAATACCAGGACAGCCGCGCCGTGCTGCCGGCACGGCAGTCGTCGAGCAGGAAGCGGATGAACGGTCCGCCGGCGTGGCCGCGCACCTCTTCGCTTTCGTCCGCGTTCTCGCCGTAGAGCAGGGGATCGAAGAAGCGATGGCCGGTGCGCAGCTCGGCGTTGCCGATCGCGAGGTAGTGGTCGTAGCCGTTGACGAAGTGCTGCCGCTGCAGCACGCCCTGGGTGATGTCCGGGTTGGACGCCAGGTAGTAGCGCTCGTCGAACAGCCAATGCGGCGAGCGGTCCCTGTGGCCGTCGCGTATGTAGTGCTCGAAGCCCGAACGGGCGCCGCCGGCGGCGACGTGGGCGGCGACGTCGGGATAGGCCGACAGGTACCAGGCCTCGTCGAAGACCATGTTGGGCGAGTGGCCGAGGCGGCAGCCCTTCTGCCAGTAGAACGCTTCCAGCTCGCCGCCGTCGCCGATGCCGTTCTCGGCCAGGGACTCCCGGTAGCGGGCTGCATACCAGGCGGCGTCGAACCGGCGCCAGCGCGGCTGGTGCGCAACCGGCTCGGCAGGCGGCCTCGCCGTGTCCTGCGGCCTTGCCTGGCGTTCGGA
>CALMVN010000143.1 GCA_937873225.1 uncultured Acetobacteraceae bacterium
TGTTGCCCTGCGGGCAGCGGTTGTTGCTGTTTGGGCGGCGGTGGCGGCGGCTGGGAACCGTCCGGCAGCGACCTGGACGACGAGATCCCCTTCTGAGCCTTCCAGGCCCTGCGGTTCCGCGCCCGACGTACGCGTGCTAGTCTTCATTCAACGGCACGCGTGACGCGGCGCCGTGCTTCCTTGCGCGCCTGAGCAGGCGGCCGGCGCCGAGCGCGTCCCGGCCGTCCGGGCCAGGCGCCCGACTGACGGGTTTCCTGTTGAGCGATAGTCCAGAGCCGCCGGCACCGCCGTTTCCGCCCGAACTGGGGCCGTCCGATCCGGCACCGTCCGACATGACGCCGGTGACGATCGAGGAGGAGATGCAGTCCTCCTATCTCGCCTATGCGATGTCGGTGATCGTCAGCCGCGCGCTGCCGGACGTGCGCGACGGGCTGAAGCCGGTGCACCGGCGCATCCTGTACTCCATGCGCGAAAGCGGGTTCACGCCGGACAAGCCGTACCGCAAGTCCGCGCGTGCGGTCGGCGACGTGATGGGCAAGTACCATCCGCACGGCGACGCCTCGATCTACGACGCCATGGTGCGGATGGCGCAGTCTTGGTCGATGCGGCTGCGGCTGATCGACGGGCAGGGCAACTTCGGCTCGGTGGACGGGGACAGCCCGGCGGCGATGCGCTACACCGAGGCGCGGCTCGGCCGGCCGGCGATGTTCCTGCTCGACGACATCGACCGCGACACGGTCGATTTCGGGCCGAACTACGACGAAAGCGAGGAGGAGCCGAAGGTCCTTCCGGCCGCCTACCCGAACCTGCTGATCAACGGCGCCGCCGGCATCGCGGTCGGCATGGCGACCAACATCCCGACCCACAACCCGGGCGAGGTGATCGACGCCACGCTGGCGCTGATCGCCGAGCCGGACCTGTCGCTCGACGCGCTGATGAAGATCGTGCCGGGGCCGGACTTCCCCACCGGCGGCATCATCCTCGGGCGCTCGGGCATCCGCTCGGCGTTCGAGACCGGGCGCGGCTCGGTTCTGGTCCGGGCGCGGGCCGAGATCGAGGACATACGCCGCGACCGCAAGGCGATCGTGGTCACCGAGATCCCGTACCAGGTGAACAAGTCGACGCTGCAGGAGAAGATCGCCGACCTGGTCCGCGCCAAGCAGGTCGAGGGCATCTCCAACATACGCGACGAGAGCGACCGCTCCGGCATGCGCCTGGTGATCGAGATCAAGAACGACGCCACGCCCGAGGTGGTGCTGAACCAGCTCTACCGCTTCACCCAGCTGCAGACCTCGTTCGGGGTGAACATGCTGGCGCTGAACGAGGGGCAGCCGCGGCTGATGGGACTGAAGGAGGTGCTGGTCGCCTTCATCAGCTTCCGCGAGGAGGTGATCCTCCGCCGCGCCCGGTTCGAGCTGAACAAGGCCCGCGACCGCGGCCACCTGCTGGTCGGCCTGGTGATCGCGGTGGCCAACATCGACGCGGTGATCGCGCTGATCCGCACCGCACCCGACTCGGCCAGCGCGCGCGAGGCGCTGATGGCGCGGGCGTGGGAGGCGGACGAGATCGAGCCGCTGCTGAGCCTGATCCACGACGAGGGCAACGTGGTGGTGGACGGGCGCGTGCACCTGACGGAGGCGCAGGCGCGCGGCATCCTGGAGCTGCGGCTGGCCCGGCTGACCGGGCTGGAGCGCGACAGGATCCATGCCGAGCTGACCGAGGTGGGCACCCGGATCAACGAGCTGCTGGAGATCATCGGCAGCCGGCCGCGCCGGCTGGAGGTGATGCGCGACGAGCTGGTGGCGGTGCGGGCGGAGGTGGCGACGCCGCGCCTGACCGAGATCTCCGACGTTGCCGGCGACCAGACCGACGAAAGCCTGATCGAGCCGGGGCAGATGGTGGTCACCATCACCCGCGACGGCTTCATCAAGCGCACGCCGCTGGAAACCTTCCGGGCGCAGAACCGCGGCGGCCGCGGCCGCACCGCGGCGGGGCGGCGCGGCGACGACATCGTGACGCGCTCCTTCAACGCGCACACCCACCAGTGGGTGCTGTTCTTCTCCTCCGGCGGCAAGGCGTACCGCGAGAAGGTGTGGCGGCTTCCCGAGGCCAGCCCGACCGCCAAGGGCAGGGCGCTGGTGAACCTGCTGCCGGAGCTGGGCGGCGACTCGATCACCACGGTGCTGCCGCTGCCTCAGGACGAAGGGCTGTGGGAGAACCTCCACCTGGTGTTCGCCACCGCGAGCGGCAGCATACGGCGCAACCGGCTGAGCGACTTCCGCAACGTCCGCGCGTCCGGGCTGATTGCGATGAAGCTGGACGAGGAGTGGGGCGAGGGCGGCGACCGGCTGATCGGCGTCGCCACCTGCCGCGAAGGGCAGGACGTGATGCTGGCGACCCGGCTCGGCCGCTGCATCCGCTTCCAGATCACCGACGACACCCTGCGCGTGTTCGCCGGGCGCGACAGCTCCGGGGTGCGCGGCATACGCCTCGGCAGCGGCGACGAGGTGAACAGCCTGGCGGTGCTGAACCACGTCGAGGCCGACGTGTCGGAGCGGGCCGGCTACATGCGCATGGCGATCGCCAAGCGGCGCACCGAGACCACGCCGGCGGACACCGAGGCGGCGGTGGCCGAGATCGAGGCCGAGGCCACCGATTCGGAAGGCGAGGATGCCGTCGCCGCGGCGGTCCTGTCGCCGGAGCGGTTCGCCGAGCTGGAAGGCGCGGAGGAGATCCTGCTCACCGTGACCAACGGCGGCTTCGGCAAGCGCTCCTCGGCCTATGACTACCGGGTCAGCGGCCGCGGCGGCCTCGGCATCGCCAACGTCACGCTGTCGCCGCGACGCAACGGCACCGCGGTGGTGGCGACGCTGCCGGTGCTGCATGGCACCGACGTGATGCTGGTGACCGACGCGGGACGGCTGATCCGCGTCCCGGTCGACCAGGTGCGGATCACCGCGCGGCAGTCGATGGGCGTGACGCTGTTCCGCCTTGGCGGCGCGGAGCACGTGACCAGCGTGTTCCCGGTGCTGGAGGACGAGGTGCCGGACGGAGACGAGGCGCAGGGCGACGGCCTGCCCGGCGTCGCCGCCATGCCGTCGCCGGTGCCGTCGGGACAGACGCCTTCGGAGCCGCCGCCCCTCGAGCCGACACCGCTGGAGCACACCCTGGGCGACCCGTTCGAGGCAGGACCGGCGGATCCCGAGCCCTCCGACCTGCAGGAGGACCCCGATGCCTGATCCCCGGGCCCATGTCGGCCTCTACCCGGGTACCTTCGACCCGATCACCCGCGGCCATCTCGACGTCATCGCCCGTGGCGCCCGCCTGGTCGAGCGTCTGGTGGTGGGGGTGGCCGCCAACGTCGGCAAGCAGCCGCTGATGGACCTGGAGGAGCGGGTGGAGTGCGTGGCGCACGAGGTGGCGCCGATCGCCGCCGACACCGGCACCGCGATCGAGGTGGTCGGCTTCGACAACCTGCTGGTGCAGTGCGCCCGGCAGAACGGCGCGAACGTGATCATACGCGGGCTTCGCGTCGTGACGGACTACGACTACGAGACGCAGATGTTCGGCATGAACCACCGCCTCGATCCCGGGATCGAGACGCTTTTCCTCATGGCGACCGAGCGCTACCAGTTCATCTCCTCCCGGCTGGTGAAGGAGATCGCCCGGCTCGGTGGCGAGATTTCCTCCTTCGTGCCGACCTTCACGCATGCCCGGATCATGGCCAAGCTGCGCTGATCCGCCGTTTCTCCAAGGAATCCACCATGTCCGAGACGACTGCCGCACCCGACGCGGACCTCATCCACCTCGAGCTCAAGAGCGGCCGGGTCGTGATCCGGCTGCGGCCCGATCTGGCGCCGGCGCATGCCGAGCGGTTCCGCGCCCTGTCCGCGGAAGGCTTCTACGACAACGTGCCGTTCCACCGGGTGATCGAGGGCTTCATGGCCCAGAGCGGCGACCCGACCGGCACCGGCACCGGCGGCAGCCAGCTGCCCGACCTCAAGTCGGAGTTCACCAACAAGGCGAGGTTCGTCCGCGGCACGCTCGGCGCCGCGCGCACCGCCCATCCGCACAGCGCCAACAGCCAGTTCTTCATCATGTTCGCCCCGGCGCCGAGCCTGGACGGGCAGTACACCATCTTCGGCGAAGTCATTGAAGGCATGGAGCTGGTCGACCAGATCAAGCGCGGGGCCGGCGGAAGCGGCACCGTGACCGATCCGGACCGGATCGTGACCATGCGTCCGGCCTCCGCCCCCGCCGCCTGACCGCGGCGACACCTTCGGCGGCCGGCACGGTCCGGCTCGCCTGCGCCATGGGCCGGTAGCTCAGCGGTAGAGCATTCGACTTTTAATCGAATGGCCGTGGGTTCGAACCCCACCCGGCCCACCATGGCGCCTCAACCGGCCTCGGCCTTGTCCCGCGCGGGGTCGCCCTCGACTGCGGGCTCGTCCGCCAGGTAGGCCGGAAGCACGTCCTCCGGCGTTCCCTGCAGGCGGATCGTGCCGCCATCCATCCACAGCACCTGCGTGCACCAGGCCGCCACCACGTCGAGCTGGTGGGTGGAGATCACCAGGATCTCCGCCTGCCGCACCAGCTGTTCCAGGCGGTTCTGCGCCTTCATCATGAAGTTGGTGTCGCCGGCCAGGAACCACTCGTCCATCAGCAGCACGCGCGGCCGGACGGAGGTGGCGAGCGCGAAGCCCAGGCGCACCACCATGCCGGAGCTGTAGGTGCGCACCGGCATGTCGAGAAAGCTGCCGAGGTCCGCGAAGTCCTGCACGTCGTCCTCGATCGCGCGGATGCGCCGCGGCGTCAGCCCGGCATGCAGCCCGCGCAGCGCGATGTTCTCCCGGCCGGTCAGCTCCGAGTTCATGCCGAGGTTGGTGTCGAGCAGGGCGTTGATCTCGCCGCGCACGATGACCCGTCCCGCCACCGGCTCGTAGATGCCGGCCAGCGCCCGCAGCAGCGTGGTCTTGCCGGCGCCGTTGCCGCCGACCAGGCCCAGCCGGTCGCCGGGACGGAGCGAGAACGAGACGCCGCGCAGCGCCTGCACCACCATGCGCTGCTGCTGGTCCTGCTCGAACCGGCTGGAGGCGACCTTGGCCAGCGTCCTGCGCAGGGTGCGCGCGCTGCCGTGATAGAGCGGAAAGGTGACGTGCAGGTCCTGCACCACGACGCCCGCATCCGACCGCGACGGGAACGCGTCCACCGCCTCAGATCCAGTAGGCGAGGCGGGCACGCACGCGCATGAACAGCAGCAGGGCGGCGGTCCACAGCAGGACGCTGTCATAGACCGACAGCCGCCACAGATGCGCGCTCGCCTGCTCGCCCAGAAGCGGACGGCGCACGATCTCGATCAGCGCGTAGAACGGGTTCAGCTGCAGCCAGGCGTGGCCGCGGGTGATCAGTTCCGGCCGCCAGATGATCGGGCTGATGAAGAAGAAGATCTGCATCAGGCTGGCGATGATCGGCGGGATGTCGCGGTAGCGCGCGCCCAGCGTGCCGAGCAGCAGGCAGGCCGCGACCGCGTCCAGCAGCCACAACGCCGCGCCCGGCAGCGCCCACAGCGCCTGGTGGCCGGGCCAGACGCGGAAGATCGCGAACACCACCACCACCACCACGACGTTGTGCAGCAGCACCAGGATGTTGCGTATGATGCAGCGCGCCGCGTGCAGCGCGAACGGCAGCCGCATGGAGCGGATCATGCCTTCTGCGGCGGTGAAGCAGGTGGCGCCCTCGTTCACCACCCCGCCGATAAAGCCCCACAGCACCAGCGACAGCGACAGGAACGGCATGTAGGTGCGCAGGTCGATCCGGAACAGCGTGGTGTAGAGCAGGCTCATCGCCCCCACCATCACCGCCGTGGATGCGGTCAGCCAGAACGGCCCGAGCACCGAGCCGCGGTAGCGCAGCTTCACGTCCAGCCAGCCCAGCGTCCAGCACAGGCGCCACAGCCGGCCGGTCTCGCCCAGGTCGCGCAGCACGTGCCGCAGGCGCGCACGCCTGTCCTCGGGCTGAAGGTCGAGCAGCGGCTCGGCGGCAACAGCGGCACTCGGCGCCGTCATGGGGGAGCCTTCCGGGAACAAGGACGGGAACACACGGCGGGACATGGTGCCCGGGGGCGGATTCGAACCACCGACACTGCGATTTTCAGTCGCATGCTCTACCAACTGAGCTACCCGGGCTCCTGCCCTGCTGGACGTGGCGCAGCGCCGGTCCGTTGGTGGCGCAGGCTTTAGCCCATGCCTTCCTCCGGATCAAGCCGGCCGCCCTCGTCCTCCGGATCGACCGGCGGCCCAGGAACGCGATACTGCCCGGTGAGCCAGCGGCCGAGATCGGCGTCGGCACAGCGGACCGAGCAGAACGGCCGGTGCTTCGCCTCGGCCGGCCGGCCGCAGATCGGGCAGGGTGCCGCCGGTCGGGCGTGGCCGGCAGCCGTGCCTGGTTGGGTCGGCTCAGCCATGGTCGAGGCTCCAGGCGAGAACGGGAAGGGACGGGTCTATCCGGATCGAGATGGGTTGCCCCGCGCGGCGCGCCAGGGCGTCGCGTGCCGGACGGTCGCGTTCCAGCGCCATGCCGACCTCCAGCCCGACAACCAGCCCGGGCAGGCGGTGCGGCGGTGCGGCCGCGATCCGGTCGGCGGCGCGCAGCGCGGCGAGGGCGGCAGCGTGCGGTCCAGCCAGCAGCTCGTGCAGCGGCGGATGGATGCGCGGCCGCAGGATCTCCGCCAGCCCCAGCGCGGTGAAGCCGAGCAGCCTCGGCTGCAACGGGTCCGACGCCAGGGCCGCCTCGATCTCCGGCCGCAGCGCCGCCCGCTTGCGCGCGGCAAGCCCGGCCAGGTCGACCAGGATCGCGCCGGACAGGTTGCGCAGACGCAGCTGGTGCAGCAGCGGGCCGATCGCCTGGCGGTTGGCGGCGAACTGCGCGACCTGCTTGTCCTGCCGGCCGGCGCTGGTGCCGCCGCCGTCGAGATCGATCGCCACCAGCGCCGGGGTCGGATGGATGCTGGCCCGCATGCCGCCGGGAAGGGCGATCGTCGCCGACGACAGGTCCTCGACCTGTTCCTCCACCGCCGCCGGCAGGGCGGCCGCGGAACGCGCGATGCGCTGGCGCAGCCCGGGCGCCAGCCCGGCGACGGCGGCCGGGTCGTCGCTCGTGATCGAGGCGTCCGGATGGGCGGCGGCGAGCCGGACCAGCGGATCCGGCCCCGGTGCCAGCAGGGCAGGCGCTCCGACGATCCCCGGATCGTGGTCGTTGGACAGGCGCAGCCGCGGCCCCTTGCCGCCCTGCGCACTCCGGACGATCCGGACCAGCACCGGATCGCCGTCGCCCAGGTGCCGCTCGTTGTCGCGAAGCGGCAGGAAGCCGGACCCGGAGCAGAGCGTCACGAACGCGCCGCCCAGCGCGGGCAGCACCGACTCGATCCGCCCGCGGTGGAGGTCGCCCACGCCGTCCGGCGCCCCCGGACGCCACAGCGCGTAGTCGAGCAGGCGCTCGCCCTCCACCGCAGCGATGCGGATCTCCCCCGGGCTGGAAGCGGCCAGCAGGCGGACCGTCACCGGCCGCTCACGGCAGCCAGCCGCGTCCCCGGAGCAGCTGCGCGGTCTCGAACAGCGGCAGCCCCACCACGTTGGAGTAGCTGCCGGACAGGAAGCGCACGCAGGACGCGACGTGGCCCTGCAGGGCGTAGCCGCCTGCCTTGCCGTGCCAGTCACCGGCCGCGATCAGCGAGTCGATCTGCCGGTCGGACAGGCGGGACAGGCCGACGACGCTTTCCACGATGCGGCCGGACCGGCTGCCGTCCGGCAGGCGCAGCACCACCGCGGTGAGAACCGTGTGTCGTCGGCCGGACAGCAGGGACAGGCAGCGCCGTGCGGTCGCCCTCGGGCGGCGCATCCTGCCCAAGGCGGAGGACGAGGCGACCGCGGTGTCCGCCGCCAGCAGCAGCCCGGGTCCGGGCGTCATGGAAGCGGCCGCCACCGCCTTGGCCTCCGCCAGCCTCGCGACGTAGTCGCGCGGCAGCTCGCGCGGCCGTGGCGTCTCGTCGACATCCGGCTGGAGGATCGCGTCGGGAACGATGCCGATCTGCGCCAGCAGGTCCCGCCGGCGCGGGCTCGCCGAGGCGAGGAAGAGCCTGGCGCGCGGCGCCCCGTCGGGCCCGGCCAGGTATCCGGAAGGCAAGGATGCTACTTGAATCGGAAGGTGATCCGACCCTTGGACAGGTCGTAGGGCGTCATCTCGACGTTGACCCGGTCGCCGGCCAGGACGCGTATGCGGTTCTTGCGCATCTTGCCGCTGGTGTGGGCGAGAATGGTGTGCTCGTTGTCGAGCTTCACCCGGAACATGGCGTTCGGCAGCAGCTCCTGGACGGTGCCGCTGAACTCGATCATGTCTTCCTTAGACATCGCGCCGGTCTTGTCGTTGAAGGATGGGGCATTGACGCATCAAGCGCCTCCTGGTGGGTTTGGACGGGTCGGAAAACGGCAAGCGCGGCACGAACCACGCCGACGGGCCGTTCGCACCGGTTTTCGCGCCGGAACATGAGGATTGCCCGGTTCCGGGTCAAGCGCGCCCGAGCCGGACCGCCACGCTGCGCGCGTGCGCCTGCAGCCCTTCGGCCTCCGCCAGCGCGACCGCGGCCGGGCCGACCCGTGCCAGCCCGTCGCGGCCGGACGCGATCCAGGTGGTGCGCTTGAGGAAGTCGTACACCGACAGCCCGGAGGCGAACCGCGCGGTGCGGCTGGTCGGCAGCACGTGGTTGGGGCCGCCGCCGTAGTCGCCGATCGCTTCCGGGCAGTGCCTGCCGCGGAAGATCGCGCCGGCATGGCGGATGCAGCGGAACGCTTCCGAGTCGTCCGCCAGCATGAGCTGCAGGTGCTCCGGCGCCAGCCGGTTCACCAGCGGCCAGATCTCGTCCTGTCGGGCCGCCAGGATGACGGCGCCGTAGCGGTCCCAGCTCGCCCCGGCGATGGCGGCCCGGGGCAGGGTTTCCAGCGCGCGCCCGACGGCGGAGACGACGGCATCGGCGAAGCCGGCATCGTCGGTAAGCAGGATTGACTGCGCCAGCTCGTCGTGCTCGGCCTGGGCCAGCAGGTCGAGGGCCACGTGTCCGGGATCGTTGTCGCGATCCGCGACGATGACCACCTCGGACGGCCCGGCGATGCTGTCGATTCCGACATGCCCGAACACCTGCCGCTTGGCCTCCGCGACGTAGGCGTTGCCCGGACCGACGATCCGGTCCACCGCCGGGATCGTTTCGGTACCGTAGGCCAACGCGCCGACCGCCTGCGCGCCGCCGATGCGGTAGATCTCGTCCACCCCCGCCAGCCGCGCCGCCGCCAGCACCAGCGGGTTGAGACGGCCGCCGGGGCAGGGGACGCACATGGCGATCCGCCCGACCCCGGCAACCCGGGCCGGAACGGCGTTCATCAGCACCGAGGACGGATAGGCCGCCTTGCCGCCCGGCACGTAGATCCCGACCGCGTCCAGCGCGGTCCAGCGCAGGCCGAGGGTGAGGCCGGCCTCGTCGTCGACGCACAGGTCGCGCGGCATCTGGGCGCGATGGAACGCCTCGATGCGCCGGGCCGCGAACGCCAGCGCCTCGACCAGCGCGGGCTCGACCTGCGTGACGGCCTGGTCGACCTCGCCCGCCGTGACGCGCAGCCGGTCGGGCAGCAGCGGCCGCTCGTGCCGGTCGAACCGGTCGGTATGCGCGCAGACCGCGGCGTCGCCCCCGTCGCGCACCGACTCCAGGATTGCCCGCACCGGCGCATCGACCCGCGTCCCGCCGTCGCGCACTTCCTCCACCAGGGCCGCGAACGCCGCCTCGAACCCGGGATCGACCGTCGACAGCCGCCTCACGCGCCGACGCCGGACGCATCAAGGGCCTGCGAAGCGTCAAGGGCGGCGCTGAACCGCCTGATCCAGCCGCCGATCGCCTCCGGCCGCGTCTTGAGCGCCGTCCGGTTGACGATCAGCCGGCTTGTCACCTCCGCAATCACCTGCACCTCCTGCAGCCCGTTCGCCTTCAGGGTGGAGCCGGTCTGCACCAGGTCGACGATCAGCCGGCACAGCCCCAGACCGGGTGCAAGCTCCATCGCCCCGTTCAGGTGCACGATGTCGGCATGGACGCCGCGGGCGGCGAAGTGGCGCCGTGCGATGTTGGGATACTTGGTCGCGACCCGCACCTGCGACCATCGCGCCGGGTCGTCCCCCCTGGCCGTTTCCACCGGCTCGGCCACCGACACGCGGCAGCCGCCGATGCGCAGGTCGAGCGGGGCGTAGATCTCGGGGTAGTCGAACTCCATCAGCACGTCGGCGCCGCAGATGCCGATCTGCGCCGCGCCGAAGGCGACAAAGGTCGCCACGTCGAACGGGCGCACGCGCACCACGTCGAGCAGGGGGTCGTCGGTGGGGAAGCGGAGGCGGCGGCTGTTCTCGTCGAGGCAGTCGGCCGCCGGCACCACGCCGGTCGCCGCCAGGAGCGGCCCGCATTCGGTCAGGATGCGCCCCTTCGGCAGGGCGAGAACCAGCGGTGCGTCGATCTCCGGCGCGAGGACGGCGGCTCTGGACAGCGCGGACATGACCTCTCCGGAACGCGCCTGCCGGGCCACACCCCCCAGGCGACGACGCGGGCGTTAGCATCCGGACAGCCCGAACGGAAGGCCGCCGCCCGACCGGCGCAGGCGGCGGGCCTCAGCCGGACACGCGCTCGATCACCGCGCCGCAGCCGGACAGCTTGCGTTCGACCGCCTCGTAGCCGCGGTCGAGGTGGTACACACGGCTCAGCATCGTCTCGCCCGACGCCGCCAGCCCGGCCAGGATCAGCGAGAACGAGGCGCGCAGGTCGGTGGCCATCACCTGGGCCCCGGACAGGGAGTCGACGCCGCGTATGATCGCGGACGAGCCGTGCACGTTGATCCGTGCCCCCATCCGGTTCAGCTCGGGCACGTGCATGAACCGGTTCTCGAAGATCGTCTCGGTCATCATCGAGGCGCCCTCGGCCACCGAGAACAGCGCCATGAACTGCGCCTGCATGTCGGTCGGGAAGCCCGGATACGGCTCCGTCATCACGTCGACGCCGCGCAACCGGCCGGAGCGGCGGACCCGCATGGCGTCCTCCTCCTCGACGACCTCGATCCCCGCCTCCTCCAGCGTGCGCACCACCGCCCGCAGGTGCCGCACCTGGCCGCCGACCAGCCGCACGTCGCCGCCGGCGATGCCGACCGCGCAGGCATAGGTGCCGCACTCGATGCGGTCCGACACCACGGCGTGGCGGGCGCCGTGCAGCCGCTCGACCCCATCGATGACCAGGATGCCGGTTCCCGCTCCGGTGACGCGGGCACCCATCGCGTTCAGGCAGGCGACCAGGTCGTCGATCTCCGGCTCGCGCGCCGCGTTGACGATCTCGGTGCGGCCGGACGCCAGGGTCGCCGCCATCAGCAGGTTCTCGGTGGCGCCGACGGAGGCGAACGGCAGCACGATCCGGGCCCCGATCAGGCCGGCAGGCGCACGTGCATCGATGTAGCCCGCTTCCAGCCGGATCTCCGCACCGAGCGCCTCCAGCCCCTTGAGGTGCAGGTCGACCGGCCTCGTGCCGATGGCGCAGCCGCCCGGCAGGGAGACGCGCGCCTCGCGGGCGCGGGCCAGCAGCGGGCCCAGCACCAGGATCGAGGCACGCATCTTGGAGACGATGTCGTAGGGCGCCTCGGTGTTGGCGATGTCGCCGCCGACCGACAGCACCTGGCCCGCTCCCGGAACACCGCCCGGGCCGCCGACATCCTCGACGGTGATGCCGTGCTGGGCCAGGAGCACGCGCATCGTCGCGATGTCGTCGATGCGCGGCACGTTGGACAGCACCAGCCGCTCCGACGTCAGCAGCCCGGCCACCAGGAGCTTGAGCGCCGAGTTCTTCGCACCGCCGATCGGGATCTCGCCATGCAGCGGGCGTCCGCCTCGTATCAGGAACCGGTCCATCGCACGCATTCTCCGTCACATGCGCGGCGTGGCGACGCCGCGCTGACCCATGTACTTGCCGGCCTTGTCGGCATAGCTCACCTCGCACGGCCCGGCGCCCTGGAGGAACAGGAACTGGCAGATGCCCTCGTTGGCGTAGATGCGCGCCGGAAGCGGCGTGGTGTTGCTGATCTCGATCGTCACCTGCCCTTCCCATTCCGGCTCGAGCGGCGTCACGTTGACGATGATGCCGCATCGCGCATAGGTCGACTTGCCGAGGCAGACCACCAGCACGTCGCGCGGGATGCGGAACACCTCGATCGTGTGCGCCAGCGCGAAGCTGTTGGGCGGGATGATGCAGACCGGAACGTTCCGGGAAACGAAGCTCTGCTCGCTGAAGTTCTTCGGGTCGACGGTGACGCTGTCGACGTTGGTGAACACCTTGAACTCGGACGCCACGCGGGCGTCGTAGCCGTAGGAGGACAGCCCGTAGCTGATGACGCCGTCGCGCTTCTGCGTCTCGACGAACGGCTCGATCATCGCCCGCTCCGTCGCCATACGGCGGATCCAGCTATCGGGCATGACCGGCATGGGATCGATCCTTGGTCGAGGCGGCGCCCGATGCCCGGGACGAGCGCGGGAAGGAAACCTCACGCGTGGCAGCACTAGCCCGGCTTCAGCCCTTCGAGCAATCGCCCTCGCGGGAGCCGCCGCCGTCGTCCGCCGGTTCCGGGTCCGAAGGCAGCGGGACCGCGTCCTCGCGTGCACGGGCCTGCTGCTTGCGGCGACGAAGGTTTTCCCGCAGCGCGGCGGCCTCGCGCGCGGCCCGTGCCTGACGCCCGGCGTCCTGGCGGCCGGTCGGGGTGGGACCGCATCCGGAAGGCTTGGTCATGGCGTTTCCCGGTGGAGGCGTCGCAAGGCAGCGTTCCGGAGCGGGCCAGCGCCGGCTGGTGCTGCTGCAGGGACTCGAACCCTGGACCTCTCCCTTACCAAGGGAGTGCTCTACCACTGAGCTACAGCAGCACGACCATCGGACGTGGCGCGGTTCCTAGCTTCTCGCGCCAGACGCTGCAAGGGGCTTGCCGATCCCGCGCGGGATCATGCCGACAGGGCGGGACGGACCACCGCGTAGCTGTCGAGAAAGACGCGCACCGCACCGTCGATGATCGCCTCGATCTCACCGGCCGAGACGTCCGACACCAGCTGCAGGCGCCGCTTGGTGCAGGTCGGCACCTGGCACAGGGCGAAGAACTGCCCGGCGGCGACGTGCGGGTCGGCCTGCCGCAGGACGCCGCCGCGCATCTGCCCGGTCAGCCAGTCCGCCATGTGCAGGAGCGCCATCTGCGGACCGGTGTCCCAGTAGATGCGGGCCAGGTGCGGAAACTTGCCGGCCTCGGATACCACGATCCGGAACAGCACGAGGCTGCCGGGAGACAGGATCTGCCGGACCATGCGCAGGCCGATCTCGTGCAGGGTGACGTCGAGGTCGCCCTGCTCGGCGACCGGCTCGAAGACCTGCGACAGGGTGCTGGCCGCCTTCTGCGACACGAAGGCTGCGAACAGGTCCGACTTGCTCGCGAAGTAGTTGTAGAGGGTGCCCTTGGAGACGGCGGCCTGCAACGCGATGCGCGACATGCTGGCGCCCTCGTAGCCGCATTCGGTGAAGACGATCTCGGCGCCGCGGATGATCTGCTGTCGCTTGAGCGCCGAATGCTCGTCCTGGTCCGCCATGGCCTGCCCCTGCCGCATCGCTTGGCCAGGCAGGATGGCCGAGCTCGGATGCGATCGGGTCCAACGTTGACGGGACGAGCAAAGCAGATATCGGGGTGTTGTCAACGATGACCGCCCGGTCAGCCCGGCGGTCGCCCGACCGGAGCAGCCGTGGCGCGATCCGGCTCGGGAGCGGCAGGAGCCGTTTTTCCCATCATCCAGGGTTGACGCTTTATCGTCTGGGGCCTAAATCCCCGTTCGCCGCTTCTGGCCGGGTTCAGGCTTGCGTGTCTGGTCTGGTTTTGCTAGGGTCCGTGCCCCTGTTCGGGGAGGCTCTGTGTGAGTGGCCTTTGTTCCTTTGACAACTGAATCTGGATGGAAGGGATATGTTGGCGGCGCTGTGCTGCGTATTGTCTAGCTTTGGCTGGGCGTTGCGTGGGGCATTAGGTTCAGTGGGTCCAGGTTTTGTTCTGGACTTGGATCTAGTGTTGTTCGGCGATGCTGATGTGTCTTGATGAGATGTTTGTGTTGAAGGACGATGCTTTTGTATTCGGGTTTGGATCTGTTCTGATCGTTTGGTGTGTTTTATGCGCATTGGACGGGATGAACCTGAGAGTTTGATCCTGGCTCAGAGCGAACGCTGGCGGCATGCTTAA
>CALMVN010000144.1 GCA_937873225.1 uncultured Acetobacteraceae bacterium
GCTCCAGCCGGACGACCTGCGCCTCGAGCTCCGCCTTGTTCAGCTTCGGCGCGGCAGGTGCTGTCATCCTTCTGGGTGCTGCGCGCGTCGTGCGCGCAAGAGGCACTGCCTTGGTTGAAGTGGATGGCTTTGCCCTGTTCTTCGAGCCGGGCGGCCGGCCGAGCCGCTTCCTGGGTGCAGGCTCAGGCGGACGCCTGGCAGAGGTGCGTGTGGTCTTGGTTCTGCGGGCCATGGAGAAGTCCTGCGTGATCATGTGTTGCTTGACAAAGATGGACGCAAGAAACGATTCGCAAGTTGCCCGACGTCCTCGCATTTACAAGATAATGCTGGCCGGCGGTTTGACTACCTGTCGACAAGTGGCGGTGGCGCGCACCACAGGACGACCGGATCCACGTCGTGCTGTCGAGTGACCCGATGCAGATGATCGACCGGCATCTCATCCCGCAGAAGCAGCAGTCGTTCTTGACCCGCACCTCGTGCCGGCCGGATCAGGCGCGAGGGCGTCTGCGACGGGTCGGCGCCTCCGACTGCTCCGCAGCATCGGCTTCGGCCTCTGCCTCCGGCCTGCGCCCGAGCCCGAGCTGCTTGGCCAGGGAGCTACGGTGCTCGGCGTAGTTCGGCGCCACCATCGGGTAGCTGGACGGCAGGTCCCACTTCTCCCGATACTGCTGCGGCGTCATGCCGTAGGCGGTCTTCAGGTGGCGCTTGAGCATCTTCAGCTTCTTCCCGTCCTCCAGGCAGACGATGTAGTCGGGGAAGACGCTCTTCTTCGACGGCACCGCCGGCTCGGGTCTCTCCTTTGGGATCGGTTCGGGCTGGCCGAGCTGCGTCAGCGCCGCATGCACCTGATGGATCAGCGCCGGCAGCGCCTCGGCTGCCACCGTGTTGCTGGAGCAGTGGGCGCTGACGATCTGAGCGGCCAGCTCCAGCATGGTAGGAGGCGGGTCGGACATGGCTGTTCCTTGTGACATGTGCCTGCGATAGCCGATCGGTGTCCGAACCGGCAATGCAGCTAAAAGCTGCTCCGGCCCCAGCCGCCGGTAGGATCAGCCATCGGCATCCAGAATTTGCTGTTCAACCACTGCGCCCGAGGAGGCGCGGTTCTGTAGCTCGGCTAGCTTGGCGGATCCGCTAGGCCTGGCGTGCTGCCGAGCCGTGTAACGCGTCACCATTTCTGGGCTTTTCCAACCGCCGGCCTGCATGATCGCCGGCATCTCGATCCGGTCGCTGGCGGCCATGTCCTGGCTGGCGCCAACCCGAGTGCTATGGGCGCTGATCGCCTCCACGGTCTCCAGCGGCAGGCCGGCCGTGGCCGCCATCTGCTTGTAGATCCGAGTAACCTCCATTGGAACGAGCGGGCCGCCGACCTTGCTACCCTTCAATACGGCGCGCAGCAGGGTGCCGCCCTCGAGTCCAGCCTTGCTGATCCACTCGTCGACCAGGCACATGGTGTCCGGCGCAAGGTAACGGATGGAGCCGGTGCCCATTTCGTCCGTTTTCGACCGGCGGATGTTGATCGAGCCGTCGCCACTGGCGCCGCGGCGCAGATCCTCGACGCGCAGCGCCACCAGCTCCGACCTGCGGGCCAGGCTGTCGTAGGCCACCGCCAGCACCGTACGGTTCCGAAGGTCACGGAGCGTGTCGCCGCTAGCGTGCAGCATCCTATCCACCAACTGCCGGGTCAGGCCTTCGGCTCGGCGCTGGGCGGTGCCGTAGGTCTTGCCCATCCGCTTGAGCGCCAGCTTGACCATGCTGCGTTCGCACGGGTTCGGTATGTCAGCCGCCCGGTGCAGGTGCGAGATGCTGGACACGTAGCGCCGGACTGTGGCCGGCTTCTTGGTCAGCGCCTGATTGTCGATGAAGGCCGCTACCGTCAGCGGCTCCGCTGGCAGCGCCACCAGCGCCCGGGCCGAGCACCACTCGGTAAACAGCCGGCTATCGCTGAGGAGCGCCCGCTCGCTCGCTGCAGAGAGTATGCCCTGTGCTACGCCGCGGTGGGCCGAAAGGTTCTGCTCGATCACCGACGGTGGGCCGGAGGTAAGGATCTCAGTGCCGCCAGAGATGCTCTGTCGGCTGGTGACGCCTGGGCCGTCTGCTTCAAGTGTCATAGTCTGCTCATACGGTCCAGCGGGACCGGTTTCCGCGCCTGAGCTAGACTATGACGCTCCGCGGTCTCCTGGTCAAGTCTGTGCGCGATAACAGGCTCTATCGGGCACAGACCTAACTTGTAGGACAAGAAGGGTCGCGCTCAGGGACAGGGTACGCCATACCCGCTACGGGACCGGTTCGGTGCGATAGCGATTCGTGAACCGGAACATGGCTGTGCGGACCCGACTTGGCTACAAAGGCTTGCATGATGCGGCAGAAACGAACTGATGCGGCGCAGCAAAGCGGCGACGTACCTGCAACGGAGTTGCAGACACGCTTTGGCTGCAACTTCAGGACGTTGCGAAAGCGTGCAGGCCTGACACAGACGCAGGTCGCCGAGCGAGCCGGGATCCACCAGAAAGAGGTCTCTCAGGTCGAGCTCGGCAAGGTGAACCTGACCCTGGGCACTATGCACCGCCTGGCGAGGGTGGTCGACGGCGACGTGACGCACCTTCTGGCCGAGCCGGAAACACCTCCAAAAAAATAGTCGGACAGGCAACTGTTTCGGGTTGCCTGCGCCCGGCTCTAAGGGATATATCCCGTAAGATTCCGTTAACCTTACGTCACCGGAAGCAAGGGACACGCTTAGCCGCGCCGGGGCAATCCCTCGATTTCTAAAAACGACGCTGGACAGATCTGGAAGCGTTCCGAAATGCCCTCGGAACGGACAACCTGGAAGTGTGCCGATGATCCTAGGGATGATGCTATTCGCACAGATCTCGGCGACCTGCGCCCCTGGGGACTCCGTTGCGACTCTCGCATCGGTTGCAAGGACTGAAAGCGGCTTCGACACGCTCGCGATTCACGACAACACGGCCGGCGTCACGTTCCAGCCGACAAACGACGATCAGGCCCGAGCCCTGGCTCACAGCCTGATCGTCGGCCGCAGGCATTCGGTCGACCTCGGCTTGATGCAGATCAACTCCGCCAATTTCCAGCGCATCGGGCTGTCGATCGATGATGCTTTCGATGCCTGCCGCTCGCTTTCCGCCGGTGCCCGCATCCTGAAGGACGGCTATCAGCAGGCGCTGCGCGTCGCCTTCTCTCGTTACAATACCGGCGATGCCAAGCGTGGCTTTGTGAACGGCTACGTTCGCCGCGTAGAGATCGCCAGCGCGTCTTTGCCCGCGCTCGGTTCCTTGCCCAGCACTGTCGATGCGAAGCCCGTCACCGCGCCGCTACCAGCCGCGCCTCTACCAGCCGCGCCTGTCGTGGTTCTCGACATGCTGCATTCCAACCAGGTCGCTGTCGAGCCGCAGGCCGGTCCCAGCAACCTGCTCACAGGCGTCGCACCGTCACACGCTGTCGAGATGCCCTCGCAGATGACGGCTGCTGTTCAGCGCCCGGCGACCTGATCCGCCGGTAATCCCCTGGCCCCAGCTGCAGGAAACTCCATGTCCACCAAGCTCCTCACCCGCGTCCATGGCTACATCCCGCGCGCAACCCGGATCGCCGCCTTCGGCGCACCGCTCGTCGCGTTCTCGACCTCGGCCCTCGCTCAGACCGTATCGGGTGCGATCGACCCGGCGACCGGTTTGAGCAACCTCGCGCCCTACTTCCTGACCCTCGTCGCCGCCGCGGCCGTGCTCATCGCCGCCTGGAAGGGCACACACGCGGTTGCCGAAGGCCGTTCCCTCGGCCCCAGCATCGTCGGTCTGGTGGGCGGTCTCGCTCTCGCCTTCGGCGGCTACTACGTGATGTCGAAGTACGGCGTCTCGACGGCCACCTAGGACAGCTCAGAATGTCGGCGCGCCCCGAAGACGAGAAGATCCGGCAGGATCGCATTGCTCTTGCCAACACGCGACCGGTGCTGCCGTTCGGCATGCCTTGGCCGTGGATGATCCTGACCGTCTTCGGGCCGCCGATCCTGCTGATCTTCACCTTCAAGCCCGGGTGGCTGCTGCTCTGGCTTCCGCTGGCGCTGATCGGCCGAGCTGCAGTGGCGCACGACCACAACAGGCCGCGCATCTACTGGCTTTGGTTGGTGAGCGGCGCCGCCCTCGCCGATCGCAGCACGCTGCACGGCGACTCTCCGCCGGCCCTTCCTCCTCGTGACACGTGGTTCGGGAACTACCATGGATAGTCTCGCCAAGCGGTTCCTGCCACAGATCGGCTACTGGAACGAGAACACCGGCATCCTGCAGAACGGCTCGCTGTTCGCGATGCTGCACCTGCGCGGCCACGCCTCCGATCTGGCATCCGCCACGATGATCGAGAGCATGTGCGCGCAGTTCAACATGACGCTGATGAACATCAGCGATCCGAACCTTGAGGTATGGCAGCACTTGGTGCGTGCCGATCGGCAGACGCCCACGCCGCTGCCGTCCTGCTCCAGCTGGTTCGCCCGCCGCTTCGATGACGCCTATCGCGGCTGTCTCGCGGACGGGCTGTTCCGCAACGACCTGTTCCTGACCTTCGTCCTCCGCCCTGAGTTCAACATCCGCAAGTCCTTCCTGAGCGTGTTCGGCAAGGGCGTGAAGGCACCACGCGGCCTGCCGTCTGCGGAAGCCAACATGGTCCAGGACTTCCAGGAGACGGTCGAGCGGGCGGCATCGAATCTGGCGCGCTACGGCGTGCAGCGGTTGGGCATCCGGCTCGGCGCCGACGGCACCGCGTTCCTCGGGATGGCGGAGGCGCAGCACCACATCCTGCACGGCTACGCGCGGCCGATCGGCGCCATCTCCGGCACCGGGCGCATGGGCCGCATCGTGCTGCCGTCGCGCCCGACGTTCGGCCATCAGGCTTACCGCCTGCAGAGCGACCTGGGGGATGTCTACGGCTCGATGCTGAGCATGATGGACTATCCGGCCGCCGTTCATCCCACGATGTTCGACGGGCTGCTGAAGGCGCCCTTCGGCTTCACCCTCACCAACTCCTTCGCCTGCACCGGCCGCAGCAAGTCGCTGAACAAGCTGATCCTGCGGGAGAAGCAGTTCAGGTCGAGCAACGACGCGGCCAAGTCGCAAGTCGCCGATCTCGGGCGCGAGATGGATGAGCTGCAGAGCCGGGCCTACGTGATGGGCAGCCACCACTTTGCCCTGTCGGTGCGCGGTCAGTCGGTCGAGGAGCTTGACCACAACGCCTCGCTGGCGACCAGCATGCTGAGCAACATCGGCATCACGGTGGCGCGCGAGAACGAGGCGATGCGGTCCGCCTTCTTCTCGCAGATCCCCGGCAACGCGCAGTGGCGCCCCCGGCCTGGCGGCATCAACAGCCGCAACTTCGCTTCGCTGGGCGCCCTCAACAACGTCCCGGTCGGCCAGCCGCGCTCCCGCTGGGGCGCGCCGGTCATGACGCTGCGCACCACGGCGAACACTGAATACGCCCTGCACTTCCAGGCGCAGGGTTCGCCATCCATTCCCGCCGGCGATCTGGCGAACGTGCTGATCCTCGGCCGGTCCGGATCCGGCAAGACGACGCTGCTGGCGTCGACAGCGGTCCTGAGCGAGCGCCAGGGCTTGCAGCGCGTCATCATCGACAAGGACCTGGGCCTCGCGCCCTGCATCGAGGCGTGCGGCGGCGACTACCTGGTGATCCCGGCCAACGTCGACACGGGCGTCGCGCCGCTGCTGGCGGCCGAGGACACCCCCGGCTGGCGCGCCCACCTCGAAGAGCTGGTGATCGACCTCATCAAGGTCGGTTCGCCCTATGACGGAAGGACGCCCGCAGATGACCGATGTTCTAGCCCTGTCCGGGTCGGAGCGGACGGTGCTCGGCTTGGCCGCCGCCGTCGAAAGCGGCTCCAGCCATCCGATAGGCCGTGCCATCCTGGATCGCGCTGCGGCCGACGGCATCCCGCTGCGGCCTGCCAAGGCGGGGCGGACCATCCCCGGCAAAGCGGTCGAGGCGGTCGTAACCGGCAAGGCCGTAAGCGTGGGCTCGCCGTCTTACGCCGCCGAGACAACGGCGCTACCGAATATGGCGGACCAGGTGCTGGCAGGATGGGAACGGGACGGCAAGACGGCCGTGGTCG
>CALMVN010000145.1 GCA_937873225.1 uncultured Acetobacteraceae bacterium
GTGCGCAAGCGCGCGCGCGACGCGGAAGCGCTGCTGGAACGGCTGGCGGAGGAGCGTCGGGCGCTGGAAGCGCGCCTGGCCGACCCCGCCTCCTACGCCCCGGGCAAGGCGGACGAGGTCGCCCGCGCCAACACGCGCCTCGCCGCCATCGGCCGTGCGGAGGCGGCGGCCGAGGCGGACTGGCTCGACGCCGAGCAGGCGCTGGAAGCGGCCTCCTGATACCAGCGGCGGCGGGGTTCGACCTGCACAGGCCCGGGCCCTGCCCTGGACCCGCCAAAGGGCAGGCGCCCTTTGGAAACCCAAATATCAAGGCTGATGGGGTCTGGGGCCTCCAGCCCAGCGGATCGAGCTGCGAAGCGGACCGATGGGCGGCGTCCTGCGGCTTGCTCGCCTGCCGGTCGAACCCCGACGCCGCCGGGATCAGGTGTGGTCACCTGATCGGCAAGGATGCCTGCCAGGACGACGAGCCGGACCGCGGCCGGTGAACGTGAACCGATGGCGGTCCGGGCTGCCCCCTCAGCGCCAGTGCGCGGGAACCCAGAACGGATGCGGGCCGCGATAATCCCAGTGGCCGGGAACCCAGTGGCCGTAATGCGGACGCCAGGCGACGTAGTGGCCACGCCGCCAGACATAGGCGGCGCCGTTCCATTCCCAGCCGCCCCCCTGCCACACCAGGTGCTCGCCGGGCGGCGGCGGCGGAGGCGGCGGCTCGTACTGGGGCGGCGGGATCGGGGCATAGCCGTAGGGCTGGGCGGCCGCCTGCCCGGCGGCGGCGAGGCAGCCGGACAGCGCCAGCGCCGAAACGATCCGGTTGCGTGTGCGCATGGGTCGGGTTCTCCATCGATGCGGCCGCGCCGTCACCTGGGCGCGGAACCGGCACAGCCTCGGCAGCCATGATGGCAGCAACACGGCGGGACCGACGGCGGGCGGCCTTGTTTACCTAAATTTAAGCCGACGGCGCGAGACTGCCGGCACCGCCCCGCAACGAGACGCACCCAGATGGACACGATCTTCCTTGGCCCCGAAACCAGCAGCCGTGCCGCGACCGGCTGCGCCGGATGCCGGGGCGACCGCTTCGACACCCCGATCACCATGGCGTTCCAGCCGATCCTGGACGCGACGGGACGCGTGTTCGCGCACGAGGCGCTGGTGCGCGGGACCAACGGCGAGGGCGCCGGCGAGATCCTGTCCCGGGTGACCGAGACCAACCGCTACGCCTTCGAGCAGCTGTGCCGGATCACCGCGATCGACACCGCGGCCGGGCTCGGCCTGCGCGACCACGGCGCGATGCTGTCGATCAACTTCAGCCCAAACGCGATCTACGAGCCGGTGCGCTGCCTGGCCAGCAGCCTGGCGGCGGCCAAGCGGGTCGGCCTGCCCAACCACATGATCCTGTTCGAGATCACCGAGAACGAGCGCCTGCGCGACCCGCGCCACCTGCGCGACATCGTGTCCTCCTACCGCGGCATGGGCTTCAAGGTCGCGATCGACGATTTCGGCGCAGGCTTCTCCAACCTCGACCTGCTGGCCGGCTTCCAGCCGGACCTCGTCAAGCTCGACATGCACCTGATCCGCAACATCGACGCCGATCCGGTGCGACAGGCGATCCTGCGCGGCATGATCGGGCTGTGCCGCGAGCTCGGCATCACCCTGGTGGCGGAAGGCGTGGAGCAGGTCGCCGAATACCGGACGCTGCAGGCCCTCGGCGTCGCGCTGTTCCAGGGCTACCTGTTCGCCCGCCCCGGGCTCGGCAGGCTGCCTGTGCCGGTGTTGCCGCCAGGCTGAACCGTTCGATCCCCCTGCACCGGGCGCGATTTACAGCGGCACACGGAGCGGCGCTAATGCGCCATGCCTTTCGCATCGTTCCGCCGGCCGCCGCTCGTGAGCGGGCCGAGCCAGCCGCGCGTGGTCCTGGTCACCGGCGCGTCGTCGGGGATCGGGCTGTGCAGCGCCGCCCTGTTCGCCGCACGCGGCTGGCGGGTCGGGCTGGTGTCGCGCAGCGCCGAGGGCCTGCTCGCCGCCACGCGCCTGATCGCGCAGCGCTCCCCCGGCGCGCTGACGGCCTTCGCCGTGGCCGACGTGGCCGACAGCGAGGCGCTTGCCGCCGCCGCCCGTGCGGTCGCGGCCGCCCTCGGGCCGATCGCCGTGTGGGTCAACGCGGCCGGCAATGGCGTCTACGGCCGTTTCCGCGACGTGCCGGAAGCGGAATACCGGCGCGTCACCGAGGTGACCTACCACGGCACCGTCAACGGCAGCCGGATCGCGCTGTCGCACATGCTGCCGCGGGGCGAGGGCACGATCGTCAACGTTTGCTCGGCGGTGGTGTTCCACGGCGTGCCGCTGATGACCTCCTATGCCGGGGCCAAGGCGGCGGTGCGCGCGTTCGGGCAGTCGCTGCGCATCGAGCTGCGCCTGGGCGGCAGCAAGGTGCGGGTGGCGACCCTGATCCCGCCCGCGATCAATACCCCGTTCTTCGACCACGCCCCGTCGCACATGGGCTTCCCGGCCCGTCCGGTACCCCCGGTGTACCGCACGGAGGTGGCGGCGCAGGGGGTGTGGCTGTGCGCCACCGGGCGCGGCGGCGAGCTGCTCCTGACCGGGGTGGTGCAGGCCTATTCGCGCATCGCCCGGCTGTCGCCCTGGCTCGCCGGCACCCTGGTGTCGCGCAGCGACTTCGCCTCCGAAATGCCGCGCGACGAGGCCTGCGCGCGCGACCGGGTGCCCTGCCTGTTCGCCACCCGCACCGGCGGCCATTCCATGTATGGACCGTTCGGGGACCGCGCGCGCGGCTGGAGCAGCCAGCTCTGGCTCGCCGGCATCTGGCGCCGGCTGCGTGGCGTCAGCCGGGACCGGCCAGCCGCTCCGTCGCCGCCAGCACGCGCGCCCGCAGCGCCGGATCGCGCGCCAGCCGGTTCGTCGCCACCGGGACGCGCCGCTTCAGATAGCGTCCGCTGATCCCGTCGAGCTCCGGGGACAGGGCGGCGTGCAGCGGCGTGTCGGCGCCCTCGGCCTCGCTCAGCGCGACCCGTGCCAGCAGCCGCCATGCCGCCTGGTCGATGCCGCCGCTGCGCACCAGCCCGGTGGCGACCAGGCCGGGATGAACGACGTTCAAGGTGACGCCGGTGCCGGCGGTCGCCCGCGCCGTTTCCATCGTGGTCATCAGCAGGGCGAGCTTGGACCGGGCATAGGCCCGGGTCATGCGCCAGCCGCGCTCCAGGGGAAGGTCGTCCGGATCGATCCGGGCCATGTCCGAGCTGGAGGAGCCGGTCATCACCACCCGCCCGCGCCCGGAAGCCTGCAGGGCGGGAAGCAGGGCGCGGGTGAGCACGAACGGCGCCAGGTGGTTCACCGCCAGGGTGAGCTCCTGGCCTTCCGCGGTCTCGACCCGACGCGGCGACAGCAGGCCGGCATTGTTCACCAGCACGTCGAGCACCGGCGCCAGGGTGCGTATCCCGGCTGCCGCCCGCCTGGTCTCGGACAGCAGCGACAGGTCGGCGGTGATCGCGAGCGGCCGCGTGCCGGTCCGCCCGCCGATCCAGCCGGCGGCGGCGTGCAGCCGTTCCTGGTTGCGCCCGACCAGCACCACGCGCAGGCCGGCACCGGCCAGCCCGAGCGCGATCCAGCGGCCGAGCCCGCCGGTGCCGCCGGTGACGACGGCGGTCCGGGGACCCGCAGCGGTCAGCGACGGGCCTTGCGCGCGGCGTAGCGCGCGTCGCGCGCCGCCTTCTGCTCCAGCTTCAGCAGGGCTTCCCGGCGCAGCGCTTCCGCGGCGGCCGCTTCCTCCTCCTTGCGCCGCAGCGCCTCGGCGGCGAGGGCTGCCTCCCGCTCGGCCGCCTGGCGGGCGGCTTCGGCCTCGCGCTCGAGACGGCGCTGGGCCATGCGGGCTTCCCGCGCCTCGGCGATCGCCTTGCGCTCGGCCGCGCGGGCCTGGACCTCCGGATCCTCCGCCGACGGGCGGGACTGGAACTTGGCGAGAATGGCGCGCTTGGCTTCCGCCGACGCGGTCTGCCGCTCGCCGAACTTGTTTCCCTTGAAGATGGCAGTAGCCCTCGATCGTGATGATGAACGCTGCGGCAGGCACCGGATTACCGTCCCGCCGCTGTCAAGCCGTATAACAAAAACCCGCTTGCGTCGCGACAGGGCGATCGCACATATCCGCCTGCCAGAAGCAGGGACGCCATGCAGCGACAACAAGACGGCGGGTCGCACGACATCCTTCTGACCGGCAGCAACGGGTTTCTCGGGTCGCAGTTCGTCACCCCGTGGCTGCAGCGGCATCCCGCCTCCCGCGCCGCCTGCCTGGTCCGCGCCGCGGACGATCCGGCTGCGGACGCGCGGCTGAAGGCGGCGCTGCTGCGCGCCGGCGCGGACCGGAACGCGACAACCGGGCTGGACGAGGCGATCGGGCGCGCCCGGGCGATCTGCGGCGACGTCGGCGACCCGGCCGCCGCGTGGCTCGACGACGTCCGACGCTGGCGCGAGGGCGGCGACGGGCGGCCGCTCCGTGTCCTGCACTGCGCGGCCAACCTGTCCTTCCGTCCCGGCGACCGCGACGCCGTGCGCGCGGTCAACATCGACGGCACCCGGTTCATGCTGGACGCCGCCAGCCGGCTCGGCGCCACCGAGTTCAACTACGTCAGCACCGCCTATGTCGCCGGCGACCGGGAGGGCGAGATCCTGGAGGACGTCGTCGGCGGGCAGCCGCCCGGCTTCAGCAACGCCTACGAGGAAAGCAAGTGGGAAGCCGAGGCGCTGGTGCGCGGCCACGGCGCCCGCACCGGGATGCCGTTCCGCATCCTGCGCCCCAGCATCATCATCGGCCATTCCGTCACCTATCGCCTGTCGGCGCTGTCCGGCTTCTACAAGGTCGTCGAGACCATGCTGGCGCTGGGCCGGATGCCGCGCACGCGCGGCAGGGTGATCCTGCTGCCGATGCCGAGCGGCTCGACGCTGGACCTGATCCCGGTCGACACGGTGGTGGCGGAGATGATGGCGCTGATGGACGCGGGCCCCTCCACCCTCGGCCACGCCTTCCACCTGACCAGCGACACGCCGCTGCCCCTGGTGGGGGTGCTGGACGCGTTGTCGCCCCTGGCGGGGCTCACGATCGGCCAGACCGAGGAAGGGCCGGTCGACAAGCTGGCGGAGCTGGTGATGCAGCGGCTGCGTCACTACGCGCCGTATCTGGGCCAGATCCGCCGTTTCGACCGGCGCAACGTCCGCGCCGCCGGGATCGCGCCGCAGCCCCTGTTCGACGTCGAGGCCTTGCGTCCCTACGTCACCAGCTTCATCGGCCACGCGGCCTGAACGCTCCGGCCGCGACGGCCGGACGGGCTCAATGCCCGAAATGCGAGGCCAGGCCGCCCGCGGTCGGGCTGGCGCCGGTATAGGCGGTGCCGAACGGGGCGATGAAGGCGCCGGTCTGGGCGTCGAAGCCATCCCTGGGGGACTGGTCGCCGGAGATCTTGTAGCGTCCCAGATGCGGCCCCGGCTTGTCCGGCGGCGGTCCCAGCGGCGCGCCCGGCACCGGCGCGGCCTCGAAACGGTGCCGGCGACCCAGCACGGGGAGGCTCTCGTCCGGGCTGGCGGAGGAAGGGCGTGCGGCGGTGGTCGCCGGCGCCGGGCCGGCCTGCCGCGCATCCTGCCGAGCCTGGGCAGCCGCCGCGTCGCTCCCGACCGCCAGCGCCAGGCCGATCAGGAGGGTGCCGATCCGGCGCAACGGGTCGAGGTCGAGCTGGGCCATGCGGATCTCCCGGTCGACCACGCGGTCGGCCCCGATGCTGTAGTCGCTCCGGCAGGCCCGGAACAAGGCGGGAGCGCGTCGCGACCGGGCCCGGCGGGTGGGCGGACGGGGTCGGCGGGCCAGGGAACTCCGGCCGGAATGGGACGCTGGAACGGAAAAATAACGTCAAGGTCGCACCCGCTTCATGCCCTTCATGCCTGCGGGGATCATGCCCCTGCTCGTCCCGTTGCTGATGGCGGTGCTGTGCGGGGCGGCGCTGCGGCAGCAGCCGCACGTTTCGCTGCGGCTGCTGCTGTTGGCGTCGCTGTGCGCGTGCGCCGCGCTGGCAGCGGCGACGGCGCGACCCGGCTCCTGGGTCGGGGCGGCCGTGGCGCTCGGCCTGCTTGCCTCCGGGCTCTGCTGGCAGGCCGGCGCCGGGCTGTTCGGACGCCGGCCGCATCCGGGCTGGCTGGCGGCGGCACCGCTGACGTGGCTTGCGGTCCGCGCGACGCCCTGGGCGCCTTCCGGCGTCGGCGTTGTCGTGGTGGCGCTGGTCATCGACCACGCCTTGACGCTGTGCTGCCTGTTCGTGCTGGTGCGCGCGCCCCGCCAGGGCATCGGCCAGCGCGGCCTGATCGCCGCCACGATCCTGCATCCGCTGGTCGCCGGGCTGTTTCTCGTCGCCGTGCTGGTCCCCGTCCCCGGCTGGACCGCGGCGGCGACCGCGATCCTGACCGTCGAGACCCTGGCCCGCACCGTGCTCTGGCCCGGGTTCGGCCTGATCGCGGTGCTGGAGATGGCCGGCCTGCGCGACGAGCTGGGCGGCGTGCTGAACCGGCGCGGCGTCTGGCGGGCGGCGGAGCGGCTCGGCGACCGCACGGTCCTGTTGTTCGACATCGACCACTTCAAGCGGATCAACGACACCCTGGGCCATGCCGCCGGCGACGCGGTGATACGGCGCTTCGCCGCCCTGGCCAGCCAGGCGCTCGGGGAGGACACCGTGTTCGGGCGCATCGGCGGCGAGGAGTTCGCCGCCGTCCTGGCCGGGGTGTCGCCGGTGCAGGCGCGCCGGCTGGCCGAGCGGGTGCGCATCGCCTGCGCCGGGATCGAGGAGGAGGTCACCGTCAGCGTCGGCATCAGCCCGCCGAGCAGGCGCGGGCAGTCGCTCGGCGACCAGATGGCGCTGGCCGACCGCGCGCTCTACCGCGCCAAGCGGTCGGGGCGGAACCGGACGGTGATGCATGTCGACGACCACGCCAACACGGTGGGCAGGCGCGCCGACGACACGGCGCGGCGCAGGGTGCGCGATCCGTGAACCGCGTTCACAACGAGGCCAGCACGGAGTCCACGACGTGGCGCACGTCCGCGGCGTCGAGCTCGGGGTGCATCGGCAGGGCCAGGATGCGGCCGGACAGGGCTTCCGACACCGGAAGCGGCGCGCCGTCGTGGTGCGGCCGGTAGGCCGGCTGGAGGTGCAGCGGCCGCGGGTAGTAGATCGCGGTCGGCACGCCGGAGGCCCGGAGCGCCGCCTGCAGCGCATCGCGCGCGTCGGGGCCTGGCAGCAGGACCGCATACACCGCCCAGGCGCTCCCGCCGCCCGGCACCCGCTGCGGCAGAAGCAGACGGTCGGCGCCCGCGGCGGCCAGGCCGGAATCATAGGCGCAGGCGATCTCCTCGCGTCGTGCCAGCTCGCGCTCGAACACGTCGAGCTTGGCCAGCAGCACCGCCGCCTGCAGGGTGTCGAGCCGGCCGTTCATGCCGGTGCGCAGCACCTCGTAGCGGGTCTCGCCTTCGCCGTGCGAGCGGAGCGAGCGGTACAGCCGGGCGCGGTCGGCATCGTCGGTCAGCAGCGCGCCGCCGTCGCCGTAGCCGCCGAGCGGCTTGGACGGGAAGAAGCTGATCGCGGTGGCGTCCGCCTCGCGGCCGAGCCGCGCGCCGCCGAGGCTGCCGCCGAAGCTCTGCGCACAGTCGTCGAGCAGGAACAGGCCGGCATCGCCGGCGATCCGGCGCAGCTCGGGCCAGGGTGCCGGCTGGCCGAACAGGTCGACGCCGACGATCGCCGCCGGGCGCAGCCGGTTCTCGCGCCGCACCGCCTCGATGCGCGCCTGCAGGTGGACGGGATCGATCTGGAAGGTGCGCGGGTCGACGTCCACGAACACCGGGGTCGCCCCCAGCACCAGCGGCACCTCGGCGGTGGCGGTGTAGGTGAAGGCGGGCAGGAACACCGCGCAGCCGGGCCCGATCCCGGCCGCCATCATCGCGATCTGCAGCGCGTCGGTGCCGGAGCTCAGGCCGACGCAGTGCGCGGCGCCGCAGAACGCGGCGAGGCGGGCTTCCAGCTCCGCCACCTCCGGCCCGAGCACGAACTGGCAGTGGCCGAGCACCGCCTCCAGCCTCGAGCGCAGCGCCGGGGCGATGCGCGCCTGCTGCGCCTTCAGGTCCAGGAAGGCGACCGGCCTGGGGGGAAGGCTCATGGGATCGGGTCCTTCTCGGCGACCGCTGCACGGTTGGAGGCCGGAACAGGCGGCACGGCGCCGTCCGGGTTGTGCGCGAACTCCGGCACCAGCCGCTTGAGCAGGGCCAGCGCCTCGTCCGGGCGGCCGGCGCGGCAGGCGCTGCCGATCGCGTCCAGCGCCTGCCCGAGGCCGCGCGCGTCGTCGGTGCGGGGGGTCGCCATCAGCAGGCCGGGATGGCCGGTCGGCACCGGCGGCTCGTGGCCGTGGAACAGCTCCTCGAACAGCTTCTCGCCCGGGCGCAGCCCGGTGAAGCGGATCGGCACGTCCTGCTCCGGACGAAGCCCGGCCAGCCGGATCATCTGTCGCGCCAGGTCGACGATCTTCACCGGCTCGCCCATGTCGAGCACGAAGATGCCGCCGTCGCGGAGCAGCGCCTCGGTCTGGCCGCTCGCGGAAGCGGCGCCGACCGCGCTCGCCTGCAGCACCAGCCCGACCGCTTCCGACACGGTCATGAAGTAGCGCTGCATGTCGGGATGGGTGACGGTGAGCGGGCCGCCGCGCTCGAGCTGGCGTCGGAACAGCGGCACCACCGAGCCGGTGGAGCCCAGCACGTTGCCGAAGCGCACGGTGACGCAGCGCAGGCCCCCGCCCTCCCGTCCGCCGCGCCGCGCGGCGATGTCGAGCGACTGGCAGTACATCTCGGCGGCGCGCTTGGAGGCGCCCATCAGGCTGCTCGGGTTGACCGCCTTGTCGGTGGAGATCAGCACCATCTCGGCGGTGCCCGCGTCCCGGGCGGCGTCGGCCACCTCGCGCGTGCCGAGGATGTTGGTCAGCATGCCCTCGGACGGGTTGGCCTCCACGATCGGCACGTGCTTCAGGGCGGCGGCGTGGAACACGATCTCCGGGCGGTGTTCCGTGAACACCGTTCGCAGACGCGGGCGGTCGCGTATGTCGGCGACGACGCTGCGCCGGGACACGCCCGGGGCCAGCTCGGCCAGCTCCAGGTCGACCTGCCACAGCGCGAACTCGCCGTGGTCGAGCAGCACAAGCAGCTCCGGCGACAGCGCCGCCACCTGACGCGCCAGCTCGGCGCCGATGGTGCCGCCGGCGCCGGTCACCAGCACCCGTCGCCCGCCGACCAGGCGCGCCATGGCGGCGCGGTCGAGCGCCACCTGCGGCCGGTTCAGCAGGTCCTCGATCGCCACCGGGCGCAGCTCGACCCGGCTGGCCGGCGACAGCGCGGTCGGGTCCGGCACGCGGCCGACAGGGACCCCGAGCCGCTCGGCGGCGCGGATCACCGCGGCGAGGTCGGCGCCGCGCAGCTCGGGGTCGGTGACGACCAGGCCGTCCGGGCGGCGGTCCTGCCGGTCGAGCCGGTCCAGCACCGCGGCCGCGTCGCGCAGCGTGCCCAGGATCGGCACCCCGTGGATGCGACGCCCCGGCTGGTGCCGGCCGCGCGCCAGCAGGCCGACCACGCGCAGCGGCGTCCCGCGCTCGCGACGCACCGCGCGGATGAACAGGTCGGCCGCCTCGTCGGCGCCGACCAGCAGCACGCGCTGGGTGGCGGCGGCGCTGCCGCCGAGCGGGCGGCCCTGCGACAGGCGGTAGACGATGCGCAAGGATCCGAGCAGCACCAGCAGGGTCAGGGCGTGGATGATGGGAAAGGTGATGCTGGGCAGGCGGTACCCGGTGGCCAGCAGCAGGGCTGCGAACAGCACGGCGCTGGCGACCGAGGCGCCGGCGATGCCGAGCAGGTCGGCGACGCCGGAGAAGCGCCAGTACTGCTGCGGCATGCGGAACGGCACCCCGCCCACCAGCAGGGTGATGGCGCCGCCGGCCAGGAACCAGAGCGGGTGGATCAGCCCCCCCTGCGGATCGGCCAGCCAGCGCGCGATCGGCGCCGCGACCGCCGCCAGCGCGCCGTCCAGCAGGACGTTGACCAGGATCCGGTTCAACGGCCGCAGGCGGCCGCGGGCGCCCTCGTCCGGGTGGTTTCCGCCGCTGCCGGGAGCGGGCGCATCGGGCAGGGCGCCGGTCGGGCCGCCGGGTGGAACACGTTGCGGGGGCATCTCCGCGCCCGTATAGCCCAGCGTCCCGTGCGCTAGAAGGCTGCCCGTCGCCTCGCGGCCGCGGCGGCGATCGGCTCCAGAACCGGAAGGCCATCATGGTGGAGAACGCCCCGCTGCCGGGGGACGGCCGTACGGCCGCCTGGCTGTTGCTGTCGTGCCTGCTCGCCGCGCTGTCGTCGTCGCTGGTGGTGCGCGGGATGATCCGGCTGGCGGTGATGGACGTGCCGGGCGGACGAAGCGCGCACGACCGGCCGGTGCCGCGCGGCGGCGGTGCCGGCACCGTGGCGGTGGTGCTGCTCGGGCTGCCGGCGATCGTGCCGCTGCTGTCCGGCGGCCGGGTTCCGGGCCGCACGATCGTCCTGCTGGAGGCGGCGGTGGCGCTGCTGGCGGCGGTGTCCTGGCTCGACGACCTGCGGCAGCTCGGCTATCGCGCCAAGCTGTCGGCCCAGCTCGTCGCCGCGGGTCTTGCGGTCGCCGCGGTGCTGTCCGGGTTGCCGGTCCTGCCGCCCCGGCTGCTGTGGCCGGAAGGCGTGGCGGCGTTCTGCTGGCTGATGGTCGTCACCAACGCCGTCAACTTCATCGACGGGATCAACGGCCTGGCGGCGGGAAGCGTCGCCTTGTGCGGGCTGTTCGCCGTCCTGCTCGGCTGGCGGACGGGAGCGCCGGTCGCGGTGGCGTCCGGGCTGATGCTGGGCTCCGGGCTGGCCGGGTTCCTGCCGTTCAACTATCCCAGGGCGCGCATCTTCCTGGGCGACGTCGGCAGCCAGACGTGCGGCCTGCTCGCCGGCACGCTGTCGCTGCTGTTGTTCCCGGCCGGGGGCTGGCGCGTGGGGCTGGCCGTGCCGCTGGTGCTGGCCGGCATCCTGTGGGACGTGCTGTTCACCCTGTGCCGCCGGCTTCTGGCCGGGGAGCGGGTGACGCAGGCGCATCGCGGGCACCTGTACCAGGTGGCGGCGCGCACGGGGGTCCCGGCCGCGCGCGTCACGGCGATCCATTGGGGGTTCGCGACCTGGGGCGGAGGGCTGTCGCTGGCGCTGCTGCCGCGGCACCCGGTGGCGGCCCTGGTGCTGGCGCTGCTGCCGCAGCTGGGCTGGACCGCGATGGTCCGGCAACGCGCGACGCGCGCCGGACTGCATCGCTGGTCGTGAGGGGCCGGCATCCGGACGCGGCTCGACGGAGCCGTCGCCGGCGACGGATCACTGGCCGTTGGAAAGGGTGAGCTCGATGCCCTGGGCCGCGCCGGAGAGACGGGCACCCCTGGTGATGTCGTCGATCCTGAGCTCGACGCCGTTGCCGTTCTTCAGGACGTTTCCGCCGAGCCCCTTGCCGACCGTGGCCTCGCCGTCGGCGGCCGCGTAGGTGCCGTCGAAGTCGTGCAGGTGGTGGAGGTTGTAGACGCGGCCGTGCCCGACGATCTTGGAGAAGCCGACGGCGGCCACGTCGACGCCCTTCACGCTGAAGGTGTACCTGTGGCCCGCATAGCGCAGCACGCCGTTGCCCCAGGTCGCGCCGATGCCGATGTCGGCAGCCTTGGACACGATGGTGACGGTGCCGTCCGGCCGGCCGGACACGCCCGGGTCCTGGGCCGCCAGGACCGGAGCGGCGAGGCCGGCAGTGGCGAGGACGATGCTTGTTGTGAAGGCGGCCATCCGCATCAGGGTGCTCCTTGATCGACATGAGGGAAGCCGGGCCGCCTCGCGACGGCCCGGCGTTCTGGCATAGCGTTCAGGCGGCGGTCCGGTTGCGGGATCAGCCGGCGCGGCGGCTCGCGCGCTCCTCGCTGGCGCTCGACCGGCGGACGCCGCCGGACGCCTCGGACATGATGGAGCGCAGCTCGCGCAGGTAGGCGGCACCCTTCAGCGTCCGCTGCACCAGGATCGAGCGACGGTCCATCGGGTCGACCTTGCGGCGGGCGAGGTCGAGCTCGCCGAGACGGTCGAGGGCGCGCGTGATCGCCGGCTTGGACACGTTGAGGTCGGAGGCCAGTCCGCGCACGGTGTGCGCGCCTTCCTGCAGGTAGCAGGTGAGGAACACCCCGAGCTGCCGCGCCGAAAGGTCGGGGCCGTCGCGGCGAACCATCGAAACGATGGTGTCCCGCAGCGTCGCTACGAGATGGTCGGTCGTCGAGGCCTGAGCCATCCAGAAAATCCTTTCCCGATCGAGTCGAAACGGCAAGTCGCCGTTTCACCAGATCACCACGTTCCGTGCGAGGCCGCTTTCCCTTCCGGGAACATCCCGGACGCACAACCGGCACGCGTCCAGCGGCAGTGACAGCCACGGACTATAATGCACGGAAATGACATGGTTCAGTCCCAATGACGTTACCAGAGTGTTTCGGTCAGCCGCGAAGGTTAAGAATCCGCAACGCTCCGTGGAACAGCGCGCGCAGACCGAGCGCTTCCCCGCCTTCCGGGCGCCCCGGGCGTCCCTGGTCGTTCCACGCGTAGGTGTCGAGATGCGCCCAGCGCACCGATCCGCTCACGAAACGTTGAAGAAAAAGCGCCGCGGTGACTGCGCCCGCCATCGGCTTCGACGACACGTTGTTCAGGTCCGCGACGGTGCCGGACAGCCAGTCGTCGTAGCCGCTCCACAATGGCAGGCGCCAGAGCGGATCGTGCGCTGCAATCCCGGCGTGCATGAGATGCTCCGCCAGCACGTCGTCGTTGCAGAACAGCGCCGGCAGGTCGGGGCCGAGCGCCACGCGTGCCGCACCGGTCAGGGTTGCCGCGTCGAGCAGCAGGTCGGGCCGCTCGTCGGATGCTTCCGCGAGCAGGTCGCACAGCACCAGGCGCCCTTCCGCATCGGTGTTGCCGACCTCGACCGACAGGCCGCGCCGCGTGCGCAGCACGTCGGACGGACGCATGGCGTGGCCGGACACGCTGTTCTCGACGCAGCCGATCCGCAGCGACAGGCGCACCGGCAGGTCGCGCGCCATCACCGCGCGCGCCAGGGCCAGCACGATCGCCGCGCCGCCCATGTCCTTCTTCATGCGCAGCATCGCCGCCGACGGCTTGAGGTCGTAGCCGCCGGTGTCGAAGCACACCCCCTTGCCGACCAGGGACAGCAGCGGCGCGTCGTCCGCGGCCGCGGAGCCGCGCCAGCGCGCGACCAGCACCTGCGCCGGACGCGTCGAGCCGGCGCCCACGGACGCCACCGCCGGGTAGCGCTCCGCCAGGGCGTCGCCCGCCACGATTTCCGCCTGCCCGCCCCCTGCCGTCATCGCATCCCGGGCCGCTTCCGCCAGCTCGACCGGGCCGAGCAGGTTGGCCGGGGTGTTGATCAGGTCGCGCGCCAGCCAGGTGGCACGGGCCAGCGTTTCCCCCTCCTCGGCTCCGGCCGGGCGGACCAGCCTGGCCGGGACGGAAGCCGGGGAGGCGGTCGTGCGCAGCCGGTCGAACCGGTAGGCGCCGAGGCAGAAGCCCAGCACCGCCTCGTCCGCGGTCACGTCCGCGGGCAGGTCCAGGATCCAGGCGCCGCCGCTGCCGGACGGCTCGGCCAGGCCGGTCGACAGGCCGCCGAACGCCCATGGGCCCTGGGTGCGGCCGGGAGACGTGCGGCCTGAGGACGTGCGGCCTGGGGACGTGCGGCCTGGGGACGTGCGGCCTGGGGACGGCGCTTCCCCCAGGCCCAGCACCGCCGAGGCGATCCCGTCCGGCCCGGGAAGGCGAAGCAGCTCGCCCGCCTTGGCGCCGAAGCCCTGCGCCCGCAGCCAGGCGCGGTCGGCCGCCGGCAGGGCGTCCGACCAGGCCGCCAGCCCCTCGGGGCGGACGCAGCGCACCGTGCGGACGGGCGCGGCTCCGGCGTCGGCCGGGTCGATCAGGCAGTCCAGCGGGCGGTCGTGCATCGGGCGGCCTTCGGGCGTTGGGGAAACCGGCCGATGCTGTGACGGGTGACGCCCGCTTGCAAACGGTGTTCCCCGGGCCGACCATCCTGTCATGACGGGTGCATCCTACCGGCCGCAAGGCCCCCACGACTCGTCCCGCCCGGCCGAGCCGCATTCCGGCCCCTTCGCGCCGCGGGTGAAGGCGGTGCTGGGACCCACCAACACCGGCAAGACCCACCTGGCGATGGAACGGCTGCTGGCGCACGGCTCCGGCATCATCGGCTTCCCGCTTCGCCTGCTGGCGCGCGAGAACTACGACCGCATGGTGGCGGAGAAGGGCGAGGCCAAGGTCGGGCTGATCACCGGCGAGGAGAAGATCGTCCCGCCGGGGGCACGCTGGTTCTCCTGCACGGTGGAGGCGATGCCGCTCGACCCGATCAACCGGGCGGAGGGCGGCGACATCCCGCGCCCGGAGTTCGTGGCGGTGGACGAGATCCAGCTCTGCGCCGATCCCGACCGCGGCCATGTGTTCACCGACCGGCTGTTGCACGCGCGCGGGCTGGTCGAGACCATGTTCCTGGGGGCGGAAACCATCCGGCCGCTGCTGCACCGGCTGGTTCCCGCCGCGGAGATCGAGACCAGGCCGCGTCTGTCGCAGCTCCAGCACGTGGGGGCGGTGAAGCTGACCAAGCTGCCGCCACGCTCCGCGGTGGTCGCGTTCTCGGCGGCCGAGGTGTACGCCATCGCCGAGCTGATCCGACGGCGGCGCGGCGGCTGCGCGGTGGTGATGGGCCGGCTCTCCCCCCGCACGCGGAACGCCCAGGTGGCGCTGTACCAGGACAAGGAGGTGGACTACCTGGTCGCCACCGACGCGATCGGCATGGGGCTGAACATGGACGTGAACCATGTCGGCTTCGCCGGGCTGTCCAAGTTCGACGGCGCCCGGCCGCGGCGGCTGAGTGCGGCCGAGGTGGCGCAGATCGCCGGGCGCGCCGGGCGCGGCATGCGCGACGGCACCTTCGGCACCACCGGCACCTGCCCGCCGATGCCGGACGACATCGTGGAGGCGGTGGAGGCGCACCGGTTCGACCCGCTGGAGCAGCTGTCCTGGCGCAACAGCGCGCTGGACCTGTCCGGGCCGGACGCGCTGCTCGACAGCCTGCTGCAGCCGCCGCCGCTGCGCGGGCTGGTGACCGGTAACGAGGCGGCCGACCTGCAGACGCTGCAGGCGCTGTCGCTCGACCCGGAGATCAGGGCGCTGGCCACAAGCCGCTCCGCCACGAGGCTGCTGTGGGAAGCGTGCCAGATCCCGGACTTCCGCAAGATCGGCGACGACAGCCACACGCGCCTGTGCGCGCGCGTGTTCTTCGACATCATGCGCAGCGGCCGGCTGTCGGAAGCGTGGCTGGAGCAGCTGCTGAACACCCTGAACCGGGCGGACGGCGACATCGACACGCTGATGCAGCGGCTGTCCGGGGTGCGCGTGTGCGCCTACATCGCCGCCCGCCGCGACTGGCTCGCCGACGCCCTGCCCTGGCAGGCGCGGGCGCGCGAGATCGAGGACCTGCTGTCGGACGCGCTGCACGAGCGGCTGACCGCGCGCTTCGTCGACCGGCGCGCCGCGTCGCTGATACGCAGCCTGGACGAGGCGGAGCGAGGCGACGGCCGCGACCTGCTTTCGGCGGTCACGGCGCGCGGCGAGGTGGTGGTGGAGGGCCACTCGGTCGGTCACGTGTCGGGCTTCGTGCTGATCCCCGATCCGCAGGCGGAGGGGCCGGAGAAGCAGCTGGTGCTGCGCGCGGCACGACGGGCGCTGCGCGAGGAGATCCCGCGCCGGGTGCAGGCGCTGGCGGGTGCCGCGGACGAGCGCTTCGGTCTGGCCGAGGACGGGCGGTCGGTGTGCTGGGACGGGGCGCCGGTGGGGCGGCTGCGCCCGGGGGCCAGCCTGCTCAAGCCGATGGTGGAGGTGCGCGACAGCGAGTTCCTGGACGGTGCGCAGCGCGAGCAGGTGCGGGTGCGGCTGCAGGGGTTCCTCGACGCGCTGGTGGCGCAGGGGCTGGAGCCGCTGTTCCGCGCCGAGCGGGCGGCGGCGGACGACGCCGAGCTGCGCGGGGTGGTGCACCGCCTGCTGGAGCAGGCCGGGCTGGTGCCGGGGGCGCAACGGGCGCCGACCCCGCCGCCGCTGCGCGCGAAGCTGAAGGCGCTGGGCGTGCGCGCCGGACGGTTTGCGCTGTTCATGCCGGCGCTGCTGAAGCCGAAGCCGGCGCGGCTGCGCGCGGTGCTGCTGGCGGTCCGGGCGGGGGTCAGGCTGCCGACGCTGCCGGCGGAAGGCCGGATCTCGATCCCGTCGGCGCTGCCGGACGGGATGCCGCCGGGGTTCCTGACACGGCTGGGCTGGGTGCCTTGCGGACCAGTGCTCCTGCGCCTGGACATCGCCGAGCGGGTGGCGGGGGA
>CALMVN010000146.1:0-274 GCA_937873225.1 uncultured Acetobacteraceae bacterium
CGCCTGCGCGGTGCGGCCGGTGCTGGCGCCGTTCGGCGCGCAGGAGGTCGCCTGCGTGCTGCCGGGCGAGGGCCGTCCGCTGCCGCCGCGGGTCCAGCCGGCGTTCGAGCCGATCGCGATCCCGGGATGAGTGCTGCGCCGCTGCTGCAGACGGAGCATCTGAGCAAGCACTATCCTGTCGGCAGCGCGCTGCGCGGCCGGTCGAGCTTGCGCGCCGTGGACGACGTGTCGCTCCAGGTCGAGGCGGGCGAGACGCTGGGGCTGGTGGGAGCGT
>CALMVN010000146.1:284-67253 GCA_937873225.1 uncultured Acetobacteraceae bacterium
GTCCACCCTCGGCCGCTGCCTGCTTCGCCTGACCACCATCACCGCCGGCCGGGTCGCCTTCGAGGGCGTCGACATCACGGCGACGGCCGAGCGCGCGCTGCGTCCGCTGCGGCCGCGCATGCAGATGGTGTTCCAGGACTCCTACGCCTCGCTGAACCCCCGCCGGCGCGTCGGCGACCTGATCGCCGAGCCGCTGCGGGTGCATCCCGGTCCGGATGGCGGACGTCGCGGGGCGGCGGAGATCCACGACCGCCTGCACGAGCTGGTCCGGCTGGTCGGGCTGCCCGAGGCGGCGCTCGCGCGCTACCCGCACGAGTTCTCCGGCGGGCAGCGGCAGCGGATCAACATCGCCCGCGCCCTGGCGCTGTCGCCGCGCCTCGTGGTGGCGGACGAGCCGGTCTCGGCGCTGGACGTGTCGATCCAGGCGCAGATCGTCAACCTGTTCATGGACCTGCAGCAGGGGCTCGGGCTGACCTACGTGTTCATCGCCCACGACCTCAGCGTGGTGCGACAGGTCGCGACCCGGGTGGCGGTGATGTATCTCGGCAGCGTGGTCGAGCTGGGCCCGGCCGACACGGTGCTGCATGCGCCGGCGCATCCCTACACCGCGGCGCTGATCTCGGCGGTGCCGGAACCGGTGGTGGGGCTCGATTCCCGGCGCATCCTGCTCAGCGGCGACGTGCCCAGCCCGATCTCGCCGCCGCCCGGCTGCCGCTTCCACACCCGCTGCCCGATCGCGCAAGGGCGCTGCCGCACCGAGCGGCCCGCGCTTCGCGATCTCGGCGACGGGCGGGAGGCCGCCTGCCACTTCCCGCTGGGCCACGCCGCCTGACGGACATCCTCACTGCGCCGCGAGCAGGCCGTCAGGCTCGTTCCGGCCACGCCGCCATTGCCGCGGCGGACGGTTCATCACCCGCTTGAAGGTGGTGCTGAACGCGCTTTCCGACTCGTAGCCGAGCGACACGGCGATGACGGACACCGGATCGTCGGTGTTGGCCAGCCTGTCCCCGGCCAGCCGCATCCGCCAGCGCGTCAGGTAGTCCATCGGCGTGTCGCCCACCGTCTGCCTGAACCGGAGCGCGAAGCTCGACCGCGACATGCCGGCGCGCCCGGCGAGCTCCGCCAGGGTCCAGCGACGCCCCGGCTCGTCGTGGATCGCGGCGATCGCCGCCCGCATCCGCTTGTCGCCGAGCGCGAACAGCCAGCCGACCCCGTCCCGCTGTTCCGCCAGGTGGAGCCGAAGCGCCTGCACCAGCATCAGGATGGCGAGGTGCTGCGCCACCAGGACGCCGCCCGGCTGCGGGTCGCGCAGCTCCTGCTTCATCCGCTCCAGCGACCAGCGCATCGCCGCCCGGTCCGCCTCGGTGCGGATGTGCACCACCGGCGGCAGCATACGCAGCAGGAGGTCGGCATGATCGCCGTCCAGCGCGAAGTGGCCGCCGATCGCGGAGAACGTGCCGCCGCCGTTGAACACGGCGATGCCGCCGGCCGACCGGACGGGAAAGATCGTGCCGGCCTCCACCGGCGGGACGGACAGGTCGCTGGCCAGCCGGAACGGCCGGCCCCGCGGCAGCAGGAAGCAGTCCCCGGACTGCAGCCGCACCGGGTCGGGAACGCCGTCCATCGACAGCCAGCATTCGCCGGACGCCACCGCGTAGCACTTGATGCCCGCGTGGGGGCCGAACCGGATCGACCAGGGAGCGCCGGCGTCGAAGCCGCCGACGACGGTGTTGCGCGGCTTCAACAGCGACAGCACGTCTGACAAGGGGTCCATGGCACCGGTTCCGGACGATCGCGAAGATGAACCGGACCCTACGGCATGGAACGTCCTCGCTGCACGCCTATCCTTGAGGGCGGCCCGGCGACGCGGCCGCCACATCAAGGCAGGGATCCATCGCATGCGTGTTTTCGTGACCGGAGCGACCGGCTTCGTCGGGTCTGCGGTTGTCGGGGAGCTGGTCGGCGCCGGCCACCAGGTGGTCGGGCTGGCCCGGTCGGACCAGGCCGCCGGCGTTCTCGCGTCCATGGGCGCCGAGGCGCATCGGGGCGACCTGGAGAACCTCGACGCCCTGCGCAGCGGCGCCGCCGCGTCGGACGGCGTGATCCACGCCGGCTTCATCCACGACTTCTCCAGGTTCAAGGAAAGCTGCGAGGTCGACCGCCGGGCCATCGAGACGATGGCGACGGTCCTCGCCGGCTCCGAACGGCTCCTGGTCGTCACCTCCGGCACCGGGCTGCTGTCGCCGGGACAGGTGGCGACCGAGGACACCGAGGCGCCGTCCGACACCGGCTTTCCCCGCGTGTCCGAGCAGGCCGCCTTCGCGGCGGCGGCATCGCTCGGCACGCAGGTCGCGGTGGTGCGGCTGCCGCCTTCGGTGCACGGCGACGGCGACCACGGCTTCGTGCCGATCCTGATCGGCCTGGCGCGGGAGAAGGGCGAGGCGGCGTTCGTCGGCGACGGGTCCAACCATTGGCCCGCGGTGCATCGGCTCGACGCCGCAACGGCCTACCGGCTGGTGCTGGAAAAGGGCCGGGGCGGGACGCGCTACCACGCGGTCGGGGAATCGGGAGTGCCGTTCCGCGAGATCGCGGAGGTGATCGGACGCCGCCTCGGCGTGCCGGTGGTCGGAAAGACCAAAGAGGAAGCGGCCGGGCATTTCGGCTGGTTCGCGCACTTCGCGGGGATCGACAACCGCGTCTCCAGCCAGAAGACACGGGACGGGCTCGGCTGGCAGCCGACCGGGCCGGGCCTGATCGCCGACATCGACCGGCCGGTCTACTTCGGAGGCTAGCCGGTCGCGAAGCCCGCCTTGCGCAGGCGCGCCACCGCCGTGTCCAGCGCGTTCAGGAACGCCGACCGGTCCTTCGGCCCGAACGGCCGGGGGCCGCCGGTGACCTGGCCCACCGCACGCAGGTCCTCCAGGAGGTTGCGCGTCGCCAGCGTCATGCCGATCGAGTCGGCGTCGAACCGGCGGCCGGTCGGCCCCAGCACCTCGGCGCCGCTCTTCACGCAGGCGGCCGCCAGCGGCACGTCGGCGGTGACCACGACGTCGCCGCGCACGGCGCGCTCTGCGATCCACCGGTCCGCCACGTCCGGGCCCGCCTCCACCACCACCCGCTCGACCAGGGCCGAGCGGGGGATTGCGATCAGGCTGTTCGACACCACGAACACCGCGAGCCGGTAGCGCTCGGCGACCCGGTAGATCTCCGCCTTGACCGGGCAGGCGTCGGCGTCGACGAGGATGCGGATCGGCCGTGGCGGTTCGGTCATAAACGCTGGCTATCGCACCGGGGCAGCGTTGAACACCGTTCACCCGTGCGATCGGAGCCGCTCCCCTGTCCGTCCTGCTCGTGTTCCCTGCCGCAGCCCTGGCCGAGATCGCCGGCTGCTTCTCGTTCTGGGCGGTCCTGCGCCTGCACCGCTCGATCTGGTGGCTCCTGCCCGGCCTCGTCGCGCTGGTGCTGTTCGCCGTCCTGCTCACGCGGGTGGATGTCGTGGAGGCCGGGCGCGCCTATGCGACCTATGGCGGCGTCTACATCTGTGCGTCGCTGGCCTGGCTCTGGGCGGTCGAGGGTGTGCGCCCTGACCGCTGGGACCTGCTCGGTGCCGCCACCTGCCTGCTCGGCGCCGGCATCATCCTGTTCGGCCCGCGGGCCGGGTAGGTGCCGTCCCCGATCCGGTCCCCTTCGCCCGGCGGCGTCCGCTCCGTCCCGCGCCGCCGCCGACCGGAACCTCAGCTGACGTGCAGCGCGTCCAGCGTGGTCCGCACCGCGTCGGCAAGCGGCGTGTGCGGTTCCTCGCCGAGGAACGCGACCAGCCTGCGGTTGTCGAGCCGGACGGGGGTCCGCCACAGGTAGCGCATCGCGTAGACCTCGCGCGGCGTCTGCCGGACCAGGCCGGCGAGGCCGAGCAGCGGCCAGGGCAGCGGCTTGACCCGGGTGCCGGGGCGGCCGACGGCGAAGGCGATCGCACGCGTCATGACGGTTCCGTCCGCGTCCCAGGTGCCGGTGAAGTGGAACCGGGCGAACGGATCGAGCTCGTCCGACCGGTCCAGCAGTTGGGCGATCGTCTCGCCGGCGTCGGGCAGGTAGGCCCAGCTGTGGCCCACGTTCCTGCTGCCCGGGTAGGTGATCGCGGCCAGGGGCCTGCCCGGCCTGACGAGCCCCTGGCTGAACCAGTTGTTGCCGCCGACCGGGCCGAAGAAGTCGCCGAAGCGGACGATCAGGGCCGGCGCGCCGGCGTGGCTGGCCGCTTCCAGCCGTCGTTCGAGCGCCACGCGGATGCGGCCCTTTTCCGTCACCGGGTTCTGCGGCGCCTCCTCGACCAGGTCCGGGAAGGCGTCGAAGCCGTAGTTGTAGATCGTGCCCGGCAGGACGATGCGCGCGCCGGTCGCCCGGGCCGCAGCGATGCTGTTGTCGATCATGGGCAGCACCAGCTCGCCCCAGTTGCGGTAGCCCGGCGGGTTCACCGCGTGGACGATCGCCGACATGCCCTCCGCGGCCCGGCGCACGTCGGCAGCACGGGTTGCGTCGCCGGCGATCCAGGTCACGCTGTTGAGCCGGTCCGCCGCGGCCTTCGCCGCGGCGGCCGGGCGCCGTGCCATCGCCACCACCGACCAGCCATGCCGCAGCAGCGCAGCCGCCGCTTCGCCGCCGATGCCGCCGGTGGCGCCCAGAACCAGGGCCGTCCTGTTGCTGCTGCTCATCACGTGTCCTCCGTCCGGACCGGAGGGTGCGGCGCGCCGGACATGGAAGGAATTGTCAGAACCTGTCCAGCAACTAGCATATTTCCAATGAGCGGCCCGATCGACTGGAACGACCAGCGCGCCTTCCTCGCCGTGCTGGAGGAAGGCAGCCTGTCCGGCGCGGCCCGGCGCCTCGGCGTCGCGCAGCCGACGGTCCGGGCCCGCGTCGAGGCCCTGGAGCACGCGCTCGGGACCGTGCTGTTCATCCGGTCGCCCAGGGGACTGGTGCCGACGGAGGAGGCGCGGGCGCTCGGCACGTCCGCACGGGCGATGGCACGCGCATCGGACGCCTTTGTCCGCGCCGCGTCGGCCGCGCCGGACCGGGCCTCCGGCGTGGTCCGGCTCAGCGTGTCCGAGTTCGTCGGCATCGAGGTGCTGCCGTCCATGCTGGTGAGGCTGCGGGAGCGGCACCCGGGCCTGATCCTCGAGGTCGTGCTGAGCAACGCGTCGGCCAACCTGCTGGAGCAGGAGGCCGACATCGCCGTGCGGATGAGCCCGCCCCGGCAGGAGGCGCTGGTCGCCAGGAAGGTCGCCTCGATCCCGCTGGGCCTGTTCGCGCATGTCGACTACCTGGCCCGCCGTGGCCGGCCGGACAGGCTCGACGACCTCGCCCGCCACGACCTGATCGGTCCCGATCGCGCACCGGCCGACCTGAAAACGGCCGCGACGCTGCTTCCCGGTCTCGGTCGCGACCGGTTCGTGGTCAGGACCGACAGCCATCCTGCCCAGCTGGCGGCGGCACGGGCAGGCCTGGGCATCGCCGCGGTCCAGTGCCCGGTGGGCCTTGCCGACCCGGTGCTGGACGCGGTCCTGCCCGACCTCGCGATCGGGACGCTGGACACCTGGATTGTCACCCACGAGGACCTGCACGACCTGCCGCGGGTGCGCGCCGTGTTCGACTGCCTGGCGGACGCGTTCCGGGAGTTCGGCCGGGCGGCCGACCCCGGCTCCCGTGCGGCGCGATGAGCTAGACGTCCAGCCGGGCCAGCACGTCCTTCAGGGTGCCGGCGACCGTGTCCTCCGCCACCACCACCATCACCTGTTCGCCCTCCCCCGGCTCCTCCAGCGTGCGCAGCTGGGTGGGGAGCAGGCTGCTCGGCATGTAGTGGTGGGTGCGCCGGTCCAGCCGATCCTTGAGCACCGCTTCCGGCACCTTGAGGTAGAGGAACCACACGTCGTCCAGGCCCTGCGACAGGACCTCGCGATAGGAGCGCTTCAGCGCCGAGCAGGTCAGGATGCCCGGCTCGTGCTTGTCGTGCCGGGCACGGATCCAGCCGGCGCAGACGGCCAGCCAGGGCGCCCGATCGGCGTCGTCGAGCGGGATGCCGTTGCGCATCTTCTCCACGTTGGCCGGCGGGTGCAGCTCGTCGCCTTCCTGGAACTTCCAGCCGAGCGTGTCGTGCAGGCCCGATGCCACGCTGGACTTGCCGGAGCCGGACACTCCCATCACCACCAGGATCCGCGGTCGCACCATGGGCCCGGTCATTCCCGTTCGAGGCGCTGCACGCCGTCCGCACTCGCCACCAGGGCGAGGACGGCGCGGTTGATGAACAGCCCGCATTCCAGCACGCCGACGATCGCACGGATCGCGGCCTCGGTGTCCGCCGGATCGTCGAGCGGGGCGAAGGCGCAGTCGAGGATCATGTTGCCGCCGTCGGTGACGAACAGCGTGCCGCCGCGGTCCCGTCGCGGCGTGGGCCGCGCGCCCAGCAGGCCGAGTTGGCGCGCCACGGACTCCCAGCCGAACGACGACACCTCGACCGGGACCGGCGCGTGCGTGCCCAGCCGGTCCACCAGCTTGCTGTGGTCCGCCACCACCACCATGCGCTTCGACGACGCCGCCACGATCTTCTCGCGCAGCAGCGCGCCGCCCAGCCCCTTGACCAGGTTCAGCGTGCCGCGCTCGATCTCGTCGGCGCCGTCGATGGTGAGGTCGATCTCGGCGTGGTCGGCGAAGCCCGCGATGGCGATGCCGAGCGCGCGCGCCTGCGCCTCGCTGCGCTTCGAGGTCGGGATGCCGACGAAGCGCAGGCCCTCCCTCACCCGCTCGCCCAGGCTGTCGATCACGCATTCGGCGGTGGAGCCGGTGCCGAGGCCCACCACCATGCCGTCCTCGACCAGCCGGGCCGCTTCGGCGCCCACCTGCCGCTTCAGGGCCTGGGCCGGGTCATCCATGGGAGGCGGATCCGGCGGCGGCCCGGTCCAGCACCCAGATCAGCTCGCCCTCGGTCGCGACGTGCGTCGACGGCAGCGTAGCGTCGCCGCCGCGGACCTTGGCCACCACCTCGGCCTTGGCTGCACCCGCGACCAGGAACAGCACCGCGCGGCTGCTGGCGATCGCCGGGTAGGTCAGGGTCAGGCGCGTGTGCGGGGCGTCGTGCGGCACGCAGGTGCCCACCCAGGCCTCGCGTTCCTCCAGCACGTCGGTGCCCGGGAACAGCGAGGCGGTGTGGCCATTCTCGCCCAGGCCCAGCAGCACCACGTCGAACAGCGGACGGCCGGGCTCGATGGTCTCCGCGCCGTACTGCATCCGCAGCTCGCGCTCGTAGCGCCGCGCCGCGTCGGCCGGGTCGCCGTCGGTCGGCATGCGGTGCACCGAGTTCGGCGGCACCGGCACGTGCGACAGCATCGCCAGGTTGGCCATGTTGTAGTTGCTCGACGGGTCGGCCGGCGGCACGAAGCGCTCGTCGCCGAAGAACAGCTGCACCCGGTCCCACGGGAACCGCTTGGCGTAGCTTCCACCGGCCAGGATCTCGTACAACCGCTTGGGCGTCGAGCCGCCGGACAGCGCCACGGTGAACGGCCCGTCGGCGGCGATCGCCCGCTCGGTCAGGAAGTCGGCGGCGTAGTGCGCGACCGCCTCGGCGTCGTCCAGCACCTCGACACGGCCAGTGGTGGCGTCGCTGCTCATGGCGCGTTCCCCAGCACGTAGCGCTCGATCGCCTTGGCGAAGCCCTCCTCCTCGGAGGAGTCGCTCACGTGGGTGGCGGCCTGCTTCACCTCGTCGCTGGACTGCCCCATCGCGATCGACAGGCCGCTCTTCCTGAACATCAGCACGTCGTTGGGCTGGTCGCCGAGGGTAGCGATCTCCGCAGCCTTGATGCCGAGCATGCGCTCCAGGCTGGCGACGACGCCGCCCTTGTTCGCCTGCGGGTGCGTCACGTCGAGGTAGTACGGCTGCGAGCGTGCCGCCGAGGCGGTGTCGCCGAGCGCCTCCTGCGCGTCGCGCTCCACCTTCTTCATCAGCTCGAGGTCGTCGCTGACGCCGACGATCTTCACCGCCGAGTCCAGCGCCGCGCCGAAGTCGCTCGTCACCTTGGGCGCGAACTTCACCGTCCACTGCTCGCGATCGACGTGCGGCCCCTTGGCGTCCGGAACCAGCCAGTCCTCGCCGCTGTACACCCAGACGTCGACCTTGTGGTCGCGCAGCACCTGCACGGTCTGGTCCGCCGCCTTGCGCGGCAGCGTCTTCGCCTCGATGATCGACAGGTCCGGATGCACGAACAGCCCGCCGTTGAAGCCGGCGATCGGCTCGGTGATGCCGAGCGGCTCGATCAGCATGTTCATCCCCTTCGGCGGCCGTCCGCTGGTGATGGCGAAGCGGATGCCGCGCTCGCGCAGGGTGCGCACCGCGCGGATCGCCCGCTCGGTCAGGATCTTCTCCTTGGTCACCAGCGTGCCGTCCACATCGGCCAGCACCAGGCTGATCTTCATCGGCTCGGCCATCCCGTTCCCGTTCCTGTTCTAGGCCGTCGGCGCACGCGGCAGGATCAGCTCCTCGACCGCCTGCGCCCAGCCGTTCTCCGCGTTGGTCGCGGTCACGAAATGCGCCGCCTCGGCCACCTGCGCCGGCGCGTTGCCCATCGCCACGCCGAGGCCGGCGGCCTGCAGCATGGAGATGTCGTTGTCCATGTCGCCGATGCAGGCGAGCTCGGTCGGATCCACGCCCAGGATCGCGGCCAGGCGCAGCGCCGCACGGCCCTTGTTGGCCTCCGGATGGGTGACGTCGAGATACCAGGGCGAGGAGCGGTGCGCGCTGACCTCGCCCGCCAGCATCGCCTGCAGCTCGATCTCCACCCGCTCCAGCAGCGGATAGTCCGTGGTGGCACCCATGATCTTGCCGATCCGGTCGTAGAACGGCTCGAACGACTCGACCACCGTGGGCTCGAACTGCACCGCCTTCTGCTCGCGCGGCACGAAGGCGCCGGCGGCGTCGCGTATCACCCACTGGTGTCCGGTGAACAGCCAGCACTCAATGCGGTTGGTGGTCAGCGTCTCGACCGCGAGGCGCGCCGCCTGGGCGTCGAGCGACTGCAGCTCCAGCACGCTGCCGTCGGCGGCGACGATCTCGCCGCCGTTCAGCCCGGCGGCAGGAGTGTCGATCCCGAGCGGCCCGAGATACATCCGCATCCCGCGCACCGACCGGCTGCTCGCCAGGCACAGCATGATCCCCGCCTCGCGCAGCCTTTCCGCCGCCGCGAGGGTCGATGGGGCGAGCTGCTTGTCGGGGCCGATGATGGTGCCGTCGATGTCCGACACCAGCAGCCTGATGCAGGACGACGGGGCCGCGCGCGGCGGGATCATCATGCGTTCAGCCTCAGCCAATGCCGTCCGTCGCGGGCCAGCAACGCATCCGCCGCGTCCGGGCCGGGCCTGCCGGCGGCATAGGGATGCAGGTCCCCGTTCCCCTCGTGCCAGGAGTCGAGGGCGGGCTGCACCACGCTCCAGCCGGCCTCGATGTTGTCGGCGCGCTGGAACAGCGTGGCGTCGCCGATCAGGCAGTCGTAGATCAGCGTCTCGTAGCCGGTGCTGGGCCCCTCCTGGAACCAGTCGGCGTAGTCGAACTTCATCCGCACGCCGCCGAGCTTGACGGTCGGACCCGGGACCTTGGCGGAGAACTGCATCGTCACCCCTTCGCTGGGCTGTATCTGCAGCACCATGATGTTGGGGGTCAGCTTGTCCACGGGGGTCTCGCGGAACAGCGCGTAGGGCGCCTGCTTGAAGTGGATCGCGATCTCGGTCTTGCGCGTGGTCAGCCGCTTGCCGGTGCGCAGGTAGAACGGCACCCCGGACCAGCGCCAGTTGTCGATCGACAGCTTCATCGCCACGAACGTCTCGGTGCCTGAATCCGGTGCCACGTCCGGCTCCTCGCGGTAGCCGGCCATCGCCCGGCCGGCGATGCTGCCGGCGGCGTACTGCCCGCGCACGATGTCGTCCGCAGCGAGCTTGTGCACCGCCGCCAGCACCTTGGACTTCTCGTCGCGCACCGCGTCGGCCTCGAACGAGATCGGCGCCTCCATCGCCACCATCGCCAGCAGCTGCATGATGTGGTTCGGCACCATGTCGCGCAGCGCGCCGGTGGTCTCGTAGAACCGTCCACGCTTCTCCACGCCGACGGTCTCGGCGGCGGTGATCTGCACGTGGTCGATGTTCTGGCGGTTCCACAGCGGCTCGAAGAACCCGTTGGAGAAGCGCAGCGCCAGGATGTTCTGCACCGTCTCCTTTCCCAGGTAGTGGTCGATCCGGTAGATCTGGCTCTCGTCGAGCGCCTGTCGGAGCTGGGCGTTCAGCGCCCGCGCAGAGGGCAGGTCGAAGCCGAACGGCTTTTCCACCACCACGCGCCGGAACCGCGTTTCCGTCTCGCCCGTCAGCCCGGCCGCCTCCAGGCGGCCGACGATGGACCCGAAGAACCGGGCCGCCACCGCGAGGTAGAACACGCAGTTGCCGACGCCGCAGCGGCTCGCCAGCGTGCGGTAGGTCTGCTCGTCGTCGAAGCTGCCGCGCAGGAACGAGATCCGCTCGCTCAGCCAGTGCCAGTCGGCCTCGTGCAGCTCCGACGCGCTGGCGCGACGCTGCGACACGAACTGGCGCATGGTGTCGCCGAGTTCGCGTCGCAGGCCCTCGCTGTCCAGGTCCGACCAGTCGACGGCGATGATCGAGAACGCCTCGTCGAGCAGCCCGGCGCCGACCAGGTTGTAGATCGCCGGCACCAGCAGCCGCCTGGTCAGGTCGCCGCCGCCGCCGAAGATGACCAGGGTGCAGGGCGGGCTGCGGCGCGGCGCGACCAGCGGCCGGTCGTCGTCCTCCGGTGGCGTGCCGGGCTCGAGCTCGAGCGATTCCGACATGCCTAGTCCTTCTTGTCCGACACTTCGCTGCCGTGCTTCTTCTCGGTGGAGTGCTGCTCGATGTGGCCGCCGAACTGGAACCGCATCGCCGACAGCAGCTTCTCGCCGAAGTTGTTGCCGGACCGGCTGCGGAACCGGGTGAACAGCGCCTGGCTCAGCACCGGCACCGGCACCGCCTCCTCGATCGCCGCCTCGATGGTCCAGCGGCCCTCGCCGGAGTCCGCGACCTGCCCGGTGAACTCCGACAGGGTGCCGTCCTTGGCCAGCGAGTTGGCGCACAGGTCCAGCAGCCAGGACGAGATCACGCTGCCGCGCCGCCACACCTCGGCGATGTCGCCCATGTTGAGATCGAAGCGCTGCTCGGGCTGGAGGTCGCCGGAGTTCTTGTTGCGCAACACGTCGAAGCCCTCGGCGAAGGCCTGCATGATCCCGTACTCGATGCCGTTGTGCACCATCTTGACGAAGTGGCCGGAGCCGGCCGGGCCGGTATGGAGGTAGCCCTGCTCCGCCTTGGGATCGAGCCCCTCGGCGTCGCGTCCGGGGGTGCGCTCGACCGAGCCGATGCCGGGCGCCAGGGCGGACAGGATCGGGTCGATCCGGTCCACCGCCTCCTTGGCGCCGCCGATCATCATGCAGTAGCCGCGCTCGAGGCCGTACACGCCGCCGGAGGTGCCGACGTCGACGTAGTGGATGCCCTTCTCGCGCAGGGTGGCGGCCCGGCGTATGTCGTCCTTGTAGTAGCTGTTGCCGCCGTCGATGATGACGTCGCCCTCGTCCATCAGCCCGGCCAGGGTCTCGATCGTTTCCTCGGTGATCCTGCCTGCCGGCAGCATGACCCACACCGCACGCGGCGCGGACAGCTTCGAGACCAGATCCTTCAGCCCGTCGGCCTCCTGGCTCTTCTCGGCGCGGCCATGCACCTTGGAGACGACCGCAGGGTCGCGGTCGTACAGCACCACCTCGTGCCCGTGCTTCGAAAGCCGGACGGAGATGTTGCCGCCCATCCGTCCAAGACCGATGATGCCGAGCTGCATGGGGTGTTCCTCGTTTGCGGGAGCAGGCCGGCCGGCGGCCTTGTCGGGAGGGGAGCCGGCGCGCCCGCCCGGGCGCGCCGGTTACGGGAGGTTCAGGCCACGGCGGCCTTGATCGCGGCACCCAGCCGTTCCAGCGCCGCTGGCAGGCTGCCCCTGGCGTGCACGCGGAGCGCGCGCCGGCCGCGCTCGGCCAGCACGTCGAAGTCGCCGCGCGCCTGCGCCGCCTTGACCACGCCGAAGGTGTACTTCTCGCCCGGCACCGGAAGGTCGGCACTGTCGTCGGCGGTGATCTGCAGGAACACGCCGCTGTCCGGGCCGCCCTTGTAGGCCTGGCCGGTGGAGTGGAGGAAGCGCGGCCCGAACTCGGCCGCGGTGGCGACGTGCCTGGCATCCCGGATCGCCAGGCGCGCCTGCTGGATCCACGCCATCGTCTTCGGGTCGCGCTCGACATAGGCCAGCAGCGCCACGTAGTCGCCGGCCTTCGCCCGATCGAGATGCGCCTTGAGCACCGCCTCCAGGCTGCCGCCGCCCAGCGCCTTGGCGTTGCTCTCGTCGGCGAAGAAGCTGAAGTCGCCGTCGGTGGCGAACGGGGTCTCCGCCGGCAGCGAGCCGCTCTGGTTGTAGGCGTCGGTCAGCTTGCGCGTCTCGATCTTGCTGGCCTCGACGTCCGGCTGGTTGAACGCGTTGATGCCGATGATGGCGCCCGCCACCGCGGTGGCGAACTCCCAGCGGAAGAACTCCTGCGCGATCTGGATCTTCGACGTCAGCGCGACCGTCACCACCGGCTGGCCGGCCTCCTCCAGCGCCTTGATCGCCGCGTCCTGGGTGGCGTCGGGGCTGTCGGCGAGGCGCAGATAGGCGAACACCCGGTCGTTGCCGTAGGCCGACGGCGCCGCCAGCGTCTCGCCCTCGATCGGGATCAGGCCCTTGCCGTCCTTGCCGGTGGACTCCGCCAGCAACTGCTCCAGCCAGGCGCCGAGGTCGGCGATGCCGGGCGAGGCCTCGATGGTCACCTTGTCGCGCCCGTGCGCCGCCGCCACGCCCAGCAGGGTGCCGAGCAGCACGCCCGGGTTCTGGTTCGGCGGTGTGCCGGCCGAGCAGGCCTTGGCCATCCGGTCGGCGTTGGACAGGAACTCGTGCAGGTCGAGGCCGATCGCCGCCGCCGGCACCAGGCCGAAATTGGACAGCACCGAGTAGCGGCCGCCGATCCCCTTGTCGCCGTGGAAGATGCGCCAGAACCCGTCCTGCTTCGCCACTTCCTCCATGTGCGAGCCGGGATCGGTCACCGCGACGAAGTGTTCGCCCGCCTTGCCGCCGGTCGCCTGCTGCATCTTGTCGAAGAAGTATGCCTTGAGGATGTTCGGCTCCAGCGTGCCGCCGGACTTGGAGGAGACGATCACCAGCGTGTTCGCCAGGTCGACCTTGTTCTCGAACGTCTTCACCTGCTGCGGGTCGGTGCTGTCGAGCACGTGCAGTTCCGGGAAGCCGGCGCGCTGGCCGAACGTTTCCGCCAGCACCTCAGGCCCGAGGCTCGACCCGCCCATGCCGAGCAGCAGCACGTGGCTGAAGTTCTTTGCCTTGACCTCGTCCTGGAACGCCGTCAGCTCGTCGACGTGCTCGGTGCGCTCGCCGATGATGCTGAGCCAGTTCAGCCACTTGCCTTCGTCCTGGCCGGTCCAGACCGAGGCGTCTCCCTGCCACAGCTTGCGCACCGTGCCGGCCTTGCGCCACGCTTCCAGACTGGCCTGCACCGCCTCGTCCAGGTCCTTGGGCAGCTTGAAGGTGCTCCTGGCGACGGTGTCGCCGGCCATGTCCGCCTTCTTGGCCGCCACCGCGCCGAGCAGCGCGTCAAACGAGTCCGCGAACGCGTCCACGCCGTCCTTGACCAGCTTCGTGGTGACGCCGTCGAGGTCAAGGCCGAGGCGCTCGACCTCGGACAGCACGTGGCGTGCGCCCTCGACGTCCTCGGTCAGGGCGTTGCGCGGGGTGCCGTGGTCGCGGAACGCGTCCATGGTTGCCGGCGGCATGGTGTTGACGGTGTCGGCGCCGACCAGCTCGTCACAGTACAGCACGTCGCTGTACGCCTTGTCCTTCACGCCGGTGGACGCCCAGAGCAGGCGCTGCGGGTTGGCGCCGGCCGCCTTCAGCGCCTGCCAGCGCGGGCTCTGGCTGATCTCCAGGTAGTGCTGGTAGGCCATCTTGGCGTTGGCGATCGCGACCTTGCCGCGAAGCGACTTCAGCGTCTCGGCCTCGGCGTCGCCGGCCGCGACCCTCTTGTCGATCTCCTTGTCGATCAGCCCGTCGATCCGGCTGACGAAGAAGCTGGCGACGGACGCGATGTGCGAGATGTCCTCGCCCTTGCCATGCCGTTCCTCGAGACCGGAGATGTAGGCCTCCAGGACCTTCTTGTACGCGTCGAGCGAGAACAGCAGGGTGACGTTGATGTTGATCCCTTCGGAGATCACCTGGCGGATCGCCGGCACGCCGGGCTCGGTGCCCGGGATCTTGACCATCAGGTTCGGCTTGCCGACCGCCTTCCACAGGCGGCGCGCCTCGTCGATCGTCGGCTCGGTGTAGAGCCCGAGATACGGCGACACTTCCAGGCTGACATAGCCGTCGAGCCCTTCGGTCTCGTCCCAGACCGGGCGCAGCACGTCGGCGGCGGCGCGTATGTCGTCGATCGCCATCGTCTCGTAGATCTCCGAGACGTCGGTGTTGCGCTCGCCCTGCACGATCGACTTGAACTGGCCGTCGTAGTCGGTGCCGTGGCCCATCGCCTTCTCGAAGATGGCGGGGTTGGAGGTCACGCCCTTGAGCCCGTCCTCCTTCACCAGCCTGGCCAGGCTGCCGTTCTCGACAAAGGAACGCTGGATGAAGTCGAGCCACGGCGATTGTCCGAACTTCGCCAGGGTCTGCAGTGGATTGCCCGTTTCCTGCATCCCTGATGTCTTCTGAACGACGTTCATGACGTGAACTCCTTCAAGCGGTTCGCGAAGCGGACCGGCTCCGGACCGGTTTCCCGGAGCCGCTCGCCCGCTTCACCGGGATCGACCGGCGAGTTGCCGCCGGACGTGCCGAAGCACCTCCGGCTCGGCGCCGAAGCGTTTATTCCTTGGCCCCGTTGGCCTGGGCCCGTGCCGTTTCCAGCACCTTCTCCGGCGTGAAGCCGAACTTGGTCTGCAGGTCGCTCAGCGGCGCGGAGGCACCGAAGGTGTGCATGGCGATGATGGCGCCCTTGAACCCGACATAGCGGTCCCAGCCGAACGAGGCCGCCTGCTCGATCGCCACCCGGCCGGTAACGCCCGACGGCAGCACGCTTTCGCGGTATGCCTCGTCCTGCTCCTCGAACAGGTCGAAGGAGGGCATCGACACCACGCGCGCCTTGATCCCCTCCGCGGTGAGCGCCTCGTAGGCGCCGACCGCCAGCGACAGCTCCGAGCCGGTGGCCATCAGGATCACCGCCGGGGTGCCGTCGCAGTCGCCGAGCACGTAGGCGCCCTTGGCGAGACCCGAGGCCGGAGCATACTTGGTGCGGTCCAGCGTCGGCAGCGCCTGCCGGCTCAGGATCAGCGCCGCCGGCTTCTCCTTCAGCGGCACGATCACGCGCCAGGCTTCCGCCACCTCGTTGGCGTCGCCGGGGCGGATGGTCATGATGCCGGGCGTGGCGCGCAGCTGCGCCAGCTGCTCGATCGGCTGGTGGGTCGGTCCGTCCTCGCCCACGCCGATGCTGTCATGGGTGAAGATGTAGACGACCGGCAGCTCCATGATCGCCGACAGGCGGATCGGCGCCTTCATGTAGTCGGAGAAGATCAGGAACCCGGAACAGTACGGCCGGATGCCGGACAGGGCGATGCCGTTGGTGATCGAGCCCATCGCGTGCTCGCGCACGCCGAAATGCAGGTTTCGCCCGCCATAGCTCCCGGCCTCGAAGCTGCCGGCACCCTGGAAGGTCAGGTTGGTCTTGGTCGAGGGCGACAGGTCGGCGGCGCCGCCGATCATCCACGGCACGTGCGGCGCGATCGCGTTCAGGATCTTGCCGGAGCTTTCGCGCGAGGCGACGCCCTTCTTGTCCGCCTCGTAGCTGGGGATCTCCTTGTCCCATCCTTCCGGCAGATGATGCTGGTTGATCATCTCCAGCTCGGCGGCAAGCTCCGGATACTCGCTCTTGTAGCGGCCGAGCATCTCCAGCCACTCGGCGTTGAGCTTCTGCCCGCGCGCGCCGATCCCCGCCTGGAAGTGCTCCGGGACGCCGTCCGGCACGTAGAACGTCTTGTCCTCGGGCCAGCCGTAGAACCTCTTGGTGCCGGCGATCTCCTCGTCGCCGAGCGGCTCGCCATGCGCGGCGGCGGTGCCCTGCTTCTTCGGCGCGCCCCAGGCGATCTTGCTGTGCACCACGATCAGGGTCGGACGGCCGCCTTCGGCCCCGTCCTGCGCCCGCGCGGCCTCGAACTGCGTCCGCAACAGGCCGAGGTCGTTGGCGTCGTGCACCTCCAGCACGTTCCAGCCGTAGCCCTCGAACCGTTTGTGCGTGTTCTCGATGAAGGCGAGCTCGGTGGAGCCCTCGATGCTGATCTGGTTGCTGTCGTAGAGCCAGGTGAGATTGGACAGCTTCAGGTGGCCGGCGATCGAGGCGGCCTCGCTGGAGATGCCCTCCATCTGGTCGCCGTCGCCGCTGAAGGTCCAGATGTGGTAGTCGAAGATCGGGAACCCGGGCTTGTTGTAGCGGTCGGCCAGCCAGCGCTGCGCCATGGCCATGCCGACCGAGTTGCCGCAGCCCTGGCCGAGCGGGCCGGTGGTGGTCTCGACGCCGGAGGTGAAGCGGTACTCCGGGTGGCCGGGAGTCTTGGAGCTGAGCTGACGGAACTGCTTGAGGTCGTCGATCGTCAGCGACGGCTTGGAGCGGTCCTCGCCCTCGTTGACCGACTTCACTCCGGCCAGGAAGATCAGCGAGTAAAGTAGCATCGACGCGTGCCCGACCGACAGCACGAAGCGGTCGCGGTTCGGCCAGTTCGGATCCTCCGGGTTGTAGCGGAGCAGCTGGTTCCACAGCACGTAGGCGGCGGGCGACAGCGACATCGGCGTTCCGGGGTGGCCGGACTTGGCCTTCTGCACCGCGTCCATCGCCAGGGTCCGCATCGTGTTGATGCAGAGCTGGTCGATCGCGGCGGGGCCGCCAGAGGAGCCGTCCGGTGCACGCAGGAGGTCACGCTGGCCTGAACCCATGGGAAACCGCCTTCCGTTATCGTCAATGTCCGGCCGGATCACGGCCCGCGCCATGTTGCAGCGCAGCGAACGGGCCGGCAAGCCATGGCCCGCATCCGCGTCACGCTGCACCCAATCCGCCCGTTCGGAACGTCCCAATCTCGTCAGGGGTTGCGCGGGTTCATCACGAAAGCTCGACATCCGGCACGGCCGTTCCCGTCGGCGGCTGCCGAGGCCGATGTTGGTCGTGTCCCGCGGCCGGGGCAGGATCCGGCGCCGGGCGCCTCATGGCATGGATCGTGCTGCGTCCGCGCCGCCTCGCCAGGGAACCTCATGATCCAGCAACGCCCCTCCAGCTGCCTCCGCCACGTCCTTGCCGGGTGGATCCTGTCCGCCGTCTTCTGGTTCATGCAGCCGGCGTTGGCCGCCGGTGCCGTGTCGGCCGGCGCCAGCCCTGGCGGGTCGGCCTCGACCGGCGGACCACCCGGCCGCCTGCCGGCGGACTCCGTCACCAGCGGCTCGGTCGGCCTCGCGAACGGGCAGGTGGTCGCCTTCACCGCCGTCGCCGGGCTGCTGGCGGTGGGCGGGACGGACCGGGAGGATGCCCTTCTGGCGCCCGACGGCAGCACCGCGGCGGACGCGGCGCTGCCGTCGGCGCCGGACGACCAGCCGGCGACGGCGCGCATGTCGTATACCGCCTACTTCGCGAAGGGATCGGCACCGCGGCAGCGGCCGATCGTGTTCATCTACGATGGCGGTCCCGGCTCCTCGACCATGAGCCTGCTGATGGAGTCGGTCGGCCCGGTGCGGGCCGTCGTTCCCGACCTGCAGCACCCGGCGGGCGGCCCGTACCGGGTGCGGGACAACCCGGACTCGCTGCTGGACGCCGCCGACCTCGTCTTCATCGACGCGCCCGGCACCGGCTACGGCAGCATCCAGGGCCATGACGCCGCGGCCAGCTTCTACGGCATCGATGGGGACGCGGCCGCCTTCGACCGCTTCATCCGGCGCTTCCTGACCCGGTACGACCGCTGGACCTCTCCCAAGTACCTGTTCGGCCACAGCTACGGCACGGTGCGCAGCGCGGCGCTGGCGCGGCAGCTGATCGGCGACGACGTGGACCTGAACGGGATCATCTCGCTGAGCCAGTACCTGAGCATCGACGACTTCATCGACGCGGCACCCTCCAACCCGGGCGTGGAGAACCCCTTCTTCCTGGCGCTGCCGAGCTATGCCGCGATCGCCTGGTACCACGGCAAGGTGCCGAACCGGCCGGCCACCCTGGAGCCGTGGATCCACCAGGTGGAAGGCTACGCGCTCGGCGAGTACGCGAGCGCACTGCTCGCCGGCGCGGACCTCCAGCCGGATCGGAAGCAGGCGGTGGCGGCGCGGCTCGCGAGCTATACCGGCATCCCGGCGGGGACCTGGCTGAAGGCTGACCTCCGCCTCACCGCCGGCGCGTTCGAGAAGATCCTGCTGGAAGACGGCGCACGGACGATCGGCCGGCTGGACGGGCGCTACCAGGGGCCGGCCCTGGACCCGATGGCGGCAGAGGCCGAGTACGACCCGTTCTCGACCTCGACCAGCGCGGCGGTCACGGCGGCGATGCACAGCTACGCGCGCGACACGCTGAGGGTCGACGCCGGCCTCGCCTTCCAGCCGTTCGCCGACGTCCCGGACCTGAAATGGGACACCTACCACGCGACGCCCGGCAAGCCGTGGCTGGGCTTCTACAACGTCATGCCGGACCTGGCCGAGACGATGAAGCGGAACCCGGCCATGCGCGTCCTGGTGATGGGCGGCTACTTCGACCTGAGCACGACCACCCTCGCCGCGATCTACGAGATGAAGCACCTGCCGATCCCGCCGTCGCTGCAGGGGAACATCGAGTACCAATTCTTTCCCACCGGTCACGAGGCCTATGTCGACGACGACGCCCTGCACGCGATGCACGACCGCATGGCGCAGTTCATCGCGGCCGGCAGCGGCACACGCTGACGGATCGTGCTCTCCCTGGACATTGCGGCGGTCAGTGCTTCCTGTGCTCGCCGATGCCGAGCTGGCGGTGGAACCATTCCCGCATGGTCTGGAAGGTGACGTAGAGCATCGGGATGATGAAGATGCCGATGCCGCTCGCCGCCAGCATGCCAGCGAACACCGGGGTGCCGACGTCGCGCCGGCTGACCGAGGCCGCACCGGTCGCGGTCACCAGCGGCAGCAGCCCGAGGATGAAGGCGAACGAGGTCATCATCACCGCGCGGAACCGCATGTGCGCACCCTGCCGCGCCGCCTCGCGTATGCTCTCGCCCGCCTCGCGCCGTTCCTTGGCGAACTCGACGATCAGGATGCCGTTCTTCGCCGCCAGCGCGATCAGCACCACCAGGCCGATCTGCGCGTACAGGTCGAGCGACAGCCCGCCCAGCACGATGCCGACGAAGGCGCCGAGCACGCCGACCGAGACCGACATCAGCACCGGGATCGGGATGATCCAGCTCTCGTACAGCGCCACCAGGAACAGGAACGCGAACAGCAGCGCCATGGCCAGGATGATGCCGGTCTTCCCCGACGCCGCCACCTCCTGGTACGCGGTGCTGGTCCATTCGTAGTCGTAGCCGGCCTGCAGGGTGTTGCCGGAGATCCGGGCCATGGTCGCCAGCGCCGTGCCTGACGACACGTGGGGGGCCGGGGTGCCGTTGACGGTGATGGCGCGGAAGTTGTTGTAGCGCGTGATCGCCTGCGGCCCGGTGATGATGCGCAAGGTCGCCAGCGCCCGAAGCGGCACGGTGCCGCCGCTCGCGTTGCGTATGTAGAGCCGCCACAGGTCGTCGATCTTCGAGCGGTCGCGCGCCTCGCCCTCCACGTTGACCTGCCATACCCGGCCGAACAGGTTGAAGTCGTTGACGTAGGAACCGCCCAGCGTGGTCTGCAGCGCGTTGAAGATGTCGTTGACGTTGACGCCCAGCGCCTGCGCCTTGGCCCGGTCGATGTCGAGATACAGCGACGGGGTGTTGGCGGTGAAGGTGGTGAACACGCGCGCGAGGTCCGAACTCTTGTTCGCCGCCGCGACCAGCCCGCGCAGCTGGGCCGCGAGCTGGTCGGTGTCCTGCCCTTCCAGCGCCTCCAGCTCGTACTCGAAGCCGCCGCCGGGCGACAGGCCGATGATCGGCGGCAGGTTGAACGGGAACACGGTGGCCTGGCGTATGCCCTGGCTCTCGCCGAACACGCGGCCGATCAGGGCGGTGGCGCCCTCGGCCGCGGCGGTGCGGTCCTGGAACGCCTTGAGTCGCACGAACACGAAGCCGGCGTTCGGCTCCTGCACCCCGTCCAGGAAGGAGTAGCCGATCACCCCGAAGGTGTGTGCGGCACCCGGCAGGTTGCGCGCGAGCTTTTCCACCTGCGCCACCACGCCGCTGGTGCGCCCGACCGCGGCGCCGTCCGGCAGCTGCACGTTGATGAAGAAGCCGCCCTGGTCCTCCTCCGGCAGGAAGCCTGCCGGCAGGGAGCGCTGCATCAGCCCGATCAGCACGCCGGCGCCGATCACCACCAGGATGCCGCCTAGCGCGAAGCCGAGCAGCCGCGACACCACGCGCGAATAACCGTTGCGCACCGCGTCGATCGCCCGCGACACGCCGCCCATGATGCCGCGCCTCGGGCCGGAATGGCGCAGGAACACCCCGCACAGCGCCGGCGACAGGGTGAGCGCGTTCAGCGCCGAGATCAGCATGGCGGTGCAGATGGTCAGCGCGAACTGGCGGAACAGCACGCCGGACAGGCCGGGGATGAACGCGATCGGCACGAACACCGACAGCAGCACCAGGGTGATGGCGATGATCGGGCCGGTGATCTGCTGCATCGCCTTCTTGGTCGCGTCCGCCGGCGACAGCTCGGGCTCCTCCTCCATCACCCGCTCGACGTTCTCGACCACCACGATGGCGTCGTCGACCACGATGCCGATCGCCAGCACCATCGCCAGCAGCGACACCGTGTTGGCCGATATGCCCAATGCCGTCATGCCGGCGAAGGCGCCGATCAGGCTGACCGGGATGGCGATGGTGGGGATGATGGTGGCGCGCAGGCTGCCCAGGAACAGGAACACCACGATCACCACCAGCACGAACGCCTCGATGATGGTCTTGATCACCTCGTGCACGGTGTCGCGCACGAAGTCGGTGCTGTCGTAGGTGATGTTGTAGGTCAGGCCGGGCGGGAAGCGGTGCGACAGCCGCGACACCAGGCCGCGGATCGCGGTGGCGGTGTCGAGCGCGTTGGCGCCGGGCGACAGGTAGATCGCCAGCGCCACCGACGGGTTGCCGTCGAAGCGGGACTCCGAATCCAGCGTCTGCGCGCCGAGCTCCACACGTGCCACGTCGCTCAGGCGGAGCACCGAGCCGTCTGCTTGCGCGCGGATCACGATGGCGCCGAACTGCGCCGGGGTCACCAGCCTTCCTTGTGTCTGCACGTTGAACTGGTACTGCTGGTCCGGGCCGGTCGGACGCGCGCCGATCCGGCCCACCGCCGCCACCGTGTTCTGCTGCGCGATCGCGGTGGTGATGTCGGACGGCGACAGGCCGAGGTTGGTCAGCCGGTTGGTGTCGAACCAGATCCGCATCGAGTAGTTCTGCCGCGACAGCAGCGACGCCTGGCCCACGCCCGGGGTGCGCGACACGCCATCGATGACGTTGATCGTCATGTAGTTGGCGATGAACAGCGGCTTGAACACGTTGGTCGGGCTGTAGAAGTTGATGAACATCAGGATCGCCGACGAGCGCTTCTGCACCGTCAGGCCTTCCGCCTGCACCGTCGCCGGCAGCTCGGCGTTGGCGGTCTGCACCCGGTTCAGCACGTTGACCGTGTTGACGTCGGGGTTGGTGCCGAGCTGGAAGCTGACGGTCAGGCCGTACGAGCCGTCGTTGCCGCTGGCCGAGCGCATGTAGATCATCTTGTCGACGCCGACGACCTGCGCCTCGATCGGCTGCGCCACCGACTGCTCGACCACGGAAGCGGACGCGCCCGGAAAGGTCGCCGTCACCTGCACCTGCGGCGGCACCACGTCGGGGAACTGCGCGACCGGGATCCGGGTCAGGCCGACGATGCCGGCGAGCGTGATGACGATCGCGATCACGATCGCCAGCCGCGGCCGGTCGATGAAGACGCCGGAAATCATGGCGGGATCCTAGTGCTGGCTCGGGCTGCTGCTGGGCGCGGGCGGAGACGGGTTGCCCTGGCCCGAAGCCGCCTGGTCCTTCGAGGCCTGGCTGGCGTTCCGGCCAGGCGCCGAATCGACGCCCTGGCCGGCGCCCTGGCCGGCGTTCTGGCCGCTTCCCGGCGCGCCGGTGTTCGCGGCTCCCCCGGTCGCGGCTCCGCCGGACACGGCGTTGCGTCCGGCGCCCGACTGCTGGCCCTGCGCCACGTCGGGATCGGCCACCACCGGCTGCGGCGTCGTCGGCGACACCGCACCCCCGTCGCGCACCCGTTGCAGCCCGTCGACGATGATCCCCTCGCCGTCCGTGAGGCCGGACAGCACCACGGAGTCGGTGCCGACGATGTCGCCAAGCTTCAGGTTGACCCGCCTGGCATGGTGCTGCGCGTCCACCGTGAAGGCGTAGTCGCCCTGCTGGTCGGACAGCACCGCGGCGCGCGGGATCACCAGGCGCTGCACCGGATGCGGGTCCTGCACCGTCACCGTCACGAACTCGCCGTCCACCAGCTCGCGGCTGGTGAGGCCGTTGCCGCCGGTGTCCTGGCCGCGCTTCGGGTTGGCGATCGTGGCGCGCAGGGTGATGGTGTCCGTGTCGGTGGACACCGTCGGCGACACGTAGTCCAGATGGCCGTCATGGTCGTAGGACGAGCCGTCGCCGAGCGTGAGCTTGACCGCCGCCTGTCCCAGGCCGCCGCTGTTCCGGTACTTCCTTTGCAGCCCGAGCACGTCGCGGGTCGCGGCCGGGAACACCACGTACATCGGGTCCTGGGTGACGATGGTCGCGAGCGTGCCGCTGGTCGGGCTGACCACGTTGCCCTGGTTCACGGCGGTGGAGGTGATCCGCCCGTCCACCGGGGCGCGTATCTCGGTGTAGCCGAGCTGGATCTGTGCGCTCTGCAGGTTGCCCTGCGCGGTCAGGACGTTGGCGGCGCCGCTCTGCGCGGTTTCGGCGGCGTTGTCGTAGGCCTGCTTCTGTCCGGCCGGGGTCTTCAGCAGCGCCGCCTGGCGCTGGAAGTTCACCCGGGCGTTGACCACGTTGGCCTGGGCCTGGGCCAGCGTGCCCTGCTGCGCCAGCACCTGCGCCTGGAACGGCCCCTGCTCCAGCACGTAGAGCAGGTCGCCCTTCTTCACCTCGGCGCCCTCGTCGAACAGGCGGCGGTCCAGGTAGGCGGTCACGCGCGCGACCAGCGCCACCCGGTCGATCGCCTGGATCCGGCCGATGTACTGCGCGCTCGACGTCACGGGCTGGCTGTGCACCGCCATCACGCCCACCGCCGGCGGCGGCGCAGCCGGCGGAGCTGCCAGCGCGGCTTGCGTGACCGGGACGACGAGAGAGGCGAGCAGGGCGGCAAGCGGGCAGAAGGCGGCGAGCGCCACGGCCCGTGCTGATGGACGCGACATCCGGGAGTTCCTTGGTTCGGCCATGGCCGGGATCGGCCGCAACGAGGCTGACCGATCGGTCACTGCATTACAGGGCCGGTCGCGACACGCGCAACTGCCGTCGACGGATGACGTTGCCCTGCACCAGGCACACGCCGCAAGGGCGCGCGGAGTTCGGCGGCGCCGGCGGAAAGGGTTTCGGGTCGATGCCAAGCCACATGCCGCGCGCCGAAGCGCGGGAGCCTCCAGGCGCGGCGGCAGTTGCGCCCTCCGCTCACAAGGTCGTGATCGTGGGTGGCGGCTTCGGCGGACTGAACGCGGCACGGATGCTGGCCGGCACGGGATGCGCCGTCATGCTGGTCGACCGCACCAACCACACCCTGTTCCAGCCCCTGCTCTACCAGGTGGCGACCGCCGCGCTCAGCGCCACCAGCATCGCGGTGCCGATCCGCTCGGTGTTCCGGCGCAGCCCCAACGTGTCCGTGCTGATGGCCGAGGTGACGGGGGTCGACCGCGAGCGCCGGACCGTCGCCCTGGAGGGACACCCGCCGCTTCCCTACGACACCCTCGTGATGGCGACCGGGTCGGTCTACTCTTGGTTCGGGCATGACGACTGGGCGACGCGGGCGCCGGCGCTCAAGAGCGCCGCCGACGCGCTGTCGCTGCGTTCCCGCCTGCTCGACGCGTTCGAGCGTGCGGAAGCCGAGGACGACCCCGCGGAAGTGCGACGGCTGCTGACCTTCGTGGTGGTCGGCGCCGGCGCGACCGGGGTGGAGATGGCGGGCTCGATCGCGGAGCTCGCCCGCAACACCCTCGCGCGCGACTTCCGGCGCATCCGGCCTTCCACCGCGCGGATCGTGCTGTGCGACGCCGGAGACCGCGTGCTGGCCGCCTTTCCCCGCCGCCTGTCCGACTACGCCACCGGACGGCTGCAGCGGATCGGGGTCGAGCTGCGGCTCGATGCCGGGGTGAAGGCGCTGGACGAGCGCGGCGTGCTGGCGGGCAGCGAACGCATCGACGCCGCCTTCGTGTTCTGGGCTGCGGGCACCGCGGCGACGCCGGTGGCGCGCTGGCTCGGCATCGACGGCAACCGGCGCGGTTTGGTGGCGGTGGAAGGGGATTGCACCCTGCCCGGCCATCCGGAAATCTTCGTGATCGGCGACGCGGCCGCCCTCGACGGACCGGACGGCAGGCCGCTGCCGGGACTGGGATCGGTCGCCAAGCAGCAGGGCAGGCATGTCGGCCGGGTGATCGCCGCCCGGCTCGCTGCCAGGCCCTCGCCCGGACCGTTCCGCTATACCGACTGGGGACAGCTGGCGGTGATCGGCCGCTCGGCCGCGGTGGCGGATTTCGGCCGGGTGCGCCTGACCGGCCTGCCCGCCTGGCTGGTGTGGAGCGCCGTGCACCTGCTGCTGCTGGTGAGCACGCAGAACCGGGTGGCGGTGTACGTGAACTGGGTGTCGGCCTGGCTCACCTACAGCCGCGGCGCCCGCGTCATCACCGAGCCGCCGCGCGCATGACCGGACCGACCTTTCCGGTGTCCGACCATTGCGACGGGACCCTGTTCCACAACCCCGACACCGAGCCCGCCCCGCAAAGGCCGTCCGCTGGCCGCGGCCTGCTGCCGATCCTGCGCTGGCGCCTGGGCGGCACGCGCGCGCCCTGGCCGACCGCGATCGTCGACCCGCCGCCGACGGGCGATCCACGCGACGAGCCGCCGCCGGACGGCGCCACGCTGACCTTTCTCGGCCATGCCGGCTTCCTCCTGCGCCTGCCCGGCCTGACGGTCCTGACCGATCCGGTGTTCAGCGAGCGCTGCTCGCCGGTGTCGTGGGCGGGGCCGAGGCGGGCGCGGCCGCCGGGGCGCCGCCTGGACGCGCTGCCGCCGGTCGACCTGGTGCTGGTGTCGCACAACCACTACGACCACCTCGACCTGCCGAGCCTGTCGGCGATCGTGCGGCGCGACGCGCCGGCCTTCGTCACCCCGCTCGGCAACGGGCGGCTGCTGGCGAAGGCGGGGGCCACGCGGATCACCGAGCTGGACTGGTGGCAGTCGCACCGGATCGGCGATGCCACGGTCACCGCCACCCCGGCACGGCACTTCTCCGCCCGCACCCCGTTCGACGGCAGGCGGGCGCTGTGGTCCGGCTTCATGATCGAGCGGGCGCCGATGCGTGTGCTGTTCGCCGGCGACTCCGGCGACGGGCCGCACTGGGGCGAGATCGGCAGGCAGCTGGGCGCGCCCGATTTGGCGCTGCTGCCGATCGGCGCCTACGACCCGCGCTCGCTGATGGCGCCGGTGCACATGAACCCGGAGGAAGCGGTCTCCGCCCACCTGTCGCTGGGCGCGCGCCGCTCGGTGGGCATGCATTTCGGCACCTTCCAGCTGACCGACGAGCCGATCGACGAGCCGGAGCGCCGGCTGGCCGCGTCGTGCCGCGATCGCGGCCTGCCGCCGGACGCGTTCGTCACCCTCGGCTGCGGCGACACCCGGAGCTTCACGGCGTCATCACCATCGCTGCCGGGCGGAACCGGCTGAGACAGGGCGGGTTGTGTCGCGGACACCGCCTCCATCGTCGAAGGACTACCCGTGGCCAGCATCGTCAAGAAGAACCTGCGTGAAGGCTACCCGTTCCCGCGCGGCGCCACCTGGGACGGCAAGGGGACCAACTTCGCGCTGTTCTCCGCCAACGCCACCAAGGTCGAGATCTGTCTTTTCGACAGGGAGGGCAAGGTCGAGGTCGAACGGATCACCCTGCCGGAGTATACCGACCAGATCTTCCACGGCTGGCTGCCCGATGTCGGCCCCGGACAGATCTACGGGTATCGCGTGCACGGGCCGTACGCGCCGGAGGCCGGACACCGCTTCAACCCCAACAAGCTGCTGCTCGACCCGTACGCGCCGGCGCATTTCGGCGAGCTGAAGTGGGACCCGGCGCTGTTCGGCTACACGATCGGCCATCCCGACGACGACCTGAGCTTCGACGAGCGCGACAGCGCGCCGTTCATGGTGAAGTCGGTGGTGATCGATCCGAGCTTCGACTGGAAGGGCCAGCCGAAGCGCAATCCGATCGCCTGGGACAGGACGGTGCTCTACGAGACGCACGTCCGCGGCTACACCATGAAGCACCCGAAGGTGCCGGAGAAGTTGCGCGGCACCTATGTCGGCATGAAGACGCCGGAGGTGCTGTCCTACATCAAGAAGCTCGGCGTTACCTCCATCGAGCTGCTGCCTGTGCACAGCTTCATCCTCGACAGCAACCTGCTGGAGAAGGGGCTCACCAACTACTGGGGCTACAACTCGATCGGCTTCTTCGCCCCCAACACGCGCTACGCCGCCGAGCCCGAGCAGTCGCTGCGCGAGTTCAAGGAGATGGTGTCGGCGATCCACGAGGCCGGGCTCGAGGTGATCCTCGACGTAGTCTACAATCATACCGCGGAAGGCAACGAGCGCGGCCCGACCTTGTCGTTCAAGGGCATCGACAACGCGTCGTACTACCGGCTGCTCGCGGACCAGCCGCGCTACTACGTCAACGACACCGGCACCGGCAACACGGTCAACCTGTCGCACCCGCGCGTGATCCAGATGGTGACCGACAGCCTGCGCTACTGGGCGGAGGAGACGCATGTGGACGGGTTCCGCTTCGACCTCGGCACCATCCTGGCGCGCGAGCCGAACGGCTTCGACAATCAGTCCGGCTTTCTCAAGGCGTGCAGCCAGGACCCGACGCTGGGCACCGTCAAGCTGATCGCCGAGCCCTGGGATTGCGGCCCCGGCGGCTACCAGGTCGGCGAGTTCCCGCCCGGCTGGGCGGAATGGAACGACAAGTTCCGCGACGAGGTGCGGGAGTTCTGGAAGGGCGACCTGGTTGCGGCCAAGATCGCGCCGCGCCTGCTCGGCAGCCCGGCCGAGTTCGACCGCCAAGGCCGCAAGCCTTGGGCCTGCGTCAACTTCGTCACCGCGCATGACGGCTTCACCTTGAACGACTGCGTCACCTACAACGAGAAGCACAACGAGGCGAACGGCGAGAACAACAACGACGGCTCGTCAGACAACCGGTCCTTCAACTACGGCGTCGAGGGTCCGACCGACGACCTGGAGATCCAGCGCGTGCGCGCGCGCCAGATTCGCAACATGCTGGCGACGCTGCTGCTCAGCCAGGGCACGCCGATGCTGCTCGCCGGCGACGAGTTCGGGCGCACGCAAGGCGGCAACAACAACGCGTACTGCCAGGACAGCGACATCTCCTGGGTGAACTGGGAGATCGAGGAGAAGGGGCAGAGCCTGATCCGCTTCGTGTCCCGGCTGACCGCGCTGCGCCGCCGCTTCCCGATCCTGCGGCGCAACCGGTTCCTCACCGCGGGCTACAACGAGGAGCTCGACATCAAGGAGCTCACCTGGCTCAACGCCGGCGGCGGCGAGATGATGCCGGGCGACTGGACCGACGCGCAGTGCTTCGGGCTGATGCTCGACGGGCGCGCGCAACCGACCGGCATACGGCAGCGCGGCCAGGACGCCACGCTGCTGATGGTGTTCAACGCCTGGCACGACCTGGTCGGCTTCAAGCTGCCGCCCACGGTCGACCAGCGCTGGAAGCTAATCATCGACACCAACCTGTCCGAGGACGAGGAGGAGAAGGAGGACCAGCACTTCACGCCGGAGCAGGTCTACGGCGTCACCGGCCGCTCGTTCCTGCTGTTCGAACTCATTCCGGACGCCGCGACATGAGCAGCCCGGTTCCGCTCCGCCAGGGTGCCGTCCTGGAGGCGGACGGCGTCCGGTTCCGGCTGTGGGCGCCCGGGTGCGACGCGGTGTCGCTGGCGCTGGAGGAGGGTCGCGTGCTGCCGATGCAGAAGCAGCCCGACGGCTTCCACGACCTTCACGTGCCGGGCGCCGGTGCCGGCACGCTCTACCGCTACCAGCTTCCCGACGGCCTCAGGGTTCCGGACCCGGCCTCCCGGTTCCAGCCGCAGGACGTGCACGGCCCGAGCGAGGTGGTCGACCCGGACGCGTATCGCTGGACCGAGCAGTGGGCGGGGCGGCCCTGGGACGAGGTCGTGCTCTACGAGCTGCATGTCGGCGCGTTCACGCCGGAAGGCACGTTCCGGGCGGCGGCGGCCAAGCTCGACCATCTCCAGTCGCTCGGCGTCACCGCCATCGAGATCATGCCGATCTCAGACTTCCCGGGTCGGCGCAACTGGGGCTACGACGGCGTGCTGCCGTATGCGCCGGATTCGAGCTACGGCCGTCCCGACGACCTGAAGGCGTTGGTGGAAGCGGCGCACGCGCGCGGCGTCGCGGTGCTGCTCGACGTGGTCTACAACCATTTCGGACCCGACGGGAACTACCTGCCGGTGTACGCCCCCACCTTCTTCACCGACCGGCACGAGACGCCGTGGGGTGCGGCCATCAACTATGACGGCGCGCATGCGGCGCCGGTGCGCGAGTTCATCATCGGCAACGCGCTGTACTGGGTCGAGGAGTTCCACCTCGACGGGCTGCGCTTCGACGCGGTGCACGCGATCATCGACGAAAGCGGCAGGCACCTGCTCGACGAGCTGGCGGAACGGGTGCGCGCGTCCACCACCCGGCCGCTGCACCTGCTGCTGGAGAACGAGGACAACGACCCGACCCGGCTCGGCCGCAAGAACGGGCAGCCGACCCATTACACCGCGCAATGGAACGACGACGTCCACCACGTGCTGCACACCGCAGCGACGCACGAGCGCACCGGCTACTACGCCGACTACGAGGGCGACACCGGCCTGCTCGGCAGGGCGCTGGCGGAGGGGTTTGGCTACCAGGGACAGATGATGCCGTATCGCGGCAGCGCGCGCGGGGCGCCGAGCGCGGAGCTGCCGCCCGGCGCGTTCGTCGCCTTCATCCAGAACCACGACCAGGTCGGCAACCGGGCGTTCGGCGAGCGGCTCGGCAGCATCGCCCCGCCCGAGGCGATGCGGGCGCTGGCGGCGACCTACCTGCTGCTGCCGCAGGCGCCGATGATCTTCATGGGGGAGGAATGGGGGGCGAAGCAGCCCTTCCCGTTCTTCTGCGACTTCGAGGGCGAGCTGGCGGACGCGGTGCGGAAGGGCAGGCGCGAGGAGTTCGCGCGCTTCCCCGAGTTCCAGGACCCGGAGATGCGCGACCGCATCCCGGACCCGCTGGCGGACTCGACCTTCGAGTCGGCCAAGCTGGACTGGAACGCGATGGATCACGCCCTGCTGTCGCTCTACCGCGACCTCATCGCCACCCGCCGCCAGCACGTCGTGCCGCTGCTGCCGGCGATCACCCGCGGCGGCAGCGCCACGAGCCTCGGCGAAGCGGCGGTCGAACTGCGCTGGCAGGCCGGCGACCGAACGCTGGTGCTGGCGGCCAACCTGTCCGACCAGGGGGTCGACCTTCCGGCATCGTCGGGCCAGGTCCTGTGGAGCGAGGGCGACACCGGGGCCGGGCTCGGACCCTGGTCGGTTCGCTGCACCCTGGAGAGCGCATGAGCATCATCCCGCGGGCCACCTACCGGCTCCAGTTCCACGCCGGCTACGGCTTCCGCGACGCGACCGCGCTGGCGCCCTATCTCGGGCGTCTCGGCGTCAGCCACGTCTATGCCTCGCCGTTTCTCAAGGCGCGTCCCGGCAGCACGCACGGCTACGACATCACCGACCACCACGCCCTCAACCCGGAGCTCGGCACCGAGGCCGACTTCGCCGCCATGGTGCAGGCGTTCAGGCGGGAAGGCCTGGGCCAGATCCTCGACTTCGTGCCCAACCACATGGGGGTCGGCGGCTCGGACAACCCGCTCTGGCTCGACGTGCTGGAATGGGGCCCGGACAGCGCGCATGCCGGCTGGTTCGACATCGACTGGGATCCGGACCGCCGCTACCTGCTGAACAAGCTGCTGGTGCCGTTCCTGGGCGACCAGTACGGCGTGGAGCTCAAGGCGGGCAACCTCCTCCTCAAGTACGACGCCGACGACGGCACCTTCGCCGTATGGGCGTACGACACCCACAAGCTGCCGATCTGCCCGCTGCACTACGACCGCGTGCTGGGCCATGCCGATCCCGGGCTCGACCGGCTGTCGGACCTGTTCTCCGACCTGCCGATGTGGCGGCCGCAGGTGGCGGAACGCGCGCTGGCGCTCAAGGCCGAGCTGGCGGCGCTGCTGCGGGAGGACGGGAACAGCCGTGCTGCCGTGGAGGAACAGGTCGCGGCGCTGAACGCGGACTGGCGGGCGCTGGACGGGCTGATCCAGGAGCAGTTCTGGCGCGTCGCCTATTACGGCGTCGCCGGCGACGACATCAACTACCGCCGGTTCTTCAACATCAACGACCTGGCCGGGCTGCGCATGGAGCTGCCGGAGGTGTTCCGCCACGCCCACGCGCGCATCGTGCCGATGATCGAGGACGGCACGCTGGACGGCATACGCCTCGACCACGTCGACGGCCTGCTGGACCCGAAGCGGTATTTCGCCGACCTGCGCGCCGCGTCCTCGCGGCCGTTCTACCTCGTGATCGAGAAGATCCTCGCCGCGCACGAGCAGCTTCGCGAGGACTGGCCGGTCGAGGGCACCACCGGCTACGACTTCACCAACCTGGTGCTCGGCGCGATGATCGACCCTGCCGCCGAGCAGCGCTTCACCGAAACCTACCAGGGCTTCACCGGCCTCGTAACCCCGTTCGAGCAGATCGTGCGCGACTGCAAGATCCGGATCATGGAGAACGAGATGGCGAGCGAGCTGAACGTGCTCGGTCGCGACGCGGGCCGCATCGCCCGGCAGAACCCGATGACCGCGGACTTCACCCGCAACATCCTGCAGCGCGCCATCAAGCAGGTCGTCGCCCACTTCCCGGTGTACCGCACCTATATCGACATGGACGGCACCCAGGAGGCCGCCGACCGGCGCGACCTGGACTGGGCGATCGCCCAGGGACGGCGGGCCGACCGCACCATCGACCCGTCCGTGTTCGACTTCCTGCACGGCGTGCTGTCGGGCGAGGCGGTCGCCAGGCCGCGCTCCGGCTTCAACCGGATCGCGGTGCTTCGCTTCGCCATGAAGCTGCAGCAGTACTCCGGCCCGGTGATGGCCAAGGGCCTGGAGGACACCACCTTCTACCGCTACAACCGGCACGTGGCGCTGAACGAGGTCGGCGGCGAGCCGGACCGCTTCGGCATCGCCCTGCCCGCGTTCCACAAGGCCAACGCGTACCGCGCCAGGCACTGGCCGCATTCCATGCTCGGCACCTCCACCCACGACACCAAGCGCGGCGAGGACACGCGCGCCCGCCTCGCCGTGCTGTCGGACCTGCCCGAGGAATGGACGCGTCAGGTGACCACCTGGAGCCGCCTGCTCCGCGCCCGGCGCGGCGACCTCGACGGCACCGCCGCCCCGGACCGAAACGACGAGTACCTGCTCTACCAGCTGCTGGTCGGCTCCTGGCCGGTGGAGCTGCTGTTCTCGACCGACGAGGCGGCGCTCGACGTCTACGGCAAGCGGCTGGCCGGCGCGCTGGAGAAGTCCATGCGCGAGGCCAAGCTGCATTCCGGCTGGTCGTCGCCGGACGCGGCCTACGAGGAGGCGATGCAGTCCTTCGCCCGGGACGCCCTGGACACCGGCCGCGGCGGCTTCGGCGCCAGCTTCCTGCCGTTCGTGCAGCGCGTGGCGCGCCTCGGGGTGCAGAACAGCCTGATCCAGGTGGTGATGAAGCTCACCCTGCCCGGGGTGCCGGACATCTACCAGGGCTGCGAACTATGGGACCTGAGCCTGATGGATCCCGACAACCGGCGTCCGGTCGATTACCGCCTGCGCGAGGACGCGCTGTCGGAGCTGTCGCGCCGCCTCGGCGACCGCGACGGTCGCGCCGCGCTGCTGGCGGAACTGCTGGAAGGCTGGCAGGACGGGCGGATCAAGCTCGCCGTCACCGCGATCCTGCTCGACCTGCGCCGCACCCTGCCGGCGCTGTTCGCCGACGGCGCCTACGAGCCGCTGCCGGTCGAGGGCGGAAAGGCGGAGCGGGTGATCGCCTATGGCCGCAGCCGGGACGCCGACCGAGTGCTGGTGCTGGTGGCGCGCTATCCCGGCCAGCGCGACGCCGACCCGGACTGGGGCGACGCCACCGTGGCCCTGCCTGACGGACGCTGGGTCGACCTGCTCGGCGGCAGGACGTTCGAGGGCGGCGACCGGGTGCCGCTCGGGCAGCTGTTCGGCGTCCTGCCGGCCCTGGTGCTGCAGCCGGGCTGAGCGGGAGGCCCGGCTCCGGGGCCGCGTTCCGGCGGATGACAACCGTCGGGCCGCGCGCCTATCCTGCCTCCGCCGCCGTGGAGGACGCCGATGACCGATCCGGACGATGCAGGGGTGCCGGGGCCCCTGCCGGGCTTCACCCACGAGCAGGTCGAGGCGCTCTACTTCGAGGCCGTCCGGCAAGGGCAGGACGACCTGCTCGAACAGTTCCTCGACGCCGGCGCCGACCCCAACCGGCCGGACGGACGCGGCTTCACCCCTTTGATCCTCGCGTCCTACAACGGCCACCAGGCCGCCACCGTCCTTCTTCTCCGGCGCGGCGCCGCACCCGACCTCGCCGACGCCAAGGGCAGCACCGCCCTGTGCGGCGTCGCCTTCAAGGGCGACCTCGCGATCGCCCGCCTGCTGCTGGACGCGGGGGCTGCGGTCGACCAGCCCAACCATGTCGGGCGGACGCCGCTGATGTTCGCGGTCATGTTCGGGCGGGAGGCGATGGCGCATCTCCTGCTCGAACGGGGCGCCGACCCGCTCAAGCGGGATGGCGAAGGCACCACCGCCCTGTTCCTGGCCGAGCGCCATGGCAGCAACGACGTGGCCATGCGGATGCGCAGCCTGCTGCCGGAGCGTGCCGGCGCCTGACCGGCCGGCGACGCGCTCCGTTACAGGAACCCGCGATCGCAGCCGCTGTTGACCGACCGGCCGCCTGGGCCTGGAGATCACATGGCAGAACCGGTGCGCGGTGCCGACCGGGTCAACGACGATCTGGAGGTCGGCTACGACGAGGAGTTCGAGGCGCGCTGGACCATCGCCCAGCGCATCGGCCTGGTGGTGATGGTCTCGTTCCTCGTGGTCTGCCTGTCGGGCCTGCTGGGCCGCGGTCCCTTCAGCCATCGCACCGCCACCGCTCCGGACGGGTCGATGCACGTGGACTACGAGCCGGCCGCGCGGGAAGGAACGCCCACCCAGATCACGTTCCGCATGGCCAATCCCGGCGACGCGCCGATGCCGGTGAGCGTGTTCGTGTCGGGCTCTCTGGTGGAGCCGCTCGGGCTCGGCCACACGGTGCCGGAAACGACGGCGGCGATGGTCGGAAGCAAGGGGCTCGTGCTCCGCTTCACGCTGGCGCCGCAACAGGCGGACGCGAAGATACGGCTCGATGCCATGCCCGCCTCCGCCGGCATCGTCCGGTCCGAGGCGTGGCTCGGCGCCGATGCGACCACGGACCAGCCGGACCGGCGCCACAGGGTGCACTGGACCCAGGTCGTGCTGCCGTGAGCCGGCCGCTCCCGACCCGAGGAAGGGCGCGCCGGCCATGAACGTGATCCTGCGTGCGGCGGCGGCCTACTGGATCCTGCTGTTCGCGCTCCGCTTCCTGGGGCGTCGCACCTCGAGCCAGCTGGCGCCGCTCGACCTCGTGGTGCTGTTCCTGGTCGCCGGCACCACCCTGACCGGGGTGCTCAGCGACGAGCACTCGGTCACCGCGGGCGTCAGCGTGGTGATCACCTTCGGCCTGATGCACCGGCTGGTGGGCTGGCTGAAGGTGCACTCGCCCCGGTTCGGGCGCATCGTCGACGGCACGCCGGTCATCGTCTACGAGGACGGCAAGTTCCAGGAGAAGCGGATGCGCCAGCTGAACATCCAGCAATCGGACATCATGTACGCCGTCCGCCAGCGCGGACTGCACGAGATCGCGCAGGTACGGTATGCGATCGCCGAGCGCGACGGCAAGATCTCCATCATCGTCCAGGAGTAGCGTATCGCGGAGCCAGGGGGCGGGGCCGACCGCATGCAGATCCTCGCCTACGCCTTCGTGGCCTTCGTCGGCCTGCTCAACGCCGTGCATTCCGGCACCAACGCCACGCTGATGCGCGCCCTCGCCCGCCCGTGGTGGTGCACCCTGTTCGTGTGCGCCATCTCCGGCAGTGCGGCCGGCCTCGGCCTGCTGCTCAGCCGCGAGCCGTTCCCGACCTCGTCCGGCTTCGCCCAGACGCCCTGGTGGGCCTGGCTCGGCACCGTGATCGCGGTGGTGCCGATCATCGCCACGATCCTGTTCGCAGGCCGGCTGGGCGCCGCCAGCTTCAACGGCATCGTGGTGACCGCGACCCTGGTCTCGGCCATCCTGCTCGACCATTTCGGCATCGTCGGCTTCGAGCGCCATCCGGCGACGCTGTGGCGCATCGTCGGCGGCGCGCTGATGATCGGCGGCCTGACCCTGGTCTGCATCTTCTGACCGTTCCGGGGTTCGCCACGCGTCGCGGTTTGCCGCTTGACCGGGCGCGTCTCGTCCGGCCACAGTTTGTCACAACGGGCGTCGTCCGTCGCACGGTGCGAGAACGGGATCAGATGAAACACAGCTTCAAGCAGCGGCTTTCCTTGTCGGTCGCCTCGGTCCTCGCCGGGCTGGTGGTGGGCGCGACCGCGAGCCGGGCCGCGACGGCCGGCGACGTGTCCGTCGGCGACATGCTCGCCCAGACCGTCTACCTGCCGATCCGGAACCCGCAGGCGGCCGAGGCGGCGGCGCAGGCGCTGCAGACCCCTGGCCCGAACTACCACAAGTTCCTGTCGGTGCAGCAGTTCGTCAGCCAGTACGCGCCGAGCGACGCCCAGATCGCGGAGGTCGAGGCGGCGCTGGTGCAGCTCGGCTACACCATCGACTACGTGTTCCCCAACCACCTGGCGATCGAGGTGCTCAGCAGCGCCGGCACCGCCGAGGCGGCGACGGGCGTGACGCTGCACCGCGTCACCCTGAACGGGCACAGCGGCATGGTGCCGGACCGGGCGCCGACGCTGCCGCGCTCGCTTCGCGGCCTGGTGCGCGGCATCGGCGGCCTGAACACCTTTTCCCATCCGCATTCGCAGCGCGCGGTGGCGGCGGTCGGCCAGGGCGTGGTTGGCCAGGGCACGACGCGCAGGGCGCTCGGCTCCGCCACCCTTACCGGCGGCACTCCAGGCGACTACCTTCCGGCCGATTTCGAGAAGTTCTACCACGTCGATCCGATCTACGCGCTGGGCGTCAACGGCCGCGGCACCACGGTCGGCATCGTGACGCTGGCCAACTTCAAGCCGTCCGACGCGTACCTGTTCTGGAAGGGGATCGGGCTGGACGTGTCGCAGACGCGGATCACGGTCGTGGACGTCGACGGCGGCACCACCATCGCACCGAGCGACGCGCTCGGCGAAGGCGAGACCGACCTCGACGTCGAGGAGTCCGGCGCGATCGCGCCCGGCGCCAGCGAGCGGGTCTACATCGCGCCCAACAACACCAACGCCAACTTCATCGACGGCTTCGAGGCGGCCGCATCGGACAACATCGCCGACACCGTGTCGTCCTCCTGGGGCCAGCCGGAGCTCGAATTCTTCACCGACCTCGCCTCGCCCACCAGCAGCCAGACCTTCATGCTCGACGCGTTCCACGACGCCTTCCTCGAGATGGCGCTGCAGGGCCAGACGGTGTTCATCGCGTCCGGCGACTCCGGATCGTTCGACACCGTGGAGGGCTGCCCCGCCTACGGCACGCCGAGCGCCAAGAACCCGGTCTGCAACGCGCCCTACGCGGTGGACCATCCGTCCAGCGACCCGTTGGTGACGGCCGCCGGCGGCACCACCTTGCCGTTCTCGTTCAGCCTGACCGGCGGGGTGCTCCTGTCGGTGGCACAGCAGCAGGCCTGGGGCTGGGACTACATCTCCAGCGAGGCCGCAGCCCAGGGCCACGCCGCGGACTTCCCCGTGTCCTCGGTGTTCTCCACCGGCGACGGCGGCGGCGTCAGCTCCTATTTCGGCAAGCCGTACTACCAGAACGGCGTGAACGGCATTACCCTGACCAAGCCGGGCCAGACCCTGACGCAGGACAACGGCCAGGGCCCGGTGCTGCAGTACGTGCTGCCGGCCAACTTCGCGGGACGCAACTCGCCCGACCTGTCGGCCAACGCCGATCCGGAATCCGGCTACCAGTACATCGAGGAAGGCGGCGTCGTCGACTTCTACGGCGGCACCAGCTTCGTCGCCCCGCAGCTGAACGGCGTCAACGCCCTGTTCGTCCAGGGCCTCGGCGGCCGGACCGGCCAGCTCAACCCGATCCTGTACTCGCTGGGCTCGCTGATCTCGACCGACATCAAGGCCGGAGACAACTGGGGCTACCAGGCTGCCGGCGGCTACGAGAACGCGGTCGGCAACGGCGTGCTCGACGCGACCAGGCTGGCGATCGGCCTCGCGGCGGTCAAGCTGATCCACTGACGCGGCACCGGTAGACGAGGCCAGGGGGCTGCCCCGGCCTCGTCGGGACTACCGCCGCTCGTAGGTCCCGACCAGGGTCCCGCGGGCGATCACGTGCCCCTTCAGCGCCGCGACCAGGGCGCTGCGCCCCGGCACGCTGTCGAACTCGGGCACGGTGTCCAGCGCGAACAGCTGGAACGCGTAGGCGTGCGGCCCGTGGCCGCGCGGCGGGTCGGGCGGCAGGTAGGCGCGCTGCAGGTAGGAGTTGCGCCCCATGTCGAGCGGCTCGCCCTCGTGCCTCGGGCTGGGCAGCGCGCCGGCGGCCAGACCGCCATCCACCGCCGCCAGCCCGGCCAGGATGGCGTGCACCAGCGGCCGCGGGGTCGGGCTGTCCTGGTCCTCGATCAGCAGCACCAGGCTTTCGGCTTCCGGCGGCACCCCGATCCATTCCAGCGGCGGCGACAGCTTGGCGCCGTCCTCCGTGTGCTCGGGCGGGATCGCCCCCCCTTGCGCGAAGGCGGGCGAGCTCAGCTGGATCACCTCCGGCACCGCCGCGAAGGCCGGGTCGGCCGACACCAGCTTGTCGGCGCCGCTGCGCACGTTCTGGAGCGCGCGTCCGGCGCCCGCGGGGATGTTCTGCAGCATGGGGGTCTCCTGTCTGGCCGTCCCCTTCACGTCCCGCGCCGGCCAACCGTTCCGCCCCTCGCGACACCGTGCGGCGGGCGGCCTATACCCTCGACGTCCCGCCCCACGCCAACCATTCGGTGTTTGTTCCATGAGCCGCTTCTGGAGTGACCGCGTCCACGACCTGGTCCCCTACGTGCCGGGCGAGCAGCCGCATCGTCCGGGGCTGGTCAAGCTCAACACCAACGAATGCCCGTACGGTCCCAGCCCGCAGGCACTCGACGCCATACGCGCCGCCACCGGCGACACGTTGCGGCTGTATCCCGATCCCGCCAGCCTGTCGCTGCGCGACGCGCTGGCGCGGCACCACCGGATCGACCGGGCGCAGGTGTTCGTCGGCAACGGGTCCGACGAGGTGCTGGCGCATGCCTTCGGGGGACTGCTCCGGCACGACGCGCCGCTGCTGTTTCCCGACGTCACCTACAGCTTCTATCCCGTCTATTGCGGGCTCTACGACGTGTCCTACGAGACGGTGCCGCTGGACGACGGCCTCGCCATACGGGTCGAGGACTATCGGCGGCCCTGCGGCGCGATCATCGTCGCCAATCCCAACGCCCCCACCGGCATCGCCCTTCCCCTGTCCGGGATAGAAACCCTGCTCGCCGACCATCCGGACCAGCCGGTGCTGGTGGACGAGGCGTACGTGGATTTCGGCGCCTCCTCCGCGGTGCGGCTGATCGACCGGTACCCGAACCTGCTGGTGGTGCACACCCTGTCCAAGTCCAGGGCGCTGGCCGGGCTCAGGGTGGGGGCGGCCTTCGGCCACCCGTCGCTGATCGAGGCTCTCCTGCGGGTCAAGGACAGCTTCAACTCCTATCCGATCGACCGCCTGGCCGAGGCCGGCGCGGTCGCCGCGATCGCCGACCAGGCCTGGTTCGAGACCACCCGCGCGCGGATCGTGCGCAGCCGCGGGCACCTCGTCGCGGGCCTGGAGCGGCTCGGCTTCTCCGTGCTGCCGTCGGCCGCCAACTTCGTGTTCGCCCGCCACGCCCGGCATGGCGGCGCGGCGCTGCAGGCCGCCCTGCGCGAGGCGGGCGTGCTGGTGCGCCACTTCAACAAGCCCCGGATCGCCGACTACCTCCGCATCACGGTCGGCACCGACGCCGAATGCGCGGTCCTGCTGGACGCCCTGTCGACCGTTCTCGCCGACCACGCCGCCTTGCCGTCATGAGCTGACCTCCCGGTTGCGCGGCATGAGGACCGGTTGCGGTCGGGATGCCTCGTTGCCGCTCCGGCTGGACAGTTTCCCGCAGGCTCAGGGGATCACGACGGCTTGCGTCCGAAGGCGAAGTTCAAGGCCGTGTCGTTGGGGACCTGCCCGCCGGTCGCCACGGCGGCGATGCCGTCGACATAGGCGGACCGGATGGCGTCGCGCGTTGCCGGAGGCGCCTCCTTCAGGGCCTGCCAGGCCGGGTGGTCCATGTGGTCGTCCCAGAACCCGATCGCCTTCTCGAGCTCGATCGGGGCGGCGTTCGCAAGCTCGGTCGTGACGGCCACGACCTGGAACCCCGCTTCCTCCAGCAACGAGCGGCACTTGCCGGGCGTGTCCGCCACGTCGGCGTAGCGGAGCCGGATCCCGTGCCTGGAGGCGATCTCCGCGACCGTCCCGGAGATGCCGAACGGCCTGGCGGGTGTGTCGAACGCGATGATCCCGCCCGGCTTGAGAAGGTCGTGCCAGTGCCGAAGGGCGCGAGGGATGTCCGACATGAGCACCAGCGCGGACGCGCACACGAGGCGGTCGAAGCTCGCCGGGGACAGGTCCAGGCGCTCGGCGTCGCCGACGGCGAAGTCGAGGTTCCGCGGCGCCGCTTCCGCGGCCTTCCTGTTCGCCTCGGCGAGCATGCCTTCCGACACGTCCACGCCGACCACGCGTCCGGCAGGCCCGACCCGTCCGGCTGCCTCGAAGGCGAGGAGGCCGGTTCCCGTGGCGACGTCCAGGACGCGAAGCCCTGGCCGCATGTCCGCTCCCGCGGCGAGGATCGCCACGATGCGGTGGTGCACCTCGGCCTGGTCGTAGGTCGTGCCGCGCCGGTCGAAATGCGACCTGGCGGAATGCTCCCGGCCGGAACGTGCCGGAGGGTCGCTCATGCGGCTGCGTGTCCTTGCATGTGGAGCCTCACGAAAGCCGTCCCGTCGCGACATCGTGCCGCCGCGGACGGACCGGAACGTCGACAGGCAGCGCATTCTCGACCGGACATCCGCGTCCCGGCAACAGGCTGTTCCGCCGCTGGCCGTCTGCCGGAGGTCAGGGTCCTGACGGCCTTCAGGCAGTCAGGCCGACGCTTCCCGAGCCAGCCGGACGGCACGCCTGCGGGCCGCCAGGCCGGCGACCGCCAGCAGCAGGGCCGCGATCGGGGTCAGGACGCCGCTCGCCAGCAGGATCCACGAGGCGCCGCCGCACCACACCACCACGGGCACCAGCAGCAGGGCGTCGTCGGGATCGAACGGGCGGCAGGGCGGTTCCCGGTCCGCGCCGGTCCCCGCCTGGGGCATGTTCAGCCGGAGAAAGATGAACGCGGTCGAGACCGCGGCCAGCAGTCCCAGGGCGTAGCCGATCCGGGGCGTCGTCCAGCCGGGAGCCAGGCCGATGCCGAGGCCGACAAAGGCGGCCATGGTCGACACGCAATCGGCCACGAGGTCGAAGCGGCCGCCGAACCGGCTGAACCGCCCGCGTCGCCGGGCCAGCTCCCCGTCGGCACGGTCCAGCAGCATCGACAGCAGGAACAGCCCGGCGCCGGCCGACAGGTATCCGCTCCCGCAGGCGAAGCAGGACGCGGCGCCGAGCCCGGTCAGGAGCCGGAGGGCGGTCAAGGCGTCCGGGCTGACAGGCGTCCGGGCCAGCCGGCCCACCAGCGGCCGCAACGTCCGGTGCAGGATGGTCTGGTGACTCAACGCTGATCCAACATGCGCTCGACTCCGAGGCGGCATCGCCAGGCCGGACCCGGTTATGAACCCAACTCGCGGCGGCGGCCATGATCGCCGGATGAACCGCATCTGGTCGACGGCATGTTGGACCAGGCGCCATGGCGCCGCGGGTCGAGGGACACGGCCCGCTCCAGGACGGGCAGCGCCTCGTCGAAGCGCCCGAGCTCCTTGAAGGTACCCCCGAGGTTGAGCAGCAGCCGGACGTCATTCGGCCTGGCCGGCACCACCTTGTCCAGGGCCTCCACGGCCGCCGCGTAGTCGCCCGTCCGCAGGGCGGCGTCGGCGGCAGCGGTCAACGTCGCAGGGTCGATCCCGACCGACCGCGTCTTCGCATGGACAGCCGTCGAAGCGGGCATGGCCTGATCTCCCATCGGCTTCGGTATGCCCGCAATGGTTGGACAAGTCGTTAACCGTTCCCGGACGGCGCCGCGGAACGCGCCGTGGAAGCAGTCGGAACTCGATGCGAGCGTGGTGCGGCCGATCGGTCGCGTGCGCCAGGCCCTCCGGCGACACCTGTCATCCGCGACACGGGCGTTCCCACGCCGCCTCGGTCGGGAGCCACCTTCACGACCATGTCCGGTTCAAGGCTGCGGGCATGACGCGGCCACGCGACGTGAGCCGGGCCCGCGCCTGGTCGAGGCCGGACCGGTTCGGTGCGGCTGCGGCCGGTCCCGCCACGGTCGTCCCGGCGACCAGGCCGGCCAGGAACCGGGCCACCTGGCACCCGGGATCGAAAGCTTGGCCGTGCCCCGGGGCGGTGCCATACAATGCGGTCATGGGCCGCCAACAAGGCCCGTTCCGAGACGGACGCCGCGCTCCGCCTCAAGGACCAAGGGGGAAAGAAACCGATGCGCGCCTTCCAGGGACAGTTTTCCGACAACCAGCCGATCCGTCGCAACGTGGCGGAGAAGCAGAAGCAGCTGCGCGAACTGCGCGAAACCCTGGCAGCGATGAAGGCGCACACCGCGCCGGCGCTGCGCGACAGCGTGCGCCGGCGGATCGCCGAGCTCGAGGTCGAGCTGCGCGGCACGCCTGCGGCCACGGCCGCCGCGTCGGCGCCCGCCCGTCCGCCACGCCCCGCCGGCTGAGCGCTCAGTCGAACTCCGTCGGCAGTTCCGGCTGCCGATGGTGCGCGAACAGCCGCGCGATCTGGTGCGGCAGTACCCGGCCGGTGGACAGCTCGGCCGGGATCTCGTGCTCGGCCCAGAACCGGGCGTCGCTGGTCTCGATGTTTGGCCCCGTCGCCACCGGTGCGTCCTCCAGGGGCGTGCACAGGAAGAACAGCTTGTAGATCGAGAACGGTCCGGCAGGATGATGACCCTGCCGCCCCCGGTCGTGCAGCAGCGCCAGCTTCTCCGCACGCACCACGTAGCCGGATTCCTCCAGCACCTCGCGCACGGCGCATTCCGACGCGGTCTGGTTCACGTCCGCCCAGCCGCCGGGCAGGGTCCAGCGGCCCCCGTCCGCCAGCTCCCGCACCATCAGCAGACGCCCGCCCGCGTCGAACACGGCGCCGCGCACGTCCACCTTGGGCGTCGCATATCCGGTCTCGGCGACGAACGATTGTTCCAGCGCGTCCGCCGTTGCCGTCCCGCCGCTGGAGGCCGCCATCATCCGCGCCGCCAGCGCGGTCAGCGCCCGGTAGCGCTCGACGTCGTACGGGTCGCGGGTGAAGGCGAGGCCGCTCTGCGCCAGCGCCTGCACCTCGCGCGCCCAGGTCAGCCAGGCCGGCTCGTCCATTCGCGCTCCCTTCCGTTCAGCACCGACACCGACGCCGCCTTCACCAGCGCGACCAGCGTGACCCCCGCCGCCAGCTCCAGCCGGGCGACGGAGTCCCGTGTCACCCGCGCCAGCAGCACGGCATTCCCGCCCGGACGCGGCTCCAGCACCACCACAGCTTCCGCCTCTCCTGCGGGGCGTATCGCCCGCACACGCATCGGCAGCGCGTTCTGGGCGCTGGTTCGGAGCGCCGCACCCTCCGGCCGGAGCAGCACCACCTCGTGCGCCGGGACAGACACCCGCAGCCGCGTGCCCACGTCAAGCGGCAGGATTGCCACCGACAGCGCGAACCCGTCCGCCTCGATCCGGCTCAGCCCGCGTTCCGGCTCGTGCCCCGATACCACGCCCTCCAGCAGCGCCGCCGCGTCGGGCCGGTCCGCCATCGCACCGGACAGGATCGCCGCCACCGGGCCGCAGGCCACCACGCGCCCGGCCTCGACCAGCGCCAGCGTGTCGCACAGCTGCATCGCTTCCGCCCGCTGGTGCGTCACGTAGAGGATCGGCAGCCCGGCATGCGCACGCAGCCGGGCCAGGAACGGCAGGATCTCCGCCCGTCGCGGGGCGTCGAGCGCGGACAAGGGCTCGTCCATCGCCAGCAGCGCCGGCCGCGACAGCAGGGCGCGCCCGATCGCCACGCGCTGCCGCTCGCCGCCGGACAGGGCGCGGGTGCGACGGCGCAGCAGCGGCTCCAGCCCGAGCAGCGCCACCACCTCGTCGAAGCCGGGCCCCGACGCAGAAGCCGGCGCCCGTTTGGCGCCGTAGCGCAGGTTCCCGGTCACCGACAGGTGCGGGAACAGCCGTCCGTCCTGGAACACGGTGCCGATGCGGCGCGCTTCCGGCTTCAGCCAGGTTCCGGGCCCGGACAGCACACGGTCGCCCAGCCTGATCTCGCTCCAGTCCGGCCGGAACGCGCCGCACAGCGCCGACACCAGGGTGCTCTTGCCGGCGCCGGACGGCCCGAACAGCCCGACGATCCCGGGCAGGGGCGCCTGGAGCGACAGGTCCAGCGCCTGCCCGGTCGCGAACCGGTGCCGCAGCCGCACCTGGAGCGTCACCGACGACGCAGCCGGCGCAGCAGCAGCTCCGACAGGAACAGCCCGAGCAGCGCCAGGACGATCGACACCGTGGCCAGCCGCCCGGCCACCGCCTCGCCGCCCGGCACCTGCAGCGCCTGATAGATCGCCAGGGGCAGGGTCTGCGTGCGCCCCGGGATGCTGCCGGCAAAGGTGATCACCGCGCCGAACTCGCCGAGGCTCGCGGCATAGCCGACCGCCGCCGCGGCCAGCACGCCGGGAGTCGCCAGCGGCAGCGTCACGGTGGCGAAGCGGTCCAGCCGGCCGGCACCGAGCCCGGCCGCCGCCGCCTGCAGCCCCGGGTCGATCGCTTCCAGCGACAGCCGGATCGTGCGCACCATCAGCGGCAGCACCATCACGCCGGTCGCCAGCGCCGCGCCTGCGCCGGTGAACACCAGCCGCGCCCGGAACAGCCGCCACAGCACCGCCCCGGCCGGCCCGTGCAGCCCGAACAGCAGCAGCAGCAGCCATCCGGTGACCACCGGCGGCAGCACCATCGGCAGGTGCACCAGCGCGTCCAGCAGCGGCCGGCCCGGCAGCACCGGACGCGCCAGCAGCGAGGCCAGCAGCAGCGCCACCGGCAGCGCCCCCCCGACCGCCATCAGCGCCACGCGCAGGGTGAGCCGCACCGCCTCCCATTGCCCGGGATCGAGCAGGGGACCGGGCATCAGGGGCGGGTCTGGAACCCGGCGTCGCGGAACGCCGCGGTGGCGGGTGCTGCATGGAGGAAGCGCAGGAACGCCGTCGCCTCGGGGGCCGCCGTCAGCGCCGCGGCGGGATACAGGATCGGCGGATGGCTCCCTTCCGGAAAGGTTCCGGCCACCGACAGCCCCGGCGCCGCCCGGACGTCGCTGCCGTACACGATCCCGGCGCGGACCTCGCCGCGTTCCACCAGCAGCAGCGCCGCCCGGACGTTCTCCGCCGGGGCCAGCCGGTCGGCCACCGACGCCCACAGCCCGAGCTTCCGCAGCGCCGCCTCCGCGTAGATCCCGGCCGGCACCGAACGCGGGTCGCCGACCGCGAGCCGGCCGCCCGGTCCGAGCAGCCCGGCAAGATCGAGCTGCGGCCCGATCGTCACCGACGGCTGTCCCCGCTTCTCCACCAGCACCAGTGTGTTGCCGAGCAGGTCGCCGCGCGTGCCGGGCCGCACCAGCCCGCGGGCCGCCAGCCAGTCCATCCACTTCTCGTCCGCAGACACGAACAGGTCGGCCGGCGCGCCCTGTGCCGCCTGCTGCGCCAGCACGGCGCTGGAGGCGAAGGACAGGGCCGGCATCGGATGCCCCTGCGCCACCCACAGACGCGCGACCCTGCCCATCGCGTCGGTCAGGCTGGCGGCGGCGAACACCGTGATCGGCCGCTCCGCGGCACGAACCCGGCCGGCAAGCCCCGGCAGGAGCGCCAAGGCCAGCCCGAGGACGAGCGTCACCGTTCCCACGCCGCCGCGTCCGCCCGTCCTGCCCGACACCATGTCCCGCTTCCCCACCGTTCGCTGCAACCCCGGTGTCCTGCCCCTGAATTCGCAGGCGAATTCCAGGGATGAGCAGGCCACCACCTCAATGAAACGACCCGTGTCCACTGAGATCCTGAAGTCCGACGGACTTCAGGATCGGGACACTAGATCGGACCGCCTCGCGCGACCAACTCCCGGAACGACCGCACGGGGAAACCGTCCATGACCCAGCCGAGCCCGTCCGCCGCCCTCGTCGCCGACACCCTGGACCGCCTGCGGGCGCAGGGCCCGCTGGTGCACAGCATCACCAACCTGGTGGTCACCAACAGCACCGCCAACGCCCTGCTGGCGGTCGGCGCCTCGCCCGCCATGGTCGAGTCGGCCGAGGAGGCCGGCCCGTTCGCGCGGGTCGCGGACGCGCTGGTGATCAACCTCGGCACCATGACCGCCGAGCGCGCCCGCGGCATGCACGCCGCCGCCTCGGCCGCCCGGGACGCCGGCACGCCCTGGGTCCTCGACCCGGTCGCGGTGGGGGCGCTGGCGTTCCGCTCGACCGTCGCGGTCGAGCTGCTGGCGCACCGGCCGCAGGCGATACGCGGCAACGCGTCGGAGATCCTCGCCCTCGACGCCCTGCTTGGCGGCGCGCCGGCGATCGCCGGCCGGGGTGTCGATGCCGCACACGACGCGGCGTCGGCGCTGGATGCCGCCCGTCGGCTGGCGGAACGGAGCGGCGCCGTCGTCACCGTCAGCGGGCCGGTGGACCGGGTGACGGACGGGCGCCGCCTGGCCGAGGTCGCCAACGGCCATCCCCTGATGCCGCGCGTCACCGGGCTCGGCTGCACGGCGACGGCGCTGGTCGGCGCCTGCCTCGCGGTCGAGCCCGACCCGCTGCTGGCGTCCGCCTGCGGCATGACGCTGATCGGCCTGGCCGGGGAGCTCGCCGCGGAACGCGCCCGCGGCCCCGGCTCGCTGCAGGTGGAGCTGCTGGACGCGCTGCATCGCCTCGACCGGCCGACGATCCTGGCCCGTGCGCGCCTCCAGCTGCACCCGCTTGCCTGAGCCCGATCTGGAACATATGGTGAACACCGTCCGGCCGCCGTGCGCCGGACGCCCTGCAACGACGAGGCTTCCCGCGATGTCGATGACCACCCGGATCATCTACCAGCCCTACCACCATGCCGGCCATGCCTCGCTGCGCGCCGGCACGCCGGTCGCCTGCCGCACCGCGGAGGAAGGCCTGCGACGGGCCGAGCGCGCCTTTTCCGCGGGCCTGGTGGCGGGCGCGGACGTGGTGCTGGTGCGGCACGACGAGGATGCGGACGAGTTCGGCGATCCCGAGTTCATCGGCCGGCTGGGCGACACGCCGGATCCGGCCGAACCGTCCTGATCCGGCCGGAAACGCTCAGCCCGCCGGGCGTCGCGGCAGCTGGCGCCGCAGCAGCTCCTCGAACTGCCTGAACACCGGCGCGCGGGCTATGGTGAAGTCGGTGCGACCCGGCTCCGCCGCCGGCTCCGCGTCCTGGACATCGCCCGGGGCGACGAACTGCATCTCCGAGGACCCTTCCAGCAGGACAGGCGAGTCGTAGATGTGCAGGTCGGGGCGGTTCTGGAGGTTCCAGCGGCTGGTCAGCACCAGGCCGGGCGTGTTGCAGATCCAGCGGTACTTCGCGAGTGCCGCACCCAGGAGGGCGATGAAGCCGTCGGCGCGGGAACACCACAGCACGCTGCGCAGCGCCGAACGGTTGATGTTGTCGACGAACCGCACGCCCGACCGCCCGGCGACGTCCGCCAGCGCACGCCCCAGCGCCAGCTCGTGCGCCAGGTCGCTGCCGGCCGGGGCCTGCCCCGCCTGGCCGTGGTCGTGAACGTCGTTCAAGCCGTCCAGCACCACCGTGCAGCCGGGAAAGGCGCGCGCGAGGTGGCGGAGCAGGGCGGTCGCGAAGTCGTCCAGGTCGACCATGGTGCGGTTGCCGGTCCGGATGCCGAGCAGGATCACCGGCGCCGGCCGCCGCCTGGCCGCATCCGCTTCCCGGCGCGCCGCCTGCAGCTCCGGCCTCGCCTCGGCCGCTGCCAGCACCGCGCCGCGGAGCGAGGCCGGCACGCTGATCGCGGTGTACTTGATGACGCGCTGGCGGCGCCGGTAGAACGCGTCGACGTGCGATGCGAACGGTGCGGCCTGGCGGGCGATGCGTCCGTCCAGCGACGGGAAGATGCGCTCCTCCGGCCCGAAGAACTGCTGCGTGCGGTCCAGCTCGAACATCTGCAGCTGCGGCAGCCGGTCCGTCGGCAGGTTCTGGCGCAGCATGGCGGCGAGCCCCGACAGGTCCTGCCACACGTAGTGCCCGATGTGCATGGCGCAGCCGCCGAACACCAGCTGCACGGCGGGGTCCACCGGCCGGTCCCGTCCTTCCGCCAGCGCCGCGTCGAACCGGCTGAGATGGCGCAGCATCGTGTCGCCGACCCGGGGGATGGGCACGAAGTCGTGGGCGGTGGCCGGCGTCTGCATCACCAGCAGCTCCGCGGTCGGAAAGTACAGCGCGTAGTTGCGGAAATGCCCGCCCGAGCAGATCACGTAGAACACCAGCCCGGTCGCCTCCTGGAGGAAGCGGTAGGCGAAGCAGTCCCGCTCCAGCAGAAGCGCGAACCCGTCGCTGTCCACCGGGTCGCCGTCCGCAGGCGAGGGCCACTGCATGCGCCCGGTCCGGAGCAGCCGGTTGGCTTCCTGCTCGAGGGGGTGCAGCACGGCGCGGCGCATCAGCTCCGGCTCGAAGCCGCGCAGGCCGCGCCGCGTCGGCACCAGGTAGCCGAGCCCGGGCGGCAGGGTGTCGCTGAGCGCCCAGATCCGCGTCTCGCCGCCCCGTCCGGTCGCCTCCATCCAGGCCGGGGCCAGGCTGCCCAGGTCGGCGGACGGCACGCCGCCGGTCACCGCGGCGAGCGGCGGGGACGGCCCGTCGCGGCCCAGCACCCCCTGCTCCCACAGCCCCTCGAACGCCGGCATCGCCTGGCGCAGCACGTGCTCCCGCAGGGCGGGCGGCAGGTGGCCCAGATGATGTCCGACCACGCGCCCGTGCAGGTCGGCGAACCAGGCCGCCCGTTCCCCGTCGCGGTGGCGCAGCGCGATCGTCAGCATCGGCGCGAAACCGGTCTCGATCGCCTCGACCCGCCACCCGTCCTGCAGCTCGGCAGGGGTTCCGCCGGGGCCGAGCGGCACCATCGCGCCGGGATGGCCGATGCGGTAGCCGCTGGTGCCGGCGACGGGCTCGAAGCGGAGCGGCGGCGGCGGACCCTGCCAGGTCTGCGCGGCCTGCACCGACGGTGCCGGCGCGTCCAGCAGCGCGTCCAGCCCGTGCCGCACCACCTGCGGCAGCCGGAGATAGGCCTGCACCGCGGGCGGCATGGCGATGCGGATCGGCGCGTCGCGGGTCATGGACAGCCACAGCGCCACCTCGCGCATGCGGGCGGCCGAGCGGGCGCGCTCCGCGTGCGGCCGCTCGTGCGGCGGCGGCGCCATCCGGCCGGTGTTGTCGATGTTCCACCAGGCGAACTCGCCGTTCTCGTGTCGCAGCACCAGCAGCCATAGCGGGTCCAGCAGCGTGAACAGGCTGTCCGCCCGCCAGCCCGGGTTGAACAGCCGCACCGGCCGCTCCGCGCTCATCAGCGCGATCGGCGGGCGGCCGGGGATGCGCAGGAGCATCCCGTCCGGGCCGTGATGCACCGGACGCTCGACCAGCAGCGGCAGCGCTCCGCCGACGGCATCGTCGGCCAACCTGGTTCCGGTTCCTTCAAACACGCCATACCTCGCAGCAGGACACGCAGCCGCGTCCGGATCGCCCGTCCTCGGGCCGCCGGATGCCGTCGCACCAGCCCGGTAGATGCCGCGAACAATGCCGAACGGTCCACGACGAAGTTGATGTCGTGGCGCAGCGGCGGCGCGGCGTCCCGCCGGCGACCGGCAGCACCCGGCCGGGATCGGCGATCCGGCCGCTCGAACCGTCGCCGGTGCGCGCGATGACGAGCGGCGACGCGGCCGCATCCGGCCGGGATCCGGCAGACAATCGCGCCCTTCCGCCGCTTCCGGCAGGCCGTCCGGCCCGGACGGCGGGTCGATTGCGCGACGCACCGGCACCCGGACAGGGTCGAACAGGTGGACGGGCCTGTCGCGCCATCCCGGCCCGAACGACCGCACCGGCCCCGCACCGCGAGGGATCGCGACCGGGAACGGCCGAAAGGGCGGAGCCCGGGCCCGCTCCGCCCGTTGCCGAATCCGGAGCGGAACAGGATCCATGTCGATCCCCGTGAAGCCGCCTTCCGTCGCGGAGCCATGGCTTCCGCGGCGCGGGCCGCTTCCGCGAGGAACGGTCGGCACGCGAGTCCGCCCGGCTTCAGGCGGGCGACCTCCGGGACGCCGCGCATCGCCGGCAGGCGGTTTGACAGGACGGATCGCCCGTGTTGGGTGCGGCGCCGCCCCTTTCGACCCGCGCGTCCAGGATCCGCCGCCGATGAACCAGCCTTCCGCGACCGGACCAGGCGCCCTTGTTCCGTTGTTCCGGCGATGCGGCCGGATCCTGGCGCTCCTGCTGGTGGTCGGCGGATGGCTGCTGCCGGGCTGTGCGGCAACGGCCCAGGACCGCTCCGACGCCGGCACGGGCGCGACCGGTCATGCCCGGAGCGTCGACCCGCTGGCCGGGCTGACCCCGATCGAGCGGCAACGGCTGCGGGCGATCCTGGACGCGCCGGTCCCGGCCGCCGCCGGGGCGCCCCCTGCCGCCGCCAAGGCCGCGGCACCGGCCGCCGCGCCCAAGCCGAAAACGGTCAGCGTGGCGCCGGACAGCCTGGCCGGCCAGGTGCTGGTCGAGGCGACGGTGTTCCGGCGCGGGCTTCTGGCGGACGGCTCCACATTTCTGCGCCTGTTCGGCGACATCGCCCTGTCCGGCCGCTGGCTGCAGCGCGAGATGGTGGACCCGGCCGCGCGTGCCGCCCTGTTCGACGCGTTCTGGCGCAGCGCGCTGGTGGTGCTGGTGGGACTCGGCGCCGAGCACCTGCTTCTCCTGGCGCTGCGCCGTCCGCTGCGCGGGCTCGGCCGCGAGGCCGTCCTAGCCGACGAGGAGGCGGTGGACCCGCCGCTCCGGGACGCCGCCGTGCCCGGCCTGGTCCAGGCCGGGCCGCCGGCGCCCCCCCCCCCGGCGGGCCCCGCGCCCCAGCCGGGGGCCCGTCGGCCCCGCCCCCCCCTCCTGCCGCCGCCCCCCGGGCCCGGGCGGGGCCCGGCGGGGGCCGCCGGCTCCCGCCGACGCGGCGGACACGGCGCCGCTGCCGGGAGCCGTTCTGCCCGGCACCCCGATCGTGCCGACGCCCCCGTTGCCACAGCCGGCCGGAAGCGCTTCCGGCTCCCTGCCGGTCGACCCGCCATCCGCCGACACCCTGCCGTCCGGCGAGGCGGCGTCCGCAGAGGAGAACCAGGCGGAGAACCAGGCGGAGAACCAGGCGGAGCACCGGTCGCGCGACGCCGCCCACAGGCGCAACACGCTGCGCGTGCTCCGCCGCGTGCCCTTCGCGCTGCTTCGCCTCGTGTTGAAGCTCCTCCCGCTCGGCGCCTTCCTGCTGATCGGCAACGGCGCCGCCACCCTTGTCGCCACCGCACCGCACACGCAGCTGGTGATCCTGGCCGTCACCAGCATCTACGGCGTCAGCCGCAGCCTCTGGCTCCTGATGGACATGCTGCTGGCGCCCCGCGCGCCAGGGGTGCGACTGGTCGAGGTATCGAACGAGACCGCACGCTTCCTGATCGGCTGGTGGGGCTGGCTGGTGGCGGTGCTCACGGTCGCCATCTGCATCACCGATGTCGGCCGGATCCTGGACCTGCCGGCACGCGCAGGGCTGGCGATCACCCGCCTGGTGGTGCTGGTGGAGCACGTCCTGGTCGCGGTGCTGATCTGGCAGACCCGTCGCAAGGTCGCGGAAAGCCTTCATCCGCCGCGCCGCCTGCGACGGCGCTCCTTCGGCCGGGTGCTGACGGTGCTGGCCGACCGCTGGTGGGTCCCGGCGCTGTTCTTCGACGCCGCCCTCTGGTTCGTCTGGGCGGCGCAGATACGCGGCGGCTACGCCAAGATGTGGCAGCTGTTCCTGTCGAGCTGCATCGTCATCCTGGTCTGCCGCCTGATCGCGGTCATGCTGCTGGGCGGGCTGGACCGCCTGTTCCGGGTCGAGCCAGGCGTCGAGCTGCAGCATCCCGACCTGTTGCGGCGCGCCGGCCGCTACTACCCGGTGCTGCGCCGCATCGTGGTATGGGCGCTGAGCGTGGCCGGCGCCGTCGTCCTGCTGCAATGGTGGGGCATCCCGGCGCTCGGCTTCTTCACGCACGGCACCCTGGGGACCCGCCTGGTCTCGGCGCTGGTGACGGTTCTGGTCACGGTGGTGGTCGGCGTGCTGGTCTGGGAGCTGGTCAACGGCGCGCTCGACCGGCAGATCGGCCGGTTCAACGACACCAACCAGGCCATGCGCGCGATCCGGCTGCAGACCCTGCTGCCGATCCTGCGCACGCTGCTGTTCGTGGTGCTGGGCGCGATCCTGCTGCTGACGGTGCTGAGCGAGATCGGCGTGGACATCGCGCCCCTGCTGGCCGGCGCCGGCATCCTGGGCGTCGCGGTCGGCTTCGGCTCGCAGAAGCTGGTGCAGGACTTCATCACCGGCATCTTCCTGCTGGTCGAGAACGCGATGCAGGTGGGCGACAGCGTCACCGTGGCCGGGATCAGCGGCACCGTCGAGCACCTGTCGATCCGCACGCTGCGCCTGCGCGGCGGCGACGGCTCGATCCAGATCATCCCGTTCTCCTCGGTGTCCACCGTGGCCAACATGAGCCGCGACTTCGCGGTGGCCACGGTCAGCATCGCCATCGCCTTTTCCGAGGACACCGACCGGGTGTGCACCATGCTGGACGCGATCGGCGCCGAGCTGCGCGCGGATGAGGGGTTCGGGGACAAGATCCTGGCCGACTTCGCCCTGAACGGCATCGACAGCCTGGGCGAATACGCGGTGGCGATCAGCGGCACGATGCGCTGCACCGTGGCCGGGCGCTGGCCGGTGCAGCGCGAGTTCAACCGCCGCCTGCGTGCCCGCATGATGGAGGACAGCATCGCCCTGCCTCAGGTGCATCGCACCCTCGACCTGCCGGCCTTGCCCGGCCTGCTCGATCGGGCGCAGCCTCGCACGGCGACTTTCGACCAGGACACGAGCCATGGCTGACCCCGCCGCCGCTCCGGAACAGCTGCTCGCCGCGGACGGCTACGCGTTCGTTCCGGCGCTACGGATGCGGGCGCTGCTCGGGGCCGCGGCGCTGGAGCGCTGGGACGGGTTCGCGTCGAGCTGGGACCATCTCGGCATCGACCGCTACATGGCCGATGGCGGCCGCTACCGGCGGCGGCGGCACGCGGTGTTCGCCGCCGGCGCCGCGGGGTTCGAGCGCAAGCCGCACCAGCCGCACTACCAGAGCCGCGACCACAACGCCCTGAACGGCGGCATCGAGCGCTGGTTCACCCCCGTGGAGGACCAGGTCGCCACCCATCCGGTGCTGCTGGCGATCCTGTCCGCCTGCCGCTCCCTGTTCGAGGAGCTGACCCCGCCGGGCGCGCGACCGGACACCTGGCACGTCGAGCTGCACCAGTTCCGGATCGAGCCGAGCGGGAACGAGGACGGCCATCCGACCCCCGAGGGCCTGCACCGCGACGGCGTCGACTGGGTGCTGGTGCTTCTGGTGGCGCGCGAGAACATCGCCAGCGGGGTCACCAGCATCCACGACGCGCAGCGCCGCCTGCTCGGCAGCTTCACCCTCGAGCAGCCGCTGGACGCCGCCCTGGTCGATGACGGCCGCGTCTACCACGGCGTCACCGCGATCCGTCCGCTCGACCCGGCGCTGCCCGCGCATCGCGACGTGCTCGTGGTCACCTTTCGCCGGCAGTGATGCGGCAGGCGCCAGGACGACCGGACATGGAACCGGGCCGGCCGGCCGGGGTTTGAAGACGCGCATCGGAGGCAAGGCATCGCGTGTCCGGCATCATCAAGACCTTCCTGCTCGGCGTGGGCCTGGCCGGTCTCTCCACCCTCGTCTGTCCGCACATGTGGTCCGGTCTGCGCCGGCGCGGCACGAACGTCCGGCCACAAGCGTGACCGGCGGCCGGAACCACCCCGGGGAACGGCTCAGCGCCTGATCCCGAGGCCGGGCTTGATCGTCGACCGGGCGACGGTGAAGCGGTTCAGCATGTCGAACCAGAACGGCGCGCCCAGCGTCACCGCGAACGCCGTGACGGTCCAGCCGATCAGCATCTGCAGCACGGCGCCAGGATCGAGCGCACCGGGCCTCCCGCCGGCGCCCGGACGGCGGAGCTGTTGCGGCGGCGGGTCGCCCCAGCCGCACGGGAAGCGTATCTGCGCCAGCTCGTCGCGCAGGGCGGCGAACCCTTCCCTGGCCTGTTCCGGCACCCCGCCCGCGTCCTGCGGCACCAGGGAGGCGGCCTGCGCCACCGCCCCGTCGCGCAGCGCCTTGTCCTCGAACAGGGCCTTGCCGACGCTGAACGCGTCGACGTTCATCACGCCCGCCATCAGGAGCCCGATCCCGAACAGCATCACCTGCGTGCGGCGCTTGTACCAGCCGGATACCCGCTCCATGCAGCTGTCGAACCAGCGCTCGATCGCCTCCCGGACGCGCCCGAGGTCGTCTTCCGCCCCGTCCAGCGCGCTCAACAGCGCCCGCCTGGTGCGGCTGTCCGGCATTGCCTGCGCCCGTGCCGACAGCGCCCGGACCGTGACCGGCTCGCCCGTTTCCGAACCTGCGCCGCCGATCGGTCCGCGCACCACGAGGTCCAGGAATGCGCGCGCGAAGTTCCCGGCCGGGATGTAGGCGGGCAGGTTGCCACGCCGCCTGATCGGCATGCGCAGCGACCGGGTCCCGGTCAGCAGGCTTCGGTGCGGCCGCAACTGCCCGGGCGCGTAGGACCCGTCGAACAGGGCGAACACCATCGGGTGGGAATACAGGGCGCGCGCCGCTCCCTGTCCGGCGGGATCGTCCAGCATCTCCCGTATCCCGCGCTCCAGGTCCGAGGCACGGGTGTTGAGCACGGCCTCGATCGCCTCGCGTATCGCCGAGCACACCAGGCTGACGAACAGGAACAGCAGGCAGAGCCCGATCGCGACGTCAAGAACCACCGAGCCGAACATCGCCTTCCTTCCGCCAACGGGCAGCACGCACGCGGCGATCCTGACCGGTTCAACGCACCGGAACAATGAACCGGAACGATCCCGTCCGCGTCCGGAGCCTTTGGCGGCACGAGGCGCCGGGGTCGTTAGCGATCCGTAAGGGAATTCTTCCTATCGTGGCGGCAACCGAAACCGATCGGGTGGTCCGGCAGGAACGGGCCGGCCCGGAAGCGGAGCCAGCGTGTTGCCGTATCCTTCCCAATCCCTGCCCTTCCAGCCCGTGGACGATGCCGGGCCGGACGACTCGGGCGAGGCGCGCGCGCCGGTTGCGGGCCTGCACCTGCGCGCCGCACTTGACGGCCTGGAAGCGGGCCTCGTCACCTTCAACAGGACGCTCGACATCCTGTTCGTCAACAGCCGGCTGCGCTCCATGCTGGAGATCGATCCTGCCGTGGCCGGCGGAGTCGGGTCGCTGCTGATGCTGATGGAGGCCAGCGCCGTTCTGTCCACGACGGTCGTGCAGCAGGTCCACGAGGCCTGCCAGGGCGCGGTCGACACCCGGACCCCCCAGGAGGTCACGCTTGCGGCGCCGGGGGCACGCTTCTTCTCGCTGCGCGTGGGCGGGCTCGTCGACCGGCACTGGATGGCCTCCTTCACCGAGGTGACCGCGCAGCGCACCGCGGAAGCGCAGGCGGTCGAGCGGGCGAAGTGCGATCCCTTGACCGGCCTGCTCAGCCGCACCCTGTTCCACGACCGGATCAGCGTTCTTCTCGACACCGGGCCCGACCACGAGCCGACGGGCCAGCCCGCGGCCGATCCGCCGCACCCGGTGCGGCACGCGGTGATGGCGGTCGATCTGGATCGCTTCAAGAGCGTGAACGACACGCTGGGCCATTCCACCGGCGACGGGCTGCTCTGCCTGGTCGCCAGGCGGCTGCGCTCGGTGCTGCGCCAGCACGACGCCCTGTCCAGGCTCGGCGGCGACGAGTTCGCCCTGCTGGTGTCGCCGGCACCGGACCGGACCGTGCTGGACCAGCTGGCGCGACGGATCACCGACGTGATCGGCCGGCCCTACCTGGTCGACGGGCACCTGGTGAACATCGGCGCCAGCATCGGCATCGCCGTCTTTCCGGAGGATGGCGCCACGCGCGTCGAGCTGCTGCGCAACGCCGACCTGGCGCTCTACGACGCCAAGGCCATGGGCCGCAGCACCCACAGCTTCTTCAGGCCGGAGATGGACGCGCGCGCGGTGGCGCGGCGCCTGATCGAGATCGACCTGCGCAAGGCGCTGGCGCTGCGCCAGTTCGAGCTGCACTACCAGCCGCAGATCGACCTGGAGCGCCATGCCATCGTCGGCTTCGAGGCGCTGCTCCGCTGGCGCCATCCCGAGCGCGGCATGGTGTCGCCGGCCGAGTTCATCCCGCTCGCCGAGGAGATCGGGCTGATCGTGCCGCTCGGCGAGTGGGTGCTGAACCAGGCCTGCCTGGAAGCGACGCACTGGTCGGAGCCGGTCACCATCGCGGTCAACGTGTCGCCCTACCAGTTCGAGGACACGAACCGGCTGGTCGAGGCGGTGGGCCGGGCGCTCAGCCTGTCCGGCCTGCCCGGCCGCAGGCTGGAGATCGAGATCACCGAAAGCGTGCTTCTGCGCAACGCCGAGCCGGTGCTGGCCGCACTGCACCGGCTGCGCGGGATGGGCGTGCGGGTGGCGATGGACGATTTCGGCACCGGCTATTCCTCGCTGAGCCAGCTGCACAGCTTCCCGTTCGACAAGATCAAGATCGACCGGTCGTTCGTGAAGGACCGCGACGACGATGTCGGGCAGAACGCGATCATCCGGGCGATCACGGCGCTCGGCGCCAGCCTGGGCATGGCCACGATCGCCGAGGGGGTGGAAACCGCCGGCCAGCTGGAGCGGATACGCGACGGCGGCTGCACCTCCGTGCAGGGCTACCTGTTCAGCCGGCCGGTCCCGGTCGCGCAGGTGGCCGGGCTGATCGCCGGCTACAACCAGTTCCAACCCACCCCCGCTTACTGAAGGAGTTTGATCGTGTCCGAGTTGTACCAGGTGATCTATTGCAGCCGAAACCGCATCCCGGGCGCGCCGGATACGGTATCGGAGAACATCGGCGGGATCCTTGCCAGGTCGCGCGAGAACAATGCCCGCGACGGGGTCACCGGCGGGCTGCTGTTCAGCGACGGATGCTTCGCCCAGGTGCTGGAAGGGCCGATGGAGGCGGTGACGGCGGCCTTCGAGCGCATCCAGTGCGACGAGCGGCATGGCGAGATCGTCGTGCTGCAGTCCGGTCCGATCGCCGAGCGGCACTTCGCCGACTGGTCGATGGCGTTCACCGGGACACGCGCGCTCGGCGCGGGCAAGGTGGCCGGGCTCGGCCTCAGCGACACGCTGACGACCCGCTCCGGCGGCGGCGACACGGTGCTCGGCCTGTTGCGGTCGGTGGTGGTGCGCGAAACCGAGTGGCTGGAGTCGGTCTAGCCCCCGTCATCCACCCGGACCAGCCGCCACCGCGCTGCGATGATCGCGGCGCCGGCCGCCAGCCACAGCCCCCACGGCAACAGCAGCCGAACCGGCAGGTCGCGCAGGAGCAGCACGATCGTCAGCCCCTGCGACGCGATCGCCAGCCCCGCCGCCAGTAGCCGCAGGCCTATCGGCAGCGGCAGCGGCGAGGCGCGGTAGGCGGCAGGATCGGCGCGCGCGTTGAGCGGCGCGCTGGCGACGGACAGTATCGCCGAGATGCTGGCGCCGAGCCCGCTCACCCGGATGATGCTGCCCACGTCCAGCCCGGCCAGCAGCGGCACCGCACCGATCGATCCCAGCAGCAGCAGCGGCCAAACCGGCACGCCGCGCCGGCTGGTGCGTCCGAACGCCTGCGGCAGCCAGCCGTCCGCGGCCGCCATCAGGATGCTGCGGCTGCCCCAAAGCATGTGCGCGTTCATGATCCCCAGCATGCTGACGATCCCCGCCCCCAGCTCGAACAGCGCCAGCGGCACCGGCCGCATCACGGTTGCTGCCACCGCGATCAGCGACCGTTCCCCCGGGCCTGCCGGCGGCACGCCGGCCGCCACCAGCGCCACCAGGACGTAGAGCAGGGCGGCGCAGGCGGTGGCGCCGAGGATGGCGACCGGAACGTCGCGCCCCGGCCGTCGCATCTCGCCCGACAGCTCCGACACCAGCGTGGCGCCGCTGATCGGGAAGGTCAGCAGGGCCGCCGCCGACAGCAGCCCGTGCCAGCCATGCGGCAGCATGTGCCCGAGCCGCCCCGGCACCACGTGCGGCGCCCCGGCCACGGCCAGGGCGCCCAGCGACAACGCCACCGCCGCGGTGATCGCGATTCCCGCCCGGGCCGACACCGCGGTGCCGAGCAGGTTCAGCCCCAGCACCAGGGCGAGCGACGCGACCCCGCCGGCCCGGGCGGGCACCGCCGGCAGCAGCGCGTGCAGGGTGTCGCCGAAGGTGGCGGCATAGGCCGCGAGCCCGACATGGGTGCTCAGCACCATCCAGAAGGCGATGAACCCGGCCGATGGGCCGATGAACCGGCTCGGCCATCGGTACAGGCTGCCCGACACCGGCCGCGCCGCGCCCAGCACCGCGTAGGGCAGGCTGACCAGCAGCACCACGACGCAGGCCAGCCCGTAGGCGGGCGCGGCGCCTGCGCCGGTCAGCGCCACCGCGGTGCCGGTCAGCACCACCACGCCGCCGCCGATCACCTGCTTCAGCGACACGCAGAACGCCATCGGCAGGGTCAGCGTCCTGCCCAGCCCACGACCGGCGGAACCGGGATCCGTCATCAACAGCCGCTCTCCTCAGCGTCGTGATTTATCGCCGGCAACGAGGCAACCGGCCAGGCCGCGGGCCGGTTCAAGCCGTCGGACCAGCACGGGACCAGGGGCGAGGCATGGACCAGACGACGCGACGGGTCGGTTCGGGCGCACTGGGCGGCGTCGTCGCCGGAAGCGTGCTGACCGCCCTGCTGCTCGGCATCGAGCGGAGCAGCAACACCCCGTCCGACATCGTCAGGCTCGGCCGGAAGACCGCCAACGCGCTCGGCTCCCCCTACCTGCACCAGGACTCGATGCCGGCGCTCGACGAGCAGCTCCGCTACCACGGCGGCCACCTCGCGCTCTCGGCGGCGATGGGCGTCACCTATCCGGCGCTGCGATCGCTGCCGGTGCTGCGCGGGCCGGGCGGGAGCCTGTTGTATGGCGCGGCGTTCTACCTGCTGTTCTGGGGCCTGCTCGGTCCCCGGCTGCGCCTGACGCCGACGCCGCGGCAGGAGGGTGCCGCCACGGTCGCACGGCGGGTCGGCCTGCACGCGCTGTTCGGCCTGGTCACCGGACTGGTGACGGACGCCCTCGCGCCCCGTGGCCGGAAACCGGGCTAGAACGGCGTTCCAGCAGGAACAGGGCCTGCTCGCCGAACAGGTTGGCGAGCTGCACCGAACGGCGCCATGGCGCGCGGTCGCCCTTGTCGTCCACCGCCATCCAGCGCCGGATCGCGTAGCCCTCCTCCGCGCACAGGGCGAAGAAGTCGCGCACCGTGCAGGGATGGATGTTCGGGGTCTCGTACCAGGGCCGGCCCCACACCTCGGTCATCGGCATGCGGCCGCGCAGCAGCAGCTGCATCCGCAGGCGCCAGTAGCCGAAGTTCGGAAACGACACCACGGCGTGCCGGCCGATCCGGAGCATCTGGCGCAGCACCTCCTGCGGCCGCTCCACCGCCTGCAGCGTGCGGCTCAGCACCACGTAGTCGAACGCGCCGTCGGGGTAGTGCGCGAGGTCGGTGTCGGCGTCGCCGTGCATCACCGGCAGGCCGTGCGCCACCGAGCGCGTCACCTCGCCCATGTCGAGCTCGATCCCGCGCGCGTCGCAGTTGCGGGTGCGGAACAGGTGCTCGATCAAGGAGCCGTCGCCGCTGCCGATGTCCAGCACGCGCGTGTTCGGCTCGATCATCTCCGCGATCAGCTTCTGGTCGAGGCGCATCCCCGGGGCTCAGGCCAGCCCGGCATGCTCGGCGCATCCCGACAGGAAGCCGCGCACCGTGCGGTCGAAGTCCGGCTCGTCGAGCAGGAACGCGTCGTGCCCCTTGTCGGTCTCGATCTCGACGAAGCTGACGTTGGCGGCCGCCTTGTTCAGCGCGCGCGCCACCGCCCGGCTCTGCGCGGTCGGGAACAGCCAGTCGGAGGAGAACGACACCACGCAGAACCGGGTGGACGTGCCGGCGAACGCCGCCGCCAGGTCGCCGCCATGGTCGGCGGCCACGTCGAAATAGTCCATCGCCCGGGTGATGGTCAGGTAGGAGTTGGCGTCGAACCGGCGCACGAAGCTCGACCCCTGGTGGCGCAGGTAGCTTTCGACCTCGAACATCTCGCCGAACAGGCCGATGCCGGCGCCGTTGCCGGTGGGTGCTGCCGGGTCGGTGCGGACACGCCGGCCGAACTTCCGGGTGAGCGCCTCCTCCGACAGGTAGGTGATGTGCGCCATCATGCGCGCCACCGCCAGGCCGCGCGCCGGCACCAGCCCGTCCTGCCAGTAGCGCCCGCCATGCCAGTCCGGATCGGCGAAGATCGCCTGCCGGCTGACCTCGTTGAAGGCGATGTTCTGCGCCGAATGGAACGAGGCGGTGGCGATCGGCACGGCGGCGAACACCCGTTCCGGGAAGGTCGCGGCCCAGCTCAGCACCTGCATCCCGCCCATGGAGCCGCCCACGACGGCGAACAGCCGGTCGATGCCGAGCCGGCTCACCACCAGCGCCTGGGCGCGGACCATGTCGCGCACCGTGACCGGCGGGAAGTCGGTCCCCCAGGGCTCGCCGCCGTCCTCGCTGCGCGCCGAGCGCGGGCCGGTGGAGCCCATGCAGCCGCCCAGCACGTTGATGCACACCACGAAGAAGCGGTCGGTGTCGATCGGCAGGCCCGGCCCGACCAGCCGGTCCCACCAGCCGGGCTTGCCGGTGACGGGATGGACCTCCGCCACGTACTGGTCTCCGGTCAGCGCGTGGCAGACCAGGACGGCGTTGTCGGCCGCCTCGCTCAACCGGCCATAGGTGCGGTACGCCATGGTCAGTGGCTTCAGCGTCGCGCCGCATTCCAGCTCCAGCCCGTCAATGAAGCGGGCGTGCTGGTGTCCGGTCGATTGCGGCGGGTTCTGGTCCATGGGCCCGATCGGTTGCGCCTGCGCGTCCACCGGGACCGAAGGCGGCGGCACCATGCCGCAGCGAGGCGGTACCGTCACCTTGCCTGGTGCTCAAACCGGACCTGCACCCACGACGATCCGGCCCGCCTGGATGGCCGCGGCGGCGATCGCGCGGTTGCCGGGACGGTCGGGATCGAACGAGGCGATCGTCATCGCGACCGGATGGGCCCGCGCGCGCAGCCGGTCCAGGCAGGCGCAAAGGTCCTCGGCGCTCAGCCCGCCGGGCGCCGCGTAGTCGTTCGCCTGTCCCACCGCGGTGTCGAGGCAGTCGAGATCGAGATGCACCATCACGCGCGTGGGCATCCCGGCGAAGGCATGGTCCAGCTCGCGCGCAAAATCCACCGCCTGCCCGGTCGAGCCGCAGACGGCGCGGATGCCGTGGCGCTCCACCTTGTCGCGCTGGCCGGGCTCGAAGTCGCGTATGCCGCAGAAGAGCAGCCGGTCGAGCGCAAGCGGCCGGAAGCCCGGCACGCTCGCGGCAAGCCGGTGCCAGCACTGGCCGGCGAGGGTGGCGACGCCCATGCCGTCGAGATAGCCGCCGGTGGCCTCGTCCGGGGTGTTGAAGTCCGGATGCGCGTCGAACCACGCCACGCCGATGCCGGGGTCGCCCAGCCCGGCATAGGTGCCGACGCTGGCGTTGCAGTTGCCGGCGAGCACCAGCGGGAACCGATCGGCGCGGACCGCGTCGGCCACCGCGACCGCCACCCGCCGCATCACCTCGAAGCTGCGGCCGATCTCGCCCTCGTGGCGGTCGACGTCGCCGAGTCCGACCAGCCTCGGCTCGGCGCCGCCGCCGCGCAGCGCGTCCAGCAGCCCGGCCGCGAGCAGGCGGTCCGGCCCCTTGCCGACGCGCACCTCCCGCATGCCGGCATGGAACGGGGCGACCACGACGTCCACGCCGAAGGCAGCGGGACGGCTCAGAACTCTGGCTCCGGCCCGGTGCCGGTGCGCTTGCGCGGCGGCCCCATCAGCGCCGGCTGGAACAGCACGGCGGCGGCCAGGGTGCAGGCGAGCGCCAGCGCCATCAGCTTGCCCATGCTGGACAGGCCGGGCTGGCTGGACAGCCAGAGCGAGCCGAAGGCGGTGGCGGTGGTCAGGGAGGAGAACACGATCGCCCGGGTCAGCGCGGTTTCCAGCAGGTGGGTGGCGCCGGCGCGCCAGGCGGTGATGTAGTAGATCTTGAACGCGACGCCGACGCCCAGCAGCAGCGGCAGGGCGATGATGTTGGCGAAGTTGAGCGGCTCGCCAATCAGCGACACCAGTTCCAGCGTGACCAGCGCCGCCACCAGCAACGGCAGCAGGGTCAGCAGCACGTCGCCCAGCCGGCGCAGCGTCACCCACAGGATGGCCGCGATCGACAGCACCGCGACCGCGCCCGCCTCGAGGAAGGCATGCGTCACCGTGCGCTCCGAACCCACCAGCGCCACCGGCGCGCCGCTCGCCTCCGGCGCCACCGCCAGCACGGCGCGGGCGAAGCGGGCCATGGTCCGGGTGTCGTTGGCGTCGCCGCGCGGCACCACCTCCACCCGCGCCTGCCCGTCCGGGGCCAGCCAGTCGCGGCGCAGCTCGGCCGGCACGTCGGAGACGCTGGCATGCTCCGGACGCAGCATGTCGCGCAGCAGCGCGAGATCCGCACGCAGCGGCACCACGAGCGCGGTGGCGGCACGGCGGCGGGTCTCGACGTCCGCCTCCGCCAGCCGCAGGAGCAGCGGCCGCAGCCGATGGGCAGCCGCACCGGCGTCACCCCCGTCGCGCTCGATCGGCGCCAACCCCGTGGCCGCCTGCCGGATCGCCGCGATGTCGTCGGCATCGGTCGGCGCCGGCTTGACCTCGCGCGGCATCAGCGCCGGCCCCAGCGGCACCGCCGCGCGCTCCACCAGCGGCAGCTTCGCCGCCTGGTCCGCCGGCACCAGCACGTCCACCGTCCGCACCTCCGACACCTGCTTCAGGCCACGCAGCCGCTCCGCCAGCGTCCGCGCCGCCGCGAGCGAGGGGGCGGCCACGTTGATCGCCTGGATGTTCGCCAGCGGGTCGCGCGCCAGCTGGTGGTAGGCGCGCACCGCCGGGGCGTTCGGCGGCTGCATGTGGGTGGCATCGAAATCGAGCCGGAGCCGAAGCAGCAGCGGCGACGCCAGCAGCACCACGCCGATGGTACCCGCCACCACCGCCACCCGGTGCGCGGCCAGAAACCGGTCCACCGGGGCCAGCGCCTTGAAGCCGAGCCGGTCCGGCTCGCCCGGCGGCTTGAGCACCGTCAGCAGCGCCGGCAGGAGGGTCAGCGTCATGGTGAACGCGGCCAGCATGCCGACGCCGGCGATCTGTCCCAGCTCCGCCATGCCGCGATACGCGGTGGGCAGGAACGAGAAGAACCCGGCCGCGGTGCCGGCGGTCGCCAGCAGCAGCGGCACCCCGGCCTTGAGCGCCGCTCCCCGCAGCGCCTGGTGCACCTCGTCGTGGTCGTGTCGCTCGGAGCGGTAGCGCACGCTGAACTGGATGCCGAAATCCGCGCCCAGCCCGACGAACAGCACCGCGAAGGCGACCGAGATCAGGTTGAAGCTGCCGACCATCAGCAGCCCGAGTGCTGCCGTCACCGCGAACCCGGCGCCGAGGCTCAGCGCCACCGCCAGGATGATCCGCCCCGAGCGCAGCGCCAGCCACAGGATCACCAGCACCGCCAGCGCCGTGCCGAGCAGGGTCCACTTGCTTTCGCGCTGCAGGGTGGAGAACTGCTGGTCGTTGATCGGCGCGGTGCCGGTCAGCCGCAGGGTGGCGCCGAAGCGGCCGGCGATGTCGGTCCGCGCCGCCGCCTGCTCGATCGCCGCAGTCGCCGCGTGGCCCGGCTGCAGCGAGTGGGTGTCCAGCACCGGGTCGATCTGGATGAAGCCGCGGCGGCTGTCGGCCGGCTCCGGGCCGCCCATCAGGGTGCGCCAGGAGAAGCTCGCGAACCGGCCGGCGAACACGTCGTCCAGCGTGTCCGACAGCGCCTGCATCGGCCTGGTCAAGCCCTCCGGCTTCGCCTGCCCGCCTTCCACCGCCCGCTCGCCGAAGATCAGCGCGCCGGCCGCACCGCGTAGGGTGGGATCGGCGGCCAGCTCCGCGAACAGCGGCTGCGCGCCGCCGAGCTGCCGCGCGGTCTGCGCCACCTGGGCCGGGCTGCGGAACAGCAGCGCCTCCCGGCGCAGGAACAGGTCGTCCTGCGCCCGGTGCACCGAGTGGAACCGGTCGTGCTGCGTCGACAGCGCCGCCATCAGGGTTTCGGTGGCGAGGTCGGTCAGCTCCGCCGTCGGCGCCTCCACCACGGCCAGGATCGCGCTCGGCGGAAACGCACGCTCGTAGGCGATCTGCGTGCGGCGCCACGGCAGGCTGTCCGGCATGATCCGCATGGTGTCGGTGTTCACCGTCCAGTGCGTCGCCGCGTAGCTGCCCGCCGCCAGCGTGACGACCAGCGCCAGCACGATCACCACCCAGGGCCGCCGCACCGAGACCCCCACCACGCGCGCGATCGTCGACTTGAGCATGCGCGGTCCGATCCCTGGCCGAAAGTTCCGTACGGCAAGCCGCCCGGCCGCCCGTGCCGCGGGCTTGCGCGACCGGCGTCCGGTCTACAGGGTGTTCGTCCGCCACACCATCGGAACGGCTGGCCGACGCAACGGCAGTGCCGGGACACCGGAGGACGAGGTTCTTGCAGTCCGGGAACGAGGTGCCAACCGGCCACGCCTGCAGCAGCAACGGGCAGCCCGCGCCACGTCCGTCCCGATGAACAGGGTCGCGCAGAGGGATCGCGTCCGATATGCAGGTGCCCGGCCGGGCCACCGCTCGCACAAGGCCCCGGTCCTCCTGTGCTGCTGCGCCCTGCTGTGCGGCTGCTTGAACCTCGGGCCGACCCAGCTCGACGCCGACCAGACCGGCTATTCCCGAGCGCTGACCACCGCGGAAAAGCGGCAAACGCTGCTGAACGTGGTGCGCCTGCGCTACGCCGACACGCCAAGCTTCCTCGACGCCACCCAGGTGATCTCCGGCTACCAGCTGCAGCGCAGCGTGTCCGGCGGGTTCGAGCTGTTCCCGACCGCCAACCCGAGCAACTACCTGAACGGCGCCGGCACCTTGCAGCTGCAGGAAAGCCCGACCTTCACCTTCCAGCCGGTGACCGGCGACCAGTTCGCGCAAAGCTTCCTGCGGCCGCTGCCGCCGGGCAACCTGCTGCCGCTGGTGCTGGGCGGGCTGCCGGTCGACGTGCTGTTCCGCCTCGGCGTGCAGTCGATCAACGGCATGTCCAACGCGTCCAGCCTGGGCGGGCGGCAGGAGGCAGGAACGCCGCAGTTCTTCGACCTGCTCTACGACCTCCGCCTGCTGCAGATCGCGGGCCTGCTCAACATCCAGTTCGAGCACAGCGCGAAGGCGACCGACGAGAAGGAGAAGGGATCCGGCCGCATCTTCCTGGCCTTCGCCCCGACGCGGGACCCGGACCTCGCCCCGGTCGTGCGCGACGCCAAGCGCCTGCTCGACCTGCCGGTTCAGGCGACCAAGGCGGAGGTGATCTATGGCCGCATCCCCGACCGGCCCGGCCAGGTCGCGATCCTGACCCGCTCGATGCTGGGCGTGCTGGGCCAGCTCGCGTTCCAGGTCGAGGTGCCGGCGGCGGACGTCCGGCGCGGCCGGACCATGCCGACGGTCGGCGAGATCGGCCGCGAGCACAAGCCGGCGGTGGTGATCCATTCCGGCCGCTCCGCGCCTGCGGACGCCTTTACCGAGGTCGAGTACGAACACAAGTGGTTCTGGATCGCCGATGACGACTTCGACAGCAAGCTCGCCTTCACCATGCTGCAGATCCTGCTGGCGCTGGCGAAGACCAGCAGCACCCCCGGCACCCTGATCACCATTCCCGCCGGCTAGCCGCGCCGCCCGCCTCGCCGGGCCGGCGCGGACGTGCTTCAACCCAGGAGCCGGCGCGTGGCGCAGCGCGCAAGACCGGAATGGAGGCACCCTCATGGCATCCGACGCGGCGACCACCGCCCTGATCGTCGGCGCGGGCAGCGGGCTGAGCGCCGCGCTCGCCCGCAGGCTGTCCACGGCTGGATGGCGGGTGGCGCTGGCGGCGCGAAACACCGGTAAGCTGTCCGGCCTGGTCGCCGAGACCGGCGCGCGCGCCTTCGCCTGCGACGCCGCCGAGCCGGAGCAGGTGGCCGAACTGTTCGACGCCGTGCGCGCCGCCCTCGGGGTCCCGGACGTGGTGGTCTACAACCCGAGCGCCCGCGCCCGCGGCCCGATCGCGACGCTGGATCCCGCCGAGGTGGCGCGCGGACTCGCGGTCACCGCGTTCGGCGGCTTCCTGGTCGGGCAGGGGGCGGCGCGGGCGATGCTGCCGCGCGGCTCCGGCACGATCGTGTTCACGGGCGCATCGGCCAGCATCAAGGGATTTGCCGGCTCCGCCTCCTTCGCCATGGGCAAGTTCGCGCTGCGCGGGCTGGCGCAGAGCATGGCGCGCGAGCTGGGGCCGAAGGGCATCCACGTCGCGCACGTGCTGGTCGACGGCGGCATACGCAGCGACGCCAACCCCAACCCGGAGGGCGAGCCGGACAGCCGGCTCGATCCCGACGCCATCGCGGACGCATACCTGCACCTCCTCCGCCAGCCGCGCAGCGCCTGGAGCCACGAGATCGACCTGCGGCCATGGACGGAACGGTTCTAGCCGCCGCCCCGCCGCCGGTGCCGCCACGCCCCCCGCTCCGGGCGTGGCGCACGGTCGCGATCGGCCCGCTCGGCCTGCTGCTGCCCTACATGCGCCCGTACAGGCTGCGCGTGATGGGCGCGTCCTTGTCGCTGCTGGCCGCCGCCGCGCTGGTGCTGGCGCTGGGCCAGGGCGTGCGCCGCCTGATCGACCGCGGCTTCGCCAGCGGCAGCATGGCGCATCTCGACGCGGCGGCGCTGGCGATGGCGGCCGTGGTCACCGCGCTCGCCGTGGCCACCGTGCTCCGCTACACCCTGGTCTCCTGGCTCGGCGAGCGCATCGCCGCCGACCTCCGCCGGGACCTGTTCGACCGGGTCGTGTCCCTGTCGCCCGCCTTCTTCGAGACCGCCCGCACCGGCGACATCCTGGCCCGCCTCACCGCCGACATCTCGGTGCTGCAATCGCTGATCGGCTCGGCGATCTCGCAATGGCTGCGCAGCGCCCTGCTCCTGCTCGGCGCCCTGGTCATGCTGCTGGTCACCAGCCCCAAGCTCACCGCCATCGTGCTCCTGGTGGTGCCGCTGGTGCTGCTGCCGCTGGTGCTGTTCGGCAGGCGCGAGCGCCGCCTGTCCCGCGCCGCCCAGGACCGCGTCGCTGACCTCGGCGCCTACGCCGAGGAGACCGTCAACGCGCTCCGCACGGTGCAGGCCTTCACCCACGAGCCGGTCGACCGGCTGCGCTTCCGCGCCGAGGTCGAGCGCTCCGTCGCCGCGGCGCTGGCCCGAATCGGCACGCGCGGCCGGCTGATCTTCTCCGTGATCCTGCTCGGCTTCGGCGCCATCGTGTTCAGCCTATGG